>CAZCJX010000118.1:0-3902 GCA_964499205.1 uncultured Actinomycetes bacterium | reverse complement strand
GCGACGTCGTAGCCGCGGATGGCGACTCCGAAGGCGCAGCGGGAGTCGCGTTCGATGTTGCGGATCTTGCGGGACCGGGGGCCGCCGCTGAAGTAGTAGTGGCCGTCCGCCCAGAACGCGCCGACGGCAGTCATGTGTGGGCGCCCGTCGGCGTCGACCGTCGACAACCAGAAGGTGTGGTGGTCAGGGCCCCCTGTTCCCGGAGCCTGGGTGAGGTTGGCTTCCAGCGCCCTGCGGACGTCGTTCCAGTCCAGCGGGGCGAGCTGGTAGAGGTCGGCGAGGTTCTTCGGGGTCGGTTGTTGCGCAGTCATGTCAGTGTCGACGTTAGCGCCCCCCGGTTCTCATCGGTGGCTGCGCCGCGGCCACAGCCGGCCGCCAGGTGCCTCAGCCGTCCCCGTCCAGGGCATCGAGCGCGGGCAGCGGGATGTCGGGGTTCTGGTCGTGCGTCTGCAGCGGGGAGGTGGTCAGCGCCGGCGACGCCACCGCCGTCGCCGCGGTCAGCGCCGTGGACGGGCCGTTGTACGCCTTGGCCCCGAACGGATCCGACCATGACGTCTGCGCGTCGCGGAAGACGAAGTAGAAGCTGTGGCTGCCCACCGGCAGGGTGGTGGTGTACTGGAAGAGCGCACCCGTGCTGTACTGCCCCGACACGTAGTGCATCGCATACGGGCTGCCGTCGATGTACACCGAGCTCTGCAACGGCGCCGCGCCGGTGACATCGGTCAGCGTCGTCGAGAACGTGTACAGCGTGGCCGGGGTGCCGCTCGCCGGCGACACGGCGGACTTGGCCAGCCGCATGGTGGAGATCGCGGCGCCGCCGTTCTCCAGCGTCGCCTGCCCCGACCCGTCGTCGAACCGGAAGCGGTAGTAATGGTCGCCGAGGGCCAGCTGGCTGGTGGTGTAGGCGAAGTGGACGCCGGTGGCATAGTTGAGGGTTCCGCCGGTCGGGTTGACGGCGTGCATGGCGTGCGGCGTGCCGTCGAGATCGACCTCGGCGACCACCGGCGCGACGTTCGCCGGCGAGGTGTAGGTGATCGAGAACGTCACCGCCTTGCCCAGCAGCCCATTGGCCGGCACCTTGCCGTTGCCTAGGCAGAAGGGATGCACCGAGGGACCGCTGTACAGCGTGCCGTTGAGGGGATAGGTCACCGTGGTGCTGTTGCTGGCGTCGGAGAAGGTGAAGCTGTAGGTGTGCTCGCCGCTGGGCAGGCTGGTGGCGTAGTCGTAGAGCACGCCACCGGAGACCGGTCCGGCGACCGACATGGCGTGCGCGACGCCGTCGACGGTCACGTTGTGCACCACCGGCGCCACGCCGGGCTGGTAGATGATCCCGTAGGTGTACGTCGTCGACCCGCATCCCACCACCGGGTCGAGGGTGGCCTGGGCTCCGGGCAGGGTGCTGCCACCCGAGGGCACCGACAGGGTGTTGTCGACGGGCAGCGTGGCCAGCGTCAGCGGCGGCTGGGGGGCCTGGGTGAAGTCGAAGAGGTCGCGGAGGTTGCTGATTCCCGAGACGGCGTCGCGCTGCCCCAGGTTGTGCAGGCCCCAGTTGGCTTCGATGAATTTGTCGAAGGAGGCAAATTCTCCCTGGTTGTGGGAGACGTAGCCGCGCCTGGCATAGGGGGAGATGGCGACCAGGCCGGTGCACAGGCCGGGTCCGTACCCGCCACCGGAGGGCGGCGGGACGTGGTCGTAGAAGCCGCCCCAGTCGTCCCAGCTCAGGAAGATGGCGGTGTCCTTCCAGTAGCTGCTGCCCATCACCGCGTTGACCACCGAGGTGACCCAGTTCTGCCCGGCCCGGATCGACCCCGGCGGATGGTCGGTGGAGCCCTGCGGAGGAATCACCCACGACACGTTGCTGAGCGCGCCGCCCTGGATGTCGGAGATCACGTCGGCAGGCCGGTTGTCGACGTTGGGGGAGGAGCCAAGTCCCTGCACGTAGGCCGGTGCGTCCCAGATCGACTGCGAGTAGTAGTACTTCCACGACAGGCCGGCGGCGCTGAGCAGCTGCGGCACGGTGTTGATCGCGTAGCACGCCGGAGCCCAGGACTCCGCGCCCGCCGCCGTCTTCTGCACCGCGAGGTCGTTGAGCGTCGTCGACCCGCACTGCTGGGTGGTCCAGCCGAGTCCGTACAGCCCCCCGCTCTGCGCCGCGATCATCGCCAGGTGGTTGGGGCTGCTCAACGACTCGACCGAGGTGTAGAAGTTGTCCGACATGCCGAAGTGCTGCGCGTAGGACCAGTAGTTGGGGATGTCGCTCTGCTGGTACTGCACCCTGCCCCTGGACTGGAACTCGTCCATCCTGCCGCCGTCGATGGCGGCGACCTGCGCGTCGCCGTAATGGTTGATGTCGTACGGCATGGGGTCGGGGGCGTGCGGAAGGGTGGCACCGTTGGTCCCGGGGAAGGTGCCGAAGAGGTTGTCGTAGGTGTGGTTCTCCATCATCAGCACGATCACGTGGTTGATCGGCGTGGTGGCCGTCGCCGCCGTCTGCGCCCGGGCATCGGGGACGGCGCGGCCGATCCCGGATGCCGCGGCGGCCGCGACCAGGGTGATGGTGGCGAGCGCAGCAGCTCTGCGCGTGGTGAGCATGGTCCGGCAACCTAGCAGCCGCGCCGGTGCCCGCAGGCGACCGCAGGGTGAACGGCCGGGGAAGAACTTCCTAAGTGCCGCGCGGAGTAGGTGCAACCGCTGTGTTCAGTCGATCACCCGGAACCACGTCGACGACAGGTTCTCGGCGTGGCCCTCGCCGTGGCAGCGAGGTTGCGCCGGGCCGCTGACCGCCACGGTGGCATCGCCGTGCTCCCAGCGCACGCGGACGCGCCCCGAGGCGGGATCGCCGCACCAGCCGTTCCAGCTCACTCCGGCGGCGGCCCGGGCGCCGGGCCGCAGCACCACCCATGTGGGCATGCGCAGTTCCATGGTCTGCACGGACTGGACGGGCAGCGGGTCGCCGTGCGAGTCGAGCGGCGTGGCCACGGGCTTGCCGCCGACGCGGCAGACGCGGTGGCCGGTGTTGCGCAGGACGATGCGGCCGCCCAGGGCGCCGTAGCCGTCCATCTCCCACTCGAGGCTCACCTCGACCTCGTCGTCGTCGCAGTAGGGGAGCTGCGATTCCTCGCTGATCCTGGCGGCGAGCCGGCGGCGCGCATCCTCGTCCATGGCTGAGCGAGCATCGTAGTCCCCGCAAACCGCGCGCATGTGCTTGAGTCGCGCGGACGTGGAACGCCAGCGCGCCAGGCTCTTCGACCGCGAGGCCGAGCGGTACGACCGCTCCCGCCCGGGCTATCCAGCGGAGCTGATCGACGCGATCCTCGGCCCCTCCCCGCAGCGGCTGTCGGTGCTCGACGTGGCCTGCGGCACCGGCATCGCCTCGCGGCTGATGCTGCAGAGGGGCGCGCAGGTTCTCGGCGTGGAGCTCAATCCCGGCATGGCCGACGTGGCCCGACGCACCGGCGTGACCGTCGAGCTGGGCGCATTCGAGACCTGGGACGCCGCAGGACGCAGCTTCGATCGCGTGACCTGTGGCCAGGGGTGGCACTGGCTCGATCCCGTCGCCAGCAGCGGCAAGGCGGCGTCGCTGCTGCGGCCCGGCGGTCGCCTCTGCATCTTCTGGAGCATCGGACGCCATCCGGACCCGCTGTCCCGCACCTTGCGCAGCGTGTACCAGCGAGCTCTGCCCGCGGAGTTCTCGCCGCCGGTGATCGGCTACGGCAGCAGCAGCGCGGACGGCCCGACGCCCGGAGTCGACGTGGTGGTCGAGCGACTGGCGACGTGCCCGCAGCTGGCCGCGCCGCAGACCATGCAGTTCCACTGGACGCGCAGCTACACGCGCGACCAGTGGCTCGACCAGCTGGGCAGCCACAGCGACCACATCGCCCTGCCGCCCGAGCTTCGCCAGC
>CAZCJX010000117.1:2639-8034 GCA_964499205.1 uncultured Actinomycetes bacterium | reverse complement strand
TCGAGGAGCAGGTGCTCCATGGTGAAGGCGAAGGCCTCGGTGACGCTGTTGTCGCCGAGGTCGCGCTCCTCGAAGGGCCGGGTGCGCTCCACGTGGGCGAAGTGCTCGGTGTGGCCGGCCTCGTGGAACAGCGCGCGGTAGTCCTGGTAGCCGCCGGTGGGGCGGATGACCAGGTACACCTCGTCGGGCGTGCGCACCGGGGCGCAGAAGGCGCGCGGGTTCTTCTTGGGACGGTCCTCGGTGTCGAGGTGCACGTTGGGCTGGTCGTCGAGGGCGACGCCGAGGCCGAGCAGCGTCTCGCGCAGCGCCGGCAGCATGCGCTCGCCCTGGAACCACTCGTCCTGGTCGCTCATCCGCATCAGCACCGCCGCGTCGTGCCGCTCCGCCTCGGCCCACCCAACCCCGATGACCTCCTCGAACCAGGGCGCCATGTGGGCCACGTAGAGGTCACGAGTTCGGGCCAGGAATGCCTTCAACTGCTCGCCCAGGGCGGGCACGTCGATGCCCTTGAGGGTGCTGTAGAACTCGGTGTAGCCGGGGAAGCCGAGGTCGCGGATCAGCTGGTGATGGCGGCGCAGCAGGTTCTCGCGCAGCGGGTTGAGGCGGGCCATCTCGGCGTGGCGCGCGGAGTCGATGCGGCGGCGGCGCTCGCGGTCGGGCTCGTTCTGCAGCATCACCGCGGCGGAGAAGTAGGGCACCTGCTCGCCGTCGATCTCGATGGTCGCCTGTGCCTCGGCGGTGGCGATCTCGTCGCCCAGCGCGGCCAGCTCGCGCTCCATGCAGGACTCGGCCACCGCCTGGGCCAGCGCCACGAAGCGGCGCCTGGTCGCCTCGTCGCCGGCCGCGTCCGCCGCGTCGAGGCAGGCGCGCATCGCCTCGGGCGTGAACGCCGCGCCGTACTTCTCGACGATCGCCGCCATCTCCAGGGTGTCCTTCTGCCCGCTCATGTGCAGGTAGAACTCGCGGTTGGCGTCGCTGACGAAGGCCTCGACGGCGTCGCGCACGGTGTCGATCGAGGTTGCGCTCACACGCTTTCTCCCAAGTGCAGCCGGGCGCGCGCCGAGCGCAGCCGCGACATCGTCTCGTCGGGTCCGAGGAAGGCCATGGCGTCGAAGACGGGGACGCCCTGGGGACGGCCGAGCACCGCCATGTAGAGGACGCGGAAGCCGTCACGCGCCTTGACGCTGCGCCCGTCGAGCATCGCGGTGAGCCGCTCGCGCATGGCCACGAGGTCGGAGAGGCCGCCGTGCGACACCTCCTCGCAGGTGGCGTCGAGCAGCGCCGCGGCGGTGTCCGCGTCGACCTTCCGCGGCGGGAACTCGGCGCTCTCGTCCCACCGCAGCGCGCCGAGCAGCGGCGCAGCGAGGTCGGCGGCGTCGGCGAGGCGCACGATGCGCTCCTGCAGCAGCGGCACCAGGGCGAGGCGCTGGGCGTGATCCAGCCCCGGCAGCCACGGCTCCAGCAGGTCGGCCAGCTCCTCGGGCGGCAGCCGCCGCACGTGTTGGCCCTGCAGGGCGTCGAGCCGCTTGGGGTCGAACACCGCCGGTGCCGACTGCACGCGCTCCAGGGCGAAGCGCTCGGCCAGCTCGGGCAGGGTGAACACCTCCTCCTCGGTGCCGCTCGACCAGCCGAGCAGGGCCATGGCGTTGGTCAGCGCGGCGGGCAGGTAGCCGAGGTCGCGGTACTCCAGCACGTCGCGGGCGCCGCGGCGCTTGGACAGCTTGTTGCGGTCCTCGCCGAGCACCAGGGGCACGTGGGCGAAGCGCGGCGGCTGCCAGCCGAAGGCGGCGTAGAGGGCGAGGTGCTTGGGCGTCGAGGGCAGCCACTCCTCGGCGCGGATCACGTGGGTGATCTCCATGAGATGGTCGTCGACGACGTTGGCCAGGTGGTAGGTGGGGAAGCCGTCGCTCTTGAGCAGGACGGAGTCGTCGACGTCGGCGTTGTCGAAGGAGACCTCGCCGCGGATCAGGTCGTCCCAGCGCGACACGCCTTCGGGCATGCCGTGGCGCAGCACCGCGGCGACGCCGGCGGCGCGCTCGGCGGCCACCTCGTCCTGGCGGGCCAGACAGCGGCGGTCGTAGCGCGTCGGCCTGCCGGCCCGGCGCTGCTCCTCGCGCATCGAGGCCAGCCGCTCGGGGGTGCAGGTGCACCAGTAGGCGCCGCCGGCCGCCACCAGGCGGTCGCCGTGCTCGCGGTAGAGCTCGGTGCGCAGTGACTGCACGTAGGGCTGGTGCGGGCCGCCGACCTCGGGACCCTCGTCCCACTGCAGGCCCAGCCAGCGCAGCGAGGCGAGGATCTGGGCTTCGCTGCCGGGCACGTAGCGGCCCTGGTCGGTGTCCTCGATGCGGAGGACGAAGGCGCCGCCGCTTCCCCGCGCCGCCAGCCAGTTGAACAGCGCGGTGCGGACCGAGCCGACGTGGAGGGCGCCGGTCGGGGAGGGAGCGAAACGAACGCGCCAGGCGCCCTGGGAGGGGGTGCTGGCGGTGCCTAAAGACATCGGGAGACCTCAGGACATTTCAGCGCCGGGAAAACCCAGCGCAAGGTTTCACGGACGAGAAGCGTTCCACAGGACGTCAAACCAGGCACAAGCCGCAAGTGTGCGCCGCCAGGGGACCCCGGCGGGGACGGCGTACAAGGCTAGCGGAGCCTGACAGTCCAATAGCAGCCCGAAAGACCAGGAAGGAGGCACTGGGGAGTGAAGACACGAAGGTTGGTGCTGGCGGCCGGTGTGCTGGCCGGGATCAGCGCCCTGCCGATGACGACCGCATCCGCGGCTTCGTCGACCACGCCCGCGGGCTCGGCGAGGGCCGCTGCCCTCAGCCTTCAGCTCTCGCTCGCGCCGATCAAGAACCTGGTCAACACGGTGGGCGCGCCCACCAACGGCGTCCTCTCCTGGGAGGCCCTGACCAGCCAGCTGGCCGGCCTCGCCAAGACGGTGTGCAGCACCCCGGCCGGGTGCCCGATCAACCTCGACATCCTCAGCGACATGCCGGACACCCTGCAGGTCGCCATCGCCCAGGCCAACGACGCCGCCACCCTCAACGGGGTCGCCACCGACATCGTCGCCGGCCACGCCGACTCGACTCCCCTCTACACCAACTGGGAATCGGTCAACGCCAACCTCAGCTCGCTGGTCAGCGCCGTGCAGAGCTTGCAGGACCAGATCAGCGCCGCGCTGGCGAGCGACAACGTCGCCACCGCCACCGCGCTGCTCAACAGCGGCCTCAGCTCCGCCAACCTGGGCACCATCTCGCCGGTCCTGAGCATCGACCCGCTCAAGGTCCTCAGCACGGTGCAGGCCAACCTCAACCAGCCGCCCGCGCAGAACCAGGTGTTCGACAGCGCCAACGCGGTCCAGGCCAGCGGCCAGAACGCGCTCAGCGGCTTCAACGTCACCGTCGATCCCTTCACCGCCTGCGCCGCCTCGGCCGCCCAGGCCGGCCAGTGCGGCGCCGCCGGCGCCCAGACCTCGGCCGCCAACACCCTGGTCAACGTCGGGCTGCCCGCGATCAACCTCAACACCGGCAACACCGCGTCGCTCAAGGACCTGGCCGCCACCCTCAAGTCGCTGCTCAACACCCTGACCAACGCCATCGCCAACCCCTCGCAGGCCGGCTCGATCCTCTCCAGCGCCGCCAGCAGCGCCGGCCTTCCCGCCCCCATCGCCAGCTCGCTGACGACCATCGGCGGCCTCCTCGACGGCACCACCGGCAGCGCCTCGACGACCACCGCCAAGACGGTCAACGTCGACCTGCTCAAGCTCTGGGACACCAAGGTCTCGGCCCAGCTCGACTCGCTGAACGCGATCATCAACGCGGTGGCCGGCCTCGACCTGCCCGACGTCACCAAGCTGGTGACCTCGACCAGTGACATCGCCACCGCCAAGACCGTGCCGGTCGCGGGCGGCGGCGTCCTCTCCACGGCGACCTCCACCCTGGGCGCCCTGGACGTCCTCCCGGTCGGCCAGAGCCTGGCCACCACCATCGACAGCGTGCTCGGCCAGATCCCCGCGGTCGCCGGCATCACCGTCAACCAGCTCAACGCCACCACCCCGGTGCTGTCGATCGCCGGCATCACCTCCTCAGCCCAGGCGGGCGTCGGCGCCGCGCCGGCCTGCTCGGACGGCAAGTTCGTCTGCGGCAGCTCGGGCCTGCGCACGGTGAGCGTCCTCGGCCAGACCATCGACCTCGACCACAGCACCGTCAACGGCACCAACCCCGGCCTGCCGACCCTCGGCGACGGGCAGGAGCTGCACGACGTGATCAGCATCCCCACGCTGGGCTCGGTGACCCTCGACATCACCCGCGGCCTGCCGCAGATCGTCGCCGACACCCCCACCTACCGTGAGGTCAACGTGGCCGCCCTCGACGTCCGCCTCATCAACGGCGCGGTCGGCTGCGATCACCCGAACCAGTGCACCGAGCTGCCCGGCAGCGGGACCAACACCGAGGGCAACACCCAGGGCATCAGCGCCCTCGGCAAGACCGGCGACACCGTGGCCGACGTCTCGGTGGCCGCCTCCGCCGCCAAGTCCGGCACCGTGGTCCCCGAGAACGACCACATCGGCAACACCGTGAACCTCCCCTCGACCGGGATGTTCGGCGGCGCCGCCCTGCCGGCCGGCCTCGGCCTCATCGCTGTCGCAATCTCGCTTCGACTGGTCCCCTCGCTGCGGCTTCGCCTCCGCCGCGTGCGATAACCCCTAGCGCAGTGGAGCCCGGCCCGGGTGGTGATTCCGCCCGGGCCGGGTTACCCATTTCTCTCCCGGATCCACAGGTACTCCCTGACCGATGCGCTCCCGGAAACATCGTTGGCTGCGCAGGGCGAGCTGGGCGCTGATGGGCATCGGTGTCCTGCTCGTCGGCTACGTCGGCGTCCTGGTCGGCTACCAGGACTTCCAGCAGCACCGCCTCGAAGCCGACTGGACCAGGACCCACCCCCAGGCGTCGATCCACGACGTCTCCCCCGCCAACGCGCTGGTGGCGGGCGGCAACGGGGTCGGCGTCTTCGCGGTGCAGAAGCCGCATCTCGCTGACGGCCAGCCGCTCGCCCGGCTGACCATCCCCCGCATCTCCTTCGAGGCCATCGTCACCGAGGGGTCGGACAGCGGGGTGTTGAGCGCCGGGCCGGGGCACGAGGACCACACCGGGTATCCCGGTGAGGGCCGCATGGTGCTGATCGGCAACCACAACGGGTTCTCGATGAGCTGGGGCGACCTGCATCCCGGCGACGTCATCAAGGTGGAGATGTCGTACGGGCGCTACACGTACAAGATCGCCAAGCGCGAGATCGTGTCCGGTGACGACCAGGCGGTGGTGCGCGATCCCGAGCCGGGTGAGCATCTCTACCTGACGACGTGCTGGCCGCTGTGGCAGGGGGCGCTGGCGCGGGATCG
>CAZCJX010000117.1:0-2539 GCA_964499205.1 uncultured Actinomycetes bacterium | reverse complement strand
CCGACAACCACCTCATCTACATCACCGATCCCAGCGGCAACTCGCTCGACAACTCCTCGCCCAACGCGGGTGCGACGGTGCACTTCGTCGGCGCCAACTTCGACTTCCATCTGCAGTCCGGCTGGGAGCTCTACAGCGCGAGCTACGCCTGGACGGCCGGCGGGTCGAGCGGCAGCCAGTGCCCCTCCGTACCGTCCGCCGCACCGTCGCTCGCCGACTCGCAGCATCTCAACCTGCCCATGCCCGGCCAGTTCTGCGACGGCGCGGTCACGGTGAGCCTCAGCGCCCCGCTCGACGCCGGCAACACCGGCGCCACCGCACCGCGCATGAAGTTCTCGCTGACCGCCCCCTTCGACATCGCGCCGAAAGCCACCGGCATGAGCGGCTCCGGCACGGCGGGACAGAACGAGACCGTCAGCGGCTCCGGCTTCGGCTCCAGTCCGGGCAGCGTCAGCGTCAACGGGACGGGCGCGTCGGTGGCCAGCTGGTCCGACGGCGCCGTCACCTTCGTCATCCCCGACGCCGCCACCAGCGGCGGCGTGCAGCTCACCCGACCACTCGACCGCACGACCTTCTCCGCCGGCACGCTCGGCGTCACCGCCAGCGTCAGCGGGCTGTCGCCGGCCAAGGCCCCGGTGGGCGCTGCGGTGACCCTCACCGGCTCCGGCTTCGGCTCCTCCTCCGGCACCCTCAGCGTCAACGGCACGGCGGCCTCGGTCAGCTCCTGGTCGCCGACCTCGATCGCCTTCACCGTGCCCGACGGTGCCACCACCGGCCCCGTGTCGGTCAGCACCAACGGCACCAGCCCGCCGGCGAATCCGCCGGCGCTGACAGTGGTTCCCAGGATCACCGGCTTCACCCCGACCCACGCCGCACCCGGCGCGCTGATCGAGATCGACGGCACCACGTTCGGCACCCAGCAGGGCACGGTCACCGTCGGCGGCTCGAGCGCCCAGGTGACCCTGTGGGGCGACAAGCAGGTCCTCGCCGCGCTGCCCGGCGGCCTTCCCAAGGGCACCGCCACGGTGACCGTGGCGCCCCCGGGGACCGACCCCGCCTCGGCTCCGTTCAGCATCGACGCGGTCACCGGCGGCTCCTCGACCAGCTCCTCGTCGAGCTCCGGCTCCGCCTCGGCCACCCCGGGCTTCATCGCCCCCAACCCCTCCGGTCCGGTCATCGCACACGGCGCCGTTCCCTTCTTCAAGCCCGCGCCGCCGCCGGGGCCGGTGAGCCTGCGGCTGCAGAGCGCGGCGGAGCAGGCCGATCCGGGCGGGTCGGTGGCGTTCACGGTGACCCTGACCGCCTTCGGCAAGCCGATCGCCGCCGCACCTGTCGACCTGCTCCTGGTCATCGAGCCGGGCTCGGACGCCGCCGTGACCCCGAGCCACGCGGTCACCGACGCCAACGGCCAGGTCTCAGGGGTCATTCACCTGAGCAAGACCGCCGGCGACCACATCGTGCTCGCCCGCTCGGGGATCTACAGCGACGAGATCCGCGTTGTCGGCCGGACGGCGAGCAACACCGTCGCGGCGGCCAACCAGGCGGGCAACAGTGCCCCGCCCGGGTCCTCGCCGCCGCTGCTGGCGGTGCGCTCGCCGGTGCTGTGGGCGCTGCTCTCGTGCCTGCTCCTCTTCGGCGCCGGCTTCGGGCTCAACCTGATGACCGCGCCGGCGGTCGGCGAGCGCAGCGGCGGCGTGCGCTCCGGCCTCGGCGGGTCACTGCTCGGCGCGGGCGCGGCCGCTGGCGACGCTGTGCGGTTCGCGGCGGGGGTCGTCGCGGTGCTCGGCGCGCAGGGGTTGGGGCTGCTGCGGCGGGGGCCCGGGGGGCGCGATCAGGCCTGACGGGGCGCCCGGGGCGTGAGTCTCAGCGCGGGCTGGTCAGGGGTGGGCTTGCTGCTCGGGGTGGCGCGGCTTGGCTACCGGGGCGCCAGCCAGATCAGCATGCCGACGGTCCAAACCACCAGCAGGCCGATCAGCAGCGGCGCGTCGAGATTGCTCAACCGCACCGCCATCACGCGGGGCACACCGCCACCGAGGGTGCGCGGATGCTCGCCCATCTTGACCACGCCGCTGCCGGGCCGGCCCACGTCGCCCATGCCCCACGGCGGCGGCGGTCCCAGCGGTCCGGGGCGCGGCGCGATGTGCAGCTGCTCCTCGCGCTGGCGGGCGCGGGCGTCGGCGATGATCCCGGCGATCAGCAGCACTCCGATGCCGCCGATCCCCACCCCCACCACCCAGAGGAACCAGGGCAGGTAGGTGTTGACGTAGTCGTTGTAGGAGTGCACGCCGTAGTAGGTGAGGAAACCACCCGCGATGCATGCCAGGGACACCAAGCCGAAGCCGACGGACTTGCTGATGATCTCGCGAAGCGGCATCTGCCTCCTCTCCCTGGGTCCAGGACGAAACGACGCCCAGGAGTATAGCCACCCCACCCGCCCCTCCCCGACCCGCCGCCACAGCAGCAGCGGGTAGCATCAGCCGCCCACGCCCGCATCGTCTAGCGGTCAGGACTCCACCCTTTCAAGGTGGCAACCGGGGTT
>CAZCJX010000116.1:0-8051 GCA_964499205.1 uncultured Actinomycetes bacterium | reverse complement strand
GTGGTCATCCAGTAGCCGAGGCCGTCGGGCGTCGCCGCCATCGCCACCACCGGCGCGGACAGCTTGGTCCCGCCCGCCGAGCCGTAGAACGGCGCGTCGCCGAAGGTGAAGATGCCGCCGTCGGCGGCGACCAGCCAGTAGCCGCGGCCGTCGTGCGTCGGCGCCATGCCGACGATGGGCTGGTTGAGGGTCATCGCCCCCGTGGAGCCGTAGAAGCCGGCGTTGCCGAAGCAGAAGATGCCGCCGTCGGAGGCGACCAGCCAGTAGCCGCCGCCGTCGGGCGTCGGGGCCATGCCGTTGACCGGCTTGTTGAGCCGCAGGTTGCCGGTGGAGCCGACGAACTTGGCGTCGCCGAAGGTGAAGATGCCGCCGTCGGTGGCCACCATCCAGTAGCCGTTGCCGGTCGGCGTCGACGCCATGTTGACCACCGGCTTGTTGAGCCGGATGTTGCCCGTCGACCCGTAGAAGCGCGCCGCGGGACCGAAGGAGAAGATGCCGCCGTCCGACGCCACCAGCCAGTAGCCGCCGCCCTGCGGCGGTGCGGCCATGCCGACGATCGGCTGGTTGAGACGGGTGCCGCCCATGGAGCCGTAGAACGGCGCGTCGCCGAAGGCGAAGACGCCGCCGTCACTGGCGTCGAGCCAGTAGCCGTGCGGCGACGGGCAGGAGTAGTCGGGGTCGTACTGGTTGCCGTCGCTCAGCGTCACCGGCGCGCTCTGCACCTGCCACACCTGCCCGCCGCCGAAGGCCTTGGCGCTGGGACCGCAGTCGAGCGAGGGGTCGCCGCCGTCGTAGTCGGCGAGCCACAGCGGCAGGCCGGGCTGGTACGAGGTGCCGGTGATCTTGCCGAACTGATATCCCGTGGAGTAGATGCCGACGGTGACGCCCTGCGACTTGAGGTAGTCGATGTTGCCCTGCAGCACGCGCCAGTTGTTGGCGGTGTCGTAGCCGCCGTCGCAGGCCCAGTCCCAGCAACTGCCGGTCTCGACGTCGAGCCACCACAGCTGCGAGCTTGCCCCGGCCTTCACCGCGTTGGCCCACTCGGTGACGCCGTTGTTCCAGCCGTAGTTGTAGTCGTTGCAGCCCATGTCGGCGGGCGGCGCGCCGCAGTTGCCTGCCGGGCCGGTCAGGCCCTTGCTGACATAGGTGCCGCCGCTGTGCGGCGAGTCGAGGACGATGTAGAGAGTCGGCGACGCCGCCTGGCCGTGCGCCCAGGCGAACTGCGCACCGAGGCAGGGATTGGCGGTGAACGACCGGCCGTCGCTGACGCCGACGACGCCGAACTGCGACGGCGCCGGTGGTGTGCGCGTGCCCGACTGGTCGGTGCCGGTGCACTGCGGCCACGAGATGTCCCAACCGCGATACGCGGTGGGAATCGGGCCGGCGGCGAGTGCCGCGCGCGGCGCCACGATCGCGGGCAGCACAAGGCATGCGACGACAGCGGCGATGGGAGCGCGGCGGCGCCAGGCGAGTCGGAAACGTTGGGGAGACGTGGCGTGCACCGAGAATTGGTCCGGGGTTCGGGGGGTTCGCGCACTATAACCCGACCTCGACGGGAACGGTGCAACGACCGTGTCGAATCGCGAGGAATCTCGCGAACCTGTCAGCCGCGCGCGGCGCCCTGCGGCTGCGCCTCGATGACGCGCTTGAGTCCTTCCCAGATGGCGCGTTCCTGGCGGCGTCCGACCAGCGCCAGCAGCGGTTGCAGCATCGCCAACACGCCCTGCGGCTCGACGCGCCATGACCATGCCATGCGCGTCGCCGTCTCGCCTTCGGGATGGAAGGTGAGCGCACCGGCGATGTCCGTCGACGCCATGCGGGTGCGCGACGCCAGCATCCGCGGCCGGTCGAAGGCGGTGTACTCGATGATCATCAGCGCGTCGCCTCCGCCGCCGCGCATCACGCAGCGGAAGCGCGTGCCCACGCCGATCGGTGCAGGTGTGATGCGTTCGGCGCTCTGCATGCGCGGGTTGTAGAGTGGCTCGTTGCTCTCGTCGGCGACGAAGTCGAACACCACGTCGACGGGACGCTCGATGCGGATCTCGCCCTCGACGCGGAACATCACCGCCTCCATCCGGCCGCCTGGCTGGGGCCCTGGCCCTCCCCCACGACAGAGCCAGCGTGGGCGTGGTGCCGGCGCGTCGCCAGGGCCATAGGTCACCCCGGACCAGGGCCGTTCGACGCCGCGTACCGCCCCGGCAGACTCCACGGCATGCCTGTGACCCTCCCCTCCCCCGGCACCATCGCTGTCTACTCCGACATCGGCTGCCCCTGGGCCCAGCTCTGCGTGCACCGGCTGCACCGGGCGCGGCGGCGGCACGGGCTGGAGGAGGCGGTGCGCATCGAGCACCGGCCGTTCCCGCTGGAGCTGGTCAACCGGCGGGCCACGCCGAAGCGGCTGGTCGAGGCCGAGGTGGCCGTGGTCGCCGGCCTCGACGACGCGGTGGAGTGGCGCCTGTGGGAGGCGCCGGTGGAGACCTACCCGGTGACCACGCTGCTCGCCATGGAGGCGGTGCAGGCGGCCACCGAGCAGGGACCGCGGGTGGCCGAGGCGCTCGACCTGGCGCTGCGCGACGCGATGTTCCGGCACAGCCGCTGCATCAGCCTGCTGCACGTCGTCCTCGAGGTGGCGCGCGGAGTCCCCGGATGTGACGCCGATGCGCTCGCCGCGGCGCTGCAGGACGGGCGGGCGCGCCACCGGGTGCGCTGCGCACCCGAGGAGGTGAAGGGCAGCCCGCACCTGTTCGTGGCCGGCGCGGCGGAGGGCGTGTTCAACCCCGGGCTGACGGTGCGGGTGCTGGAGGGACACCTGCCGGTGGTCGAGGGGGACGACTCCTCGGTGGTGGAGTCGCTGGTGCTGCGCGCGGCCGGGCGGTAGGCGGCGGGTCCGCGGCTCGGCGGGAACCCGCGGGGCACCCGGCGCGTCTCAGGGACACCGCGACACCATCGACTCGCGCCATCTCCCACGGAGACCGCCGACCCATGACAGAGCAGAGCACAGCGCAGGACGACTTCCTTCGGTCCCGGCGGCGGCGGCGGCTGGCCATCGCGGGTGCCGCCGCTGCGGCGCTGGCGGTCATCGGTGGCGTCGCCGGCGGCGTCGCGGCGATGGTGTCGCGATCCTCGTCGTCGAGTGGCGGCGGCAGCGCCACGCTCTTCTTCCCCGCGGTCGGACAGGGTGGCGCCCTGGGCCAGTCGGCGGGCAACTCCGCCGGCGGCGCCGCCATGGCCCAGGGCGCCGCGGGCGCGCCGGCGATGGCGCCCGACATGGCCGTCCACTCCACCGGGGGCCTGAGCTATGCCAGCTCGGGCGGCGCGTCCTTCGCCTATCCCGCGTACGGCTGTGGCACGCCGCCGGAGGCGCAGGTGCAGGGCGACGGCATCACCGCCACCGGCATGGTGCAGGTGCCGCTCGGCAGCGGCGCCGGCGGCAGTGCCACCACCCTCAACATCGGCATCCAGTCACAGAACAACGCCGACGTGCGCACCGCACTGGCCGACGCGCGCGCCCGCATCGCGGCCATCCGCGACGCGGTGCACCGCGCCGGCGTGCCCCTCTCGCAGATCACCGAGCAGAACCTCAACATCTGGGCCAACGGCAATCCCAAGGTGACCAACAGCAACGTCAACGACGGCCTCACCGTGACCATCACCGACGCCTCGCTGGTCGACCCCGCCATCACCGCCGCCGTCGGCGCCGGCGCCAGCAACCTCAACCTCTGGTCGTCCGCCGGCACCAGCGCGGCGACGCCCACCGACGACCAGGTGCGCACCGCCATCACCAAGGCCACCGCGCAGGCGCACAGCATGGCCCAGGCGGTGGCGCAGGGCGCGGGTGTGGCCCTGGGCAAGATGCGGGCGAGCGCGGTGCAGGCGCCGGCGATCTGCCCCTGGGCACCGGGCGGCCCGCAGCTGGTTGTGGCCGTGACTGTCACATACGCGACGAGCTGAGGCCGCAGCCAGGGGCGGCGACTCAGCCGCGGCGGTAGGCGCGCACCGCCAGCGGCGCGAACACCGCGAGGATCCCCGCCATCCAGGCCAGGCTCTGCCACAGCGGCGTGCCGATGTCGCCGCCCAGCGCCATGGCCCGCATGGCGTTGATCACCAGGGTCACCGGCTGGTGCAGCGCGAAGGCCTGCAACCAGTCGGGCATGGTCGAGATGGGCACGAACGCCGCGCTGACGAAGGTGAGCGGGAACAGCCAGATCAACCCGAAGGCCTGCACCGCCTCCTGGTCCTTGATGGCCAGTCCGATGAAGCCCGACACGCAGCACACCACGATGCCGAACACCTCGGCGAGGAGGATCATCCCCAGCGCACCCCACGCGCCGTTGTGGAAGCGGAAGCCGACGAGATAGCCGACCCCGATGATGACCAGGATGGTGATCAGCATGCGGATGGCGTCGGCGATCAGCCGTCCCGCCAGCACCGCCGAGCGCGACATCGGCAGCGAGCGCAGCCGGTCGATCACCCCCTGCTTCATCCCCTCAGCCAGCGCGATGGCGGTGGCGAAGGAGGCGAAGGCGGCGGTCTGCCCGACGATGCCGGGCATCAGGTAGTCGACGTAGCCGCCCGGCACGCCCACCTTGATGGCGCCGCCGAAGACGTAGCGGAAGAGCAGGGTGAAGATGGTCGGCTGCACCACGGTGAAGACGATGTAGGCGGGCACGCGCACCCACACCAGCAGGTTGCGCCGGGTCATCGCCAGGGCGTCGCTCACCGCCCAGCGGGCCAGCTGCAGGCGCGAGGGCGGCGCCAGGGCCAGGTCTGCGGTTGTTGCTGCCATGCCTGTCACGAACCTCCGGGCCCCGAGGGCGCGGCCGGCTGCGCGC
The DNA here is from genome assembly GCA_964499205.1 of uncultured Actinomycetes bacterium. Taxonomy (GTDB): domain Bacteria; phylum Chloroflexota; class Dormibacteria; order Aeolococcales; family Aeolococcaceae; genus DASRDZ01. Next base: position 3,219 of record CAZCJX010000116.1, on the reverse strand, counting down.
CCCGCCGCCGCCCCGGGCCGCCGCGGCGCGGCGCCTCGTGCTCCGCCTCGTGCCCGGTCAGGGCCATGAACACGTCGTCGAGCGAGGGCCGGCGCAGCATCAGCCCGTCGGTCTCCACCCCCGCGGCGTCGAGCCGGCGCACCACCTCGACCACCGCGCGCGACCCCTGCCCGCCGACGCCGACGCTCACCCGCCCGGCCGCCTCGTCGATGTGCGGCTCGGCCCCGTCGAGCCCCGCCACCGCCGCCTGGGCCAGGGCCAGCCGGGCGCGGTCGGGCACGGTGAACTCCAGCACGTCGCCGCCGGCGCGGTCCTTGAGCTGGTCGGGGGTGCCCTCGGCGATCACCCGCCCGCGGTCGATGACCACGATGCCGCCGGCCAGGGCGTCGGCCTCGTCCATGTACTGGGTGGTCAGCAGGATGGTGGTGCCCTCGGCGGCCAGCTCGCGGACGATGTCCCAGGTCCCCAGCCGGGCCCGCGGGTCGAGGCCGGTGGTCGGCTCGTCGAGGAAGAGCACGGTGGGGCGGCCGATCAGGCTGGCGGCGAGGTCGAGGCGGCGCTGCATGCCGCCGGAGTAGGTGCGTGCCTGGCGGTCGGCGGCGGCCACCAGGTCGAAGCGCTCCAGCAGCTGCGCGGTGCGGGCGCGTCCCTCGGCCGCCGGCAGGTGGTGGAGCCGGGCGATGATCTCGAGGTTCTCGCGGCCGGTCAGCTCCGGCTGGATGGCGGTCGCCTGGCCGGCGAGCCCGATCAGCCGGCGCACCGTGGCGGCGTCGCGGACCACGTCGCGCCCCTCCACCAGGGCCCGCCCGCCGTCGGGGCGGAGCAGGGTGGTGAGGATGCGCACCGCGGTGGTCTTGCCCGCGCCGTTGGGCCCGAGCAGGCCGAGCACGGTGCCGTGGGCGACGCTGAAGTCGACGCCCGCGAGCGCCTGCACGCTGCCGAAGGACTTGCGCAGGCCCTCGACCAGGATGGCTGCATCACCGGCCATATGACGGCGTAGGCTGCCACATCGGCGGCGGGGGACGCAGGCACTCACCGGGGGACACCGCACGTGGTCGCACAGTCGGCGACACTGGCCATCAACGAGAAGCTGCAGGCGCGGCGCGCCGCCGGCGAGCAGGTGCTCCACCTGGCCTTCGGCGAGGCCGGGCTGCCGGTCATCCCCGAGGTCGAGGCGGTGCTCGCCGGCGCCACCCAGCGCAACCAGTACGGCGCCGTCAGCGGCTCCCCGGCGGCGCGCGCCGCGGCGGCCGGCTACTTCACCCGCCGCGGCCTGCCCACCGACGCCGGCATGGTGCTGCTCGCCCCCGGCAGCAAGCCGCTGCTCTTCGCCGCCCTGGCGGCGCTGCCCGGCGACACCGTGGTGCTGCCCCGGCCGTCGTGGGTGAGCTACGCGGCGCAGGCGGCGCTGCTCGGCCGGCGCGTGCTCGGCGTGCCCATCAGCGCCGAGGCCGGCGGCGTGCCCGACCCCGACGCCCTCGACGAGGCGCTGAGAACCGCGCGCCCCCGCCCGTCCGGCGCCACCCTGGTGCTGACCACACCCGACAACCCCACCGGCACGGTCGCCTCGGCGGCACTGATGCGGCGGGTCTGCGAGGTGGCCGACCGCCACGGCCTGCACATCGTCTCCGACGAGATCTACCGCGACCTCTGCCATCCCGGCGTGGCGATGACCAGCCCGGCGGAGCTGCTGCCCGAAGGCACCGTGGTCACCGCCGGGTTGAGCAAGAACATGGCCCTGGGCGGCTACCGCATCGGCTTCGCCCGGGTGCCCCGCGGACCGGTGCTGGAGGCGATGGCGGGGATTGCCAGCGAGGTGTGGTCGAGCATGGCCTCGCCGATGCACGAGGTCGCGGCCTACGTGCTCGAGGAGCCGGCGCCGGTGCGCCAGCAGATCGCCGCCGCGGTGCGCCTGCACCACGCGGTGGCCACCGCGGTGTACGAGGAGTTCCTCGAGGCCGGCGCCACCTGCCGGCCGCCGCAGGGCGGCTTCTACTGCTACCCCGACCTCGCCCCGCTCGCCGCGTTGCAGCCATCCCTGGCCACAAGTGGAGCGGCGCTGGCCGAGCGCCTGCTGGAGCAGCACGGCGTGGCGGTGCTGCCCGGCGAGGCCTTCGGCGACGACCCCCGGGCGCTGCGCTGCCGCGTCGCCAGCAGCCTGCTCTACGGCGACAGCGTCGAACAGCGCCGCACCGCGCTGGGCAGCGAGCGCCCCACCGAGCTGCCCTGGATCGCCGCGTCGCTGGCGCGGCTGCGCGAGGCCCTGGCTGCGCTCACCGCGGGGTAGGCCCAGCTGCGCCTCAGCGCAGCTTCTGCAGCTCCCGCGCCATGCCGCGCAGGAACGGCGCACCCCACAGGCCCATGGAGAGCAGGCCGCCGAAGACCGCCGCGGCGTCGACGCTGGCCCGCCCCTGCTTGGCCCAGTACACGTCCTGCAGGGTGAGCCAGAGGGCGAACTCGTCGAGGGTCAGCGCCGAGGCGACGCCGTAGGAGACGGAGGTGGCCCGCGAGGCGCCGGCCTGGCGGTGGTCGGTGCCGACGAGGAGCAGCCAGAGGTAGCCGGTGGCCAGCAGCCCGCCGATGCCGAAGACCAGGTGGTGCAGGTGGCGGCCGCCCACCGAGAGGTTGCGGAACGGCCCGACCTGGTCGCGGATGGCGTGGGTGATGGCACGTGCCGCCGCGAACCCGGCGAAGAACCCCACCGAACCGAGGAACATCCGCTCCCGGCGGGGACTGCCGCCGAACTCCTCGCGGTAGACGCGCGCCGGCGAGAACCCCCGCTGCCGCGCCCGGCTGGGCACCCTGGCGACGCCGGCGATGCCGGCTCTGGCGCGTTGTGCCGCAGGTGCCTGCATGTCGCGAAGCCTACCCATGGCGTCCCCCGGCGCGCCCACCTCGGCGTCGTCACGGTGAGACACCGGCCCAACTTGTGTCTTGACACAGGCGGTCCCAGTTTCAACACTTCCGACCGGAAGGTTTCGCGGGTCCCACCCGCAGCCCTACCGGTTGGAGGCGAGCCACATGCGCGTGCTGCTGTCCACGGTCGGCCGCTACGCACCCATCGCGGTGCTGGCGGGCATCCAGCTCGCGGTCATCGCCGTGGCCCCGTCGGTGGCGCCGGCGAGCACGTCGGAGGCGCCGCTCGCGGCGGCCGGCGGCGCGGGCCCGACCGGCGGCGGCAACGCCAGCAACCCGCAGGGCGCCCTGCCCGGCACCGGC
>CAZCJX010000115.1:0-8167 GCA_964499205.1 uncultured Actinomycetes bacterium | reverse complement strand
ATCGTCAACGTGCCGCGGCGCAAGATCGGCGATCGCACCGTCCAGGAGCTGGAGCAGCTGGCCCGGCGGCTGCGCATCTCGCCCTTCGAGGCGGTGCGCCATCTCGACGAGGTCGAGTCGCTGGGCAACGCGGCGATCACGGCGCTGGAGACCTTCCGCACCCTGATCGACGGGCTGCGTTCGGACGCGGCCAAGCTGCCGTTGCCGGAGCTGGTCGAGCGCGTACTCGTCGAGAGCGGCTACAAGATGATGCTCCAGGACGGCACGCCCGAGGGCGAGGAGCGCTGGAACAACGTCACCGAGATGGTGGGTCTCGCCGGCGAGTACGCCGACGTGCCGCCGCCGGACGGGCTGCAGGCCTTCCTGGAGAATGTCGCCCTGGTCAGCGACGTCGACTCGCTCGACTCCAGCGGCGACGGTGTCACGCTGATCACCCTGCACCAGGTCAAGGGTCTTGAGTTCCCGGTGGTGTTCATGGCGGGAATGGAGGAGGGGCTGATGCCCCACCTGCGCGCCATGGAGGAGGGGGACGCGGGGCTCGCCGAGGAACGCCGACTTGCCTACGTCGGCATCACCCGAGCCCAGAAGCGGCTCTACCTGCTGCACGCGTTTCGCCGCCACCTCTACGGCACGCCGCAGCTCGCCGAGGCCTCGCGCTTCCTCCGCGATCTCCCCGCCGAGCTGATCGAGATCCCCCAGCGTCCCGGCGGTCCGCCGCCCGGCGATCCGCGCTCACCGGGCGCCGTGCACCGTGCCATCCACGCCCATGCCGTCCGCCCCAATCCTGTCGAGGTGCTGCCGCAGCAATACGACCAGGGCATGCGGGTGCGCCACCGCAAGTACGGTGAGGGCACGGTGCTCAAGAGCATCATGACCCGCTCCGGCGAGGAGGTGACCATCAGGTTCGACGACGCGGGGCTGAAGATCTTCGCGGTGGCCGATGCCGGCGCCGCGCTGTCGCCGCTGCGGTGAGCGAGACGGCCAGCGTCCCGCAGAAGGTGCGCGAGCGCGTCGACGCGCTGCGCCGCGAGATCGAGCACCACGGGTATCTCTACTACGTCAAGGACGCCCCGGAGATCAGCGATGCGGAGTACGACCGCATCTTCCGCGAGCTGCTCGATCTCGAGACCCAGTACCCGCAGTTGCAGACGGCGGACTCGCCGACGCAGCGAGTCGGCGGTGCGCCCGTCCAGGCCTTCCGCAAGGTGCGGCACCGGACCCCCATGCTCTCGCTCGACAACGCGTTCGGTGCCGACGAGCTGGCGGAGTTCGTCCGCCGCGTCGAGCGCGTCGTGCCCGACGTGGACAGCTACGTCTGCGAGCTGAAGATCGACGGCCTGGCCATGTCGCTGACCTACCGCGACGGCGAGCTGGTCTGTGGTGCGACGCGTGGCAACGGGGTCGAGGGCGAGGACGTCACCGCGCAGATTCGCACCGTCCGCGCGATTCCCTGGAAGCTGCGCGACGTCCCTGACCAGCTGCCGCGCGAGTTCGAGGTTCGCGGCGAGGTCTACCTGCCCAAGAAGAGCTTCGCGGCGACCAACGCCGAGCTGGAGGAGGCGGGCAAGCCCACCTATGCCAACCCGCGCAACGCCGCAGCCGGTGCGGTGCGCCAGCTCGATCCGCGCATGACGGCCAAGCGCGGCCTCTCCGCGTTCATGTACGCGATGGACCCGCCTGGCCCGGCACGTAGCCAGGCGGAGGTCCTCGACCTGCTCTCGCGCGTCGGCTTCCGCGTCAATCCCAACTACGAGGTGGTCTCGTCGCCGGACGGCATCCTGGAGTTCGTCGAACGCTGGGAGCAGAAGCGGCACGAGCTCGACTACGAGACCGACGGCGTGGTCATCAAGGTGTCGCGTCTCGACCAGCAGGGCGAGCTGGGGGCCGTGTCGCGCTCGCCGCGCTGGGCCATCGCCTACAAGTTCCCGCCCGAGGAGAAGGAGGCGCTGGTCGAGGACATCCGGGTGCAGGTCGGGCGCACCGGCGCCGCGACGCCGGTTGCCTGGCTCTCGCCAACGCTGGTCGCCGGCTCGACCGTGCGCCGGGCAACCCTGCACAACGAGGACGAGGTGGCCCGCAAGGACGTCCGGGTCGGCGATACCGTCCTGCTGCACAAGGCCGGCGACGTCATCCCGGAGATCGTGCGCGTCATCGTCGAGAAGCGGCCGAAGGGCGCCGTGCCGTGGCAGATGCCCGACACCTGCCCCTCCTGCGGCGGCCCGCTGACCCGTGAGGAGGGGGAGGTGGTGCGCCGCTGCCTCAACGCGCTGTGTCCCGCACAGCGCCGGGAGCGCATCGGCCACTTCGCGTCCCGCGCCGGGGTCAACATCGAAGGCCTCGGCCCGGCGATCATCGACCAGCTCATCGATCGCGGCTTCGTCGAGGACCCCGCCGACGTCTACAGGGTCACCCGCGAGCAGCTGCTCCAGCTCGACGGCTTCGCCGACAAGTCCGCCGACAACCTGCTTCGCTCCATCGACTCGCGCCGGGTCGTGCCGCTGGCGCGGCTGATCAACGCGCTCGGCATCCGGCACGTCGGCGAGCACACCGCCTTCGCCCTGGCGTCCCGATTCGGCTCCCTCGACGCCCTGGTTGCCGCCTCCGAAGAGGACCTCCTCGACACCGAGGGCATCGGCAAGATCGTCGCCGAGCACGTCCACCAGTGGCTGGCCTCGGACCAGGGGCGCAAGCTGCTGCGCAAGCTCCACGAGGTCGGTGTGCGCACGGAGGAGTCCGCGGCCGCCACCGGCCCCTGGACCGGGCAGAGCTGGGTGCTGACCGGCACCCTGGACTCGATGACGCGGCCCGAGGCCGAGGCGCGCATCCGAGCCCTGGGCGGAACCCCGTCGTCCAGCGTGAGCCGCAAGACCCACACGGTGGTCGCCGGCGCCTCGCCGGGCAGCAAGCTGGAGAAGGCGCAGCGCCTCGGCGTCCGTGTGCTCGACGAGGCACAGTTCCTCGCAGAGCTGTCCGCCGCCGCCCCGGGCGGATCGCCGTAGAGTGACGGCCATGACGGCGCCGAGCACACGACAGGCGCGCCAGGCCCGGCTCATCGACAATCCCGACCTGCTGCGCGCCCGCCTGCGGGCGGCCCCCGACAGCCCCGGCGTCTACCTGATGCGCGACCTCGACGCGCGCGTGGTGTACGTGGGCAAGGCCGCCAACCTCCGCTCGCGGCTGCGCTCCTACTTCTCGGCCGTCTCTGCCCACCCGCCGCGGACCCGCCACCTGGTCGAGCGCATCTTCGACTTCGAGACCATCGCCTGCCTCAACGAGCGGGAGTCCCTCATCCTGGAGAACACGCTGATCAAGCGCTACCGCCCGCGCTTCAACGTTCGTCTCAAGGATGACAAGAACTACCTCTACCTGAAGATCCCGCGGCCGGGGATGCCCGACCACCACGCGCCCGGCACGGCGCGCGAAACGGTGCGCCGTCCCCGCGGTGAGGCAGGGCAGCGGGCGACGCAGTTCCCGCGGCCGTACTACTCGCGCCGGCTGTCGCGCGACGACGCGCGCTATTTCGGGCCGTACACCAACGCGCAGTCGCTGCGCACCACGGTGCGGCTGCTGCGCACCATCTTCCCCTTCCGGACCTGCAGCGACGAGATCTTCCGTCGCGGCCGGGTCTGTCTCGACTACCACATCAAGCGCTGTAGCGGGCCCTGTGAAGCCCGCATCACGCCCGAGGCGTACAGCGAGCTCCTGGAGCAGGTGGAGCTGTTCATGGAGGGTCGCTCATCGGTGCTCACCGCCCAGCTGGCGGAGGAGATGGCCGATGCCGCGAAGCACCTCGACTACGAGATGGCCGCCCGCTACCGCGACCGCCTGCGCGCGGTGGAGCGCGTCGCCGAGAAGCAGAAGATGCTGCGCGGCACGCGCGAGGACCAGGACTGTGTCGCCGTCGGTCTCGACGGCGGCCGCGGCATGGTGGCGGTCTTCGCCGTCCGCGAAGGCCGCGTGACCGGGTCCGAGACGCACGAGCTGGAGGGCGTCGCTGACCTCTCGCCCGGGGAATGCCTGGGCAGCTTCGTCTCCCAGTTCTACGGCAGCGCCCCTCGCGTCCCGCGCACCATCCTGCTCTCCGACGAGGTCGAGGATCGCCAGGTGCTCGTCGACTTCCTCTCCGAGCAGCGCGGCGGCCCCGTCGAGCTGCGCGTGCCCCAGCGGGGAGGCCTGCGCCAGCTCGTCGAGCAAGCGCGCGACACGGCGCTGGTGGCCATCCGGCAGCAGCGGATCAAGGAGGACTTCGACACCGAGCGCTCCGAGTCGCTGCTCGCCGACCTCCAGGCCAAGCTGGACCTGCCCGAGCCGCCGCGTCGCATCGAGTGCTACGACATCAGCAACACCATGGGCACCAACTCCATCGGCTCGATGGTCGTCTTCGAGGACGGGCGCCCACGGCCGGCGCACTACCGGTTCTTCGGCATCAAGACGGTCGAGGGGGCCAACGACTTCGCCTCGATGCAGGAGACCTTGCGCCGGCGATTCGCGCGCTGGGTCCGCGCTGCGCGGCAGGACGCCGCGGGCGTCTCCGACGACGTGCCCATCGACGACCCGGCGGGCAGCAACGGCGGCGCGGAGATCGAGGGCGATCGCGGCGACACGCCGGACGATCCAGGCGCAGGCGTGGCGGATGAGAACGATGAGCGCGCGGGCGAGAACGGGGAGGCGGCGGCCCTGGCCGCCGACTTCCGGGAGATCGCTGAGGGCAACGGCACCGCCGGGTTGGTCGAGCCCACTCGGGTGATCAGCCGCCGGCGCGGCGCGCGCCGTGCCGCCGACGAGGACAGCTTCGGCATCCTGCCCGACCTCATCCTCATCGACGGTGGCAAGGGGCAGCTCAACGCCGCGCGTGCCGTCCTCGACGAGGCGGGTCTTGCCGACATCCCGGTCTTCGGGCTGGCCAAGCAGAACGAGGAGCTGTTCCGGCCCGGCGCGTCGAAGCCGATCCTGCTTCCCCACGACAGCCCGACCATGTTCCTGGTGCAGCGCGTCCGTGACGAGGCCCACCGCTTCGCCATCACCCGCCACCGGGCGCGGCGCGGCAAGGCGGCGCTCCGCTCCAAGCTCGACGTCGTGCCCGGCCTCGGACCGGCGCGAAAGCGGGCCCTGCTGCGCCGCTTCGGCAGCGTCGAGGGCATTCGCGAGGCGCCGCTGGACGAACTGAGCACCGAGGTGCCGCGTTCGGTGGCCCTGCGCATCAAGGAGCTGCTCTGAGCCCGGCGCGCCACCGCACCGGCAGCGGCGCACCGGTGCGCCCGTAGAATCGCGGTCGATGTCCCACAGCGCCGGTCGCGACGCCGCCTCTCCCGGGCGCGTCTGGGTGGTCACCGGGATGAGCGGCGCCGGCAAGGCGACCGCTGTTGCGGCGCTGGCGCGGCACGGCGTCGACACCGTCGACAACCTCCCCGCCGCGCTGCTCGACGCCTTCGTCGGGCTATCCCGCGAGCGCAGCGCCGCCGTGGTGGTCGACGCGCGTGACGCCGAAGGCCTGCGCTCCCTGGATCGCGTGCCCAATGCCTCGGTGCTCTTCCTCGACGCGCGGGACGAGGTGCTGCTCCGCCGACTCTCCGAGAGCACCCACCCACATCCGCTGGGAGCCGCGGGCAGCGTGCCTGCCGCGCTGGCGGCCGAGCGTGAGCTGCTGGGCGGCCTGCGCTCGATCGCCGACGTGGTGGTCGACACCTCCGACATCACCACCGAGGAGCTGGGACGCCGCGTCATCGAGGCGGTGCGCCCCCCGGACGAGGACGGGCGGGCGCCCACGGTCTGCACCGTCTCCTCGTTCGGCTTCAAGTACGGCCCCCCCGTGGAGGCCGACTGGGTGGTCGACGCGCGCTTCCTCCGCAACCCGTTCTGGGAGCCGGATCTCCGCCCGCTGACCGGGCTGGACGCGCCGGTGCACGACTTCGTCTGGGGCCAGCCGGCGGCCAGGGAGTTCGTCGAGCGGCTGGTCGCGCTGCTCACCTGGACGCTGGAGCGCGCCGCCGACGCAGGGCGGACCCGGCTGCACCTCGGCGTCGGCTGCACCGGCGGGAGGCACCGGTCCGTGGTGCTCGCCTGCGAGATCGCCGCTCGGCTCCACGCCGAGGGAGTCGCCGTCGTCCTGCGCCATCGCGACGTCGAGCGGCCGGACCCGCGGTGACCCTGGGACCGGCCGGTCGCGGCGGCTCCTTCACCGCTGCCATCCTTGCCGAGCTGGCACCGCACACGCCCCCGCTGCCCTGCTGCCGGGCCGCGATGGTCGAGGGGATGACCCTCGCCGGCGCCGGCGCCGGCGCCGAGGGTGAGGCCGTGACCACCCGCCTCAGCACTGCCCGCGCCGCGTTGAAGGCGCTGCACGACAACGGGTTGCCCGCCCACGTGGAGCGGTTGCCCACGCCTCGGCGAGCCGCCTACCGGGTCGCCGCCGGCGCGCCGCCCGCCGGCGTCGCCGTGCCCACGCCGTCGGGTCGTCCATGCTGCGCGCGCAGCCTCCTCCGCGGCGCCTTCCTGGCCGCCGGCACCGTCGCCCGCCCCGACGGACCGCCCCACCTGGAGATTCTCTGCCGGTCCGAGAGCGCGGCGGCACGGCTGGTCGACGCCTTCGCCACCGTGGAGGTCGTCGCCACCCCGATGCGGCGACGAGGCCGGTGGCTGGTGGCGGTGCGCTCGGCCGAAGGGGTGGGCTCCGCCCTGAGCAGCATCGGCGCGCAGACCGGGCGGCTCCGGTTCGAGAACGGTCGCGTCGTCCGCGAGCTGCGCGCCGGGGTCAACCGGCAGCTCAACGCCGAGACGGCCAACCTGCGCCGGACAGTGGGCGCGGGCATGGAGCAGCTGCAGGCGATCCAGGCGCTGCGCCAGGACCGCGAGCGCTGGGAGGCACTTCCGCCAGCGGTGCGCGAGGCGGCGACCCTGCGCGAGCGCCATCCCCAGGATTCGCTGGATCGCCTGGCGCGGCGCGCCGCGTGCAGCCGGTCGGCGATGGCCGACCGCCTGCGCCGACTGCTGACGGCGGCGGCGCCACTGATCGCATGAGCGGCCAGGGTCATTCGACCCGGTGCACGGTGGCCGGACGCCTCGGGCGCCGGGCAAGAACAGGGTGATAGGCTCTGGCCGATCCCCGATCGTCGCGGTCGGAAAGGCCCGCCCTTCCCTCGGGCTGAGGCCGCCACCGGGGCGCATTGGTTTCGGCTTCGTTGCGGTGTCCGCGCGCGGCACCGGCCCCTCCCTTGGGGCAGTTGTGGAGGCAGGCTCAGGATGAGTGTCAAAGTCGGCATCAACGGCTTCGGCCGGATCGGCCGCAACGTGTACCGAGCGATCCGTGAGCGCTCCTCGGACATCGACGTGGTGGCGGTCAACGACATCACCGATCCCAGGACGCTGGCCCAGCTGCTCAAGTACGACAGCATCCTGGGCCGGTATCCCGGTTCGGTCACGCCCGACGGGGATGCGATCACCGTCGACGGCCAGAGGCTGCGCGTGCTCGCCGAGCGCGATCCGCAGCGGCTGCCCTGGGGTGAGCTCGGGGTCGACGTGGTCATCGAGTCCACCGGCCTGTTCACCAACGCGGAGAAGGCGCGCGCGCACATCGACGCCGGCGCCAAGAAGGTGGTCATCACCGCGCCCGCCAAGAACGAGGACGTCACCATTTGCATGGGCGTCAACCACCAGGTCTACGACCCGGCGGCGCACCACGTGATCTCCAACGCTTCCTGCACCACCAACTGCCTGGCGCCGGTCGCCAAGGTCCTGCAGGATTCCTTCGGCATCGAGAGTGGCCTGATGACCACGGTGCACGCCTACACCAACGACCAGAACATCCTCGACGCCCCGCACAAGGACCTGCGCCGGGCCCGTGCCGCCGCGATGTCGATCATCCCCACCACCACCGGCGCGGCCAAGGCGGTGTCGCTGGTGATGCCGGAGCTCAAGGGGAAGTTCCACGGCATGGCGCTGCGCGTGCCCACACCCGACGTCAGCCTGGTCGACCTCACCGTCACGCTCAGCCGCGCCGCGACCGCGGACGAGATCAACGCCGAGATGCGCGAGGCGGCGGACGGTGCGCTGCAGGGCATTCTCGCGGTCAGCGACGAGGAGCTGGTCAGCGTCGACTACCTCCACGACAGCCATTCCTCGGTGCTGGACGCGCCGTCGACGATGGTGATCGCCGACCGCACCGCCAAGG
>CAZCJX010000114.1:5409-8193 GCA_964499205.1 uncultured Actinomycetes bacterium | reverse complement strand
GAGGGCGCGCTGAGGCGTTTGGCAGAAAGCCCTTGCGGCGCTTACAATTCGGCGCCGTTGCCCTCCAACCCTCCAGGAGACACTGAAAAATGGGTGTGATTACCCGGGATGTGCTTGCCGAGCAGCTCTCCGAGCGTGCCGAGATCACCATGGCTGCGGCGCGCGACGAGGTGAAGTGGTTCTTCGACACCATCTCCTCGGCGCTCACCGGCGGTGACGAGGTGCGCATCCACGGCTTCGGCAGCTTCAAGACCGCCCAGCGCGCCGCCCGCACCGGCCGCAACCCGCGCACCGGTGAGTCGGTGCAGGTTCCCGCCCGCCGCGTGGTGCGCTTCTCGCCGAGCACGACGCTCAGCGCCTCGCTGAAGTCGAGCCGCGGCCCCGCCAAGAAGAAGACCACCCGCCGCTGAGGCGCCTTGGTTCACCGAGGCGCAGAAAGGGCCTCGCATCCGGGTTCTCCCGGTTGCGGGGCCCTTTTCTCGTGTCGTCTGTGGCCGCCGAGTCAGCCGGCGTGGTGCCGGGTGGCCTGGTGCGCCGTCTCGTCACCGGCGGGGTCGAGGTGGACGATGACCTCTCCGAGCGAGTCGACGCCGTGGAACAGCCGGTGGCGCACCTCCTCGCCCAGCGCGTGGGCGCGGGCCACCGTCTCGGTGGGCGCCACCGCCAGGGTCAGCTCGGCGAGGACGCGGCGACCGGTCCAGCGCGCCCGCGTGTCGGTCACCGCCACGACGCCGGGAACCCCTTGTGCCGTCTGCTGGATCAGCTCCACCAGTGAGGCGTCCGCCTCGTCGAGCAGCCGCCCGGTGACGTGCCGCGCGGTGTCGACGGCGACCCAGCCGATCACCGCGGTGAGCAGCAGTCCGGCGATCGGGTCGAGCACCGGCGCGCCCAGCCAGGCGCCGGCGACTCCCGCCGCCGCGGCCAGCGACGCGAACCCGTCGACCCGGGAGTGCTCGCCGTCGGCGACCAGGGCGACGCTGCCCAGGCGGCGTCCCGCGACGATCTTGTAGCGCGCCACGGCTTCGTTGCCGGCGAAGCCGAACAGGGCGACGGCGATGGCGGCGCCGTAGCTGCTGATGTGCTGTCCGTGCACCAGGTGCTCGATGCTGGTGACGCCGCTGGCCACCGCGCTGGCGACGATGAGCAGCAGCACGAAGAGACCGGCGAGGTCCTCGCCGCGGTGGTAGCCATAGGGAAAGCGGCGCGTCGGGGCGCGGCGGCTGAGCAGGAACGCGGCGGCCAGCGCGATGGTGGTGGAGAGGTCGCCGAGGTTGTGGAGACCATCGGCAAGAACCCCGGCGCTGCCGGAGACCATGGCGACGGCCAGCTCCACCGCGGCCACGGCACCGAGCCCCGCGGAGCTGAGCAGGGTGACGCGCAGCGCGTTGGGCTCGGCGGTGATGGTGCCGTGGGTGTGGCCGTGGCGGTGATCGTGGTCGCGATGGTCGTGCTCGGCCTCGCCGTGATGCTCGTGCGGGTGCTGCTCGCGAACCTCCATCGCCCGCATCCTACGGCGGCTGCCGGCCGCTCCAGGGGTGGAGCGATCGGCCGCGTGGCATCATGAGCCCGCCGTGAGCGAACCCGCCGCCGACCTCCTCCGCGCCTCGGGATTCCGGGCGACGCCGCAGCGCCAGATGGTGCTCCAGGTGTTGCGCGAGGCGCACGGCCGCCATCTCACCGCCGACGACGTGTGCCGCGCGGTGCAGGACCGCTATCCCTCGTTCAACCGCTCGACCACCTACCGCGTCCTCGAGCTGCTCGGCGCCATCGGCCTGGTGCAGCAGACGCGCCTCGGCGACGGCGTCGCCTACTTCGAGGTGGTCGACCATCCCGACCGCCATCACCACCTGGTCTGCGTGCAGTGCGGCCGGGTGCAGAACGTGCCTGCCGACGTCCTCGGCGAGATCAGCGTGCGACTCGCCGAGCGGCACAGCTTCCACATCGGCACCGTCGACCTGATGATCCAGGGCGAGTGCGCCGCCTGCCGTTCCGGCGGCGCCGCGCGACGCCGCGCCCACGCCACGGAGACCGCCGGGGGATGAGGCGTGGGGGGTGGGTGATCGCCGCCGTCCTGGTGGGCGCGCTGGTCATCGCGGGAGGGGTGGTCACGGCCGTGCGCGTCAACGCCGCGCCGCCGCCACCGGTGCTGCACCTGTCGGTGCCGTCGACCTTCATCCCCGTGCCCGGCCCGCCGGTGCCGGTGCACCAGCCGCCGCAGGGATCGCTGGCGCTGCAGGGCATGGGCCGCGACATCGCCCTGCTCGACGCCGACACGCCGCATCCGATCGCCTCCGTGGCCAAGGTGATGACCGCCTACCAGGTGCTGCGCGTCCATCCTCTCGCCGACCAGTTCGACGAGGGCCCGCAGCTGACCATGACCGACGCCGACGTGCAGGACTACCGCGACACGGTGCGCAACGACGGCTCGTCGCTGCCCGTCGTCGCCGGCGAGAAGCTCACCGAGCGCCAGCTCCTGCTCGGCCTGCTCCTGCCCTCCGCCAACAACTTCGCCGACACCCTGGCGCGCTGGGTGTCAGGCAGTGTCAGCGGTTTCGTCTCTGACATCAACGCCGAGGCCGCCGCCCTGGGCATGGCGCACACCCACTTCGTCGATCCGCACGGCTTCAGCCCCGACACGGTGTCGAGCGCCTCGGATCTGGTCATCCTCGGCAAGAAGGTGCTCGACGTCCCCGCCCTGGCCGCCATGGTCGCCACCCAGCACGCCGAGCTGCCCGACGGCACCCAGCTGGACAACCTCGACACGCTGCTGGGCAGCGAGCCGGG
>CAZCJX010000114.1:0-5309 GCA_964499205.1 uncultured Actinomycetes bacterium | reverse complement strand
TCGGTTCGCTCCACCGCCGCCCGCAGCGCACCCATCACCTCCCCGCCCTTCTCCTTCAGATCCGGTGCGATCCGCACCGTCTCCAGGCGATCCTTGGCCAGGATCAGCTCGATCTCGTGCAACCCCAGGTGCGGCTTGACCGACGGCTGCCCGTTGTACTTCCCCACCTGCTCGTGCAGCTTGCTGCGCAGCGCTCGCGGCGACATCTCGCCGGCGCGCACCGCCAGCCCCGCCGCACCACCGCGCGCCGGGCCCAGCCGGAGTCGCACCGGCACCCGCCCCGCCTTGGCGCAGGCTTCGCACCGCCCATACCGCTCGTCAGGGATCTCAGGACGCTTCAGGCACACACGGCACATGGCCCAGGAGGATACCCTCCACACGGGCGCGGGAACCTTTTGCAGAGTGGCCTTGACAAAACAACTTCAGGGTTGTAAGGTGCGCCGCATGAACGTCGAGGTTCGCGCCATCGGTCTCCGTGCCATGCGCGAGAAGCACAAGCTCACCCAGCGCGAGCTCGCCCGCCGGCTGGGCGTGACGCAGAACTACATCCCCGCACTGGAGGCCGGCACGCGCAACCCCGGTCCGCGGCTGCGCCAGTCCCTGATGGAGCTGTTCCAGTGCGACTTCGAGGACCTCTTCCAGGTGGTCATGGTCAATCCCAAGACCAATCGCGAGGTGGTTCTCAAGCCCGAGTCCGACCTCAAGGCGATGTGACGGCGCCGGCCGGCGCGCCGGGGACCGAGCCCTCGCCCTGCTGCCTACAATCCAGGCGATGACGTCGCCTGCGTCGCCCGACCGCCTGCTGCTCCAGGGCATGGAGTTCTACGGGTACCACGGCGACATCGAGGCGGAGCGCGCCCTGGGCGGCCGCTACAGCGTCGACGTGGAGCTGCAGGCCGACCTGCGCGCCGCCGGCCGCAGCGACAGCATCGAGGACACCATCGACTACGTGCGCTGCTTCCAGGTGGTGCGCGACCTGGTCGAGAACCGGCAGTACCGCCTCCTCGAAGCCATGGCCGAGGCGATCGCCCAGGCACTGCTCGACGAGCACTCCGCCGCGCGCACCGTACGGGTGCGCGTGGCCAAGCAGCCGCCGGTGCGCGGCACCTTCCAGCGCTTCGCCGTCGAGGTCGAGCGCGGACGCGGGGAGGGCTGAGCCGCGGCCCTGGCCGTCTTCGACTGCGTCAACGGGGCCGCCGGCGACATGCTCCTGGCTGCCCTCATCGACGCCGGCTGTCCGCTCGACGTCGTCCGCGACGCGGCCCGCGCCTGCGGCGTCACCGAACTGAGCCTCGACGTCGAGGAGGTGAGCCGCGCCGGCATGCGCGCCCTGCACCTGCGCATCGACGACGACGGCAGCGGCCCCGAGCGCGACGTGCAGGCATGTCTCGCCGCCGTCGAGGCCTCCGGCCTGCCGCTGCGCGCCCGGCAGCGCGCCCTCGCCACGCTGCGCAGGCTAGGCGAGGTCGAGGCCCAGCTGCACGGTGGCGACCCGGCGCACGTCCACCTCCACGAGCTGAGCGCCGCCGACACGCTGCTCGACGTTGCGGGCGTCTGCGCTGCGCTGGAGCACCTCGACGTCGCCGAGGTGCGCTTCGGTCCCCTCCCCGCCGGCCAGGGCACCGTCGACACCATGCACGGCCTGCTGCCCCTGCCCGCCCCCGCCACACTCCGCATGCTGAGCGACGCCGGCGCGACGCTGCTCCCCGCCGAGGACGGCATCGAGCACGTCACCCCCACCGCCGCGGCGCTGCTCACCACCCTGGGCCGCCCCGGCGCCGCGCCCCTGCGGCTGCGCGCCGTCGGACACGGCGCCGGCACGCGCGACGACCCCCGCCGTCCCAACGTCACCCGCTGCTGGCTGGGAGATGCCGTCGCACCTGGCAGCAACTCACAAGCCGAGTCGTTCAGCGACGCGGTCGTCGAGCTGCGCACCAACCTCGACGACGCGACACCGGCGGTGGTCGCCGACCTGCTGCAGCGCGCCCTGGACGCCGGCGCGCTCGACGCCTGGGTGGTCGCCGCCACCATGAAGAAGGGCCGCCCCGGCCACGTGCTGCACGTCCTCGCCGCCGAGGGCGCCGACGCGCCGCTCGCCGCCATGCTGCTCGAATCGGCACCGACTCTCGGCGTGCGCCGGAGCGCCGCGCCGCGCATGGTCGCCGACCGCGACGTGGTCGACTTCGCGTCGCCGCTCGGCCCCGTGCGCGTCAAGCGCAAGCGCCTGCACGGCCGGGTGGTCGACGCCCGCCCCGAGATGGACGACTGCCGCGCGCTGGCCGATCGCAGCGGCATGCCGCTGCACCAGGTGGTCGACACCGTCACCGCCGCCGCCCGCACCGCCTACCTGGAGGACCGCCCGTGAGCGCAATCATCATCGACGGCACCGCGGTGGCCGCCGCGGTCGAGAACGACGTGCGCCGCGAGATCGAGGATCTCACCGCCGCGGGTGCAACCGCACCCGGGCTGCACGTGGTGCTCTGCAACGACAACCCCGCGTCGGCGGCGTACGTGCGCGGCAAGGAGCGGGCCAGCAGCCGCGTCGGCATCCGCGGCATGGTGCACACCCCGCCGATCACCAGCAGCACCGACGATCTGGTCGCCCTTGTCCGCAACCTCAACGACGACCCCACCGTCGACGGCATCCTGGTGCAGCTGCCGCTGCCCGAGCACGTCGACTCCGGCCGCGTCCTCGACGCGGTGTCACCGGAGAAGGACGTCGACGGCTTCCACCCCACCAACTTCGGCCTGCTCGCGGTGGGCCGGCCGCGCATCGCGCCCTGCACCCCCGCCGGCTGCATGGAGCTGATGCGCCGCTACGACGTGCCCGTGCGCGGCGCGCGCGCCGTGGTCATCGGCCGCAGCACCATCGTCGGCCGCCCCATGGCGCTGCTGCTGCTCAACGCCGATGCCACCGTCACCGTCACCCATTCGCGCACCGTCGACCTGCCCGCCGTCTGCCGCGAGGCGGACATCCTGGTCAGCGCCATCGGCCGCCCCGGCTTCGTCGACGCCTCGTTCGTCAAGCCGGGCGCCTGCGTCATCGACGTCGGCATCAACCGCGTCGGCGACCGCCTGGTCGGCGACGTCGACCGCGAGTCGGTCGAGGAGGTGGCCGGCTGGCTGACCCCGGTGCCCAAGGGCGTCGGCCCGATGACCATCGCCATGCTGATGCGCAACACCCTGGACCTGGCGCGCGCCCACCGCGCCGCCGCGCCGCTGCCCGCCTAGCCCCCGTACACCTTCAGCTCGATCACCGTCCCGTCGGGGTCGCGCAGGTAGATCGACGTGCCGTCGCCGAGCGCGCCCCAGCGGGTCACCGGGCCGCTCTCCACGGTCACTCCCGCGTCGCGCAGCCGCTGCGCCACCGCGGCCAGGTCGTCGGCCTCGACGGTGAGGCAGAAGTGGTCGAGGTTGCGCTCCGACGACCCGCCCACCCCCTCGGCGCCACCGGCGAACACGTCGATGAGCGTCGCCGGCGACAGCCGCACCGAGGGAAACGGCGCCCGCCCCTCGCGCCACTCCTCGAGCCGCTCCACCGCGCAGCCCAGCACGTCGCGGTAGAAGGCGACGCTGCGCTCGACGTCGGCCGACATCAGCACGATGTGGTCGAGCCCGGTGACCCGCACGCCGCCGCTGCCCACGCTCATCAGCGGCCAGGATAGCCGCCGTTTTGGCAGTTTGCCCATCGCGGATGGGGCCGCCCGGCTGCCAGAGTGCGCGGCACCATGTCGTCTCCTCCACGCCTCTCTGGTTCGCGCCTCGCCGGCCTGCTCGCCGCCGGCCTCGCGCTCGCCGCCGCGGCATGCGGCAGTGGCACCGGCACCGGCTCCGGCGGCCCCGTCGCCTCGGCCTCGGGTCCGCCACAGACCATCACCCTGTTCGCCGCCGCCAGCACCGCCAAGGTGATGGGCGAGGAGATCACCGAGTTCGAGGCGCGCAACCCGGGCATCACCGTCCAGGGCGACTACGAGGGCACCCAGTCGCTGCTCACCAAGCTGAGCGCAGACCCCGCCGCCGCCGACCTCTTCCTCTCCGCCGACGCCAGGCACATGGACCAGGCGCTCGCCCAGCACCTGGTGGCCCGCCCCGCCGTGCTGGCCGGCAACCGCCTGGCCATCGCCATCGCGCCGCACAACCCGGGCCAGATCACCAGGGTCGCCGACCTCGCCCGTCCCGGCCTGCGCATCGTGCTCGCCGACACCTCGGTGCCGGCCGGCGCCTACGCCGAGCAGGCGCTCCACCTCGTCGAGAAGAACGGCGACGCCCCCGCCGGCTTCGCCGCCACCGTGCTCTCCCACGTGGTCAGCCGCGAGAGCGACGTCGAGCAGGTGGTGGCCAAGGCGGCCTCCGGCGAGGTCGACGCCGGCATCGTCTACGTCACCGACGCGCTGGCCAATCACAGCATCTCCTACCTCCCCCTGGCGGCCAGGGACCAGCCGCCGACGGTGTACGAGGTGGCCGTCACCGCCCAGGCGCCGCACGGCAGCGCGGCCAGGGCCTTTCTCGACTTCCTGCTCGGCACCGAGGGACAGCACATCCTGCGCAGCGCGGGCTTCACGGGGCCGCCAGCGGCCGCACCGCCCACCGCCTCGCCCTCACCGTGAACGCAGCCCCGCGCGCCGCGGCCCCGGCCGCGGTGTCGCGCGCGGCGTGGCGCCTCACCCCCACCCGCCTCATCGTCGCCCTCGCCTGCGCCGTCGCCGCCGCCTTCGTCGCCCTGCCCCTGGTCGTCCTGGCCACCCACACCTCGCCCGCCGCGCTGGCCGCGGCACTGGGCGACCCGGTGGTGCTCGACGCCCTGCGCGTCAGCGTCGTCACCACGGTGATCAGCCTGGCGATCATCGTGCTGGTCGGCACCCCGCTGGCCGCCGCCCTGGCCCGGGGCCGCTTCCCCGGCCGCACCGTGCTTGACGCCCTGGTCGGCCTGCCCCTGGTGCTGCCCCCGGTGGTCGCCGGCCTGGCCCTGCTGCTCGCCTTCAGCCGCACCGGCCCGCTGGGCACCGCGCTGGCGCCCTTCGGGGTGCGGGTGCCGCTCACCGAGGCGGCGGTGGTGCTCGCCCAGTGCTTCGTCGCCGGCCCCTTCTACGTCTACGCCGTCGCCGGCGGCCTCAGCGGCGTCGACCGCAGCGTCGAGGAGGTGGCCGCCACCCTGCGCGCCTCGCCGTGGCACGTCTTCCGCACCGTCACCCTGCCGCTGATCCGCCCCGCCCTGGCCTACGGGCTGGTGCTCAGCGGCGCCCGGGCGCTCGGCGAGTTCGGCGCCACCATCACCGTCGCCGGCAACCTCCAGGGCCGCACCCAGACCA
>CAZCJX010000113.1:0-8202 GCA_964499205.1 uncultured Actinomycetes bacterium | reverse complement strand
CCGGCGCAGATCTCGTCCACCACGTCGCCGGCGTACGCCGTGCCCTGCTGGTTGTGCATGCAGATCACCGCCACGCCGGGCGCGTCGGCGACCACCCGCGCCATGTCGCGGTCGCCGCGCAGCCCCCAGATGTCGTTGACGATGTGCGCCCCCGCCTCCACCGCGGCGGCGGCGACCCGCGCCTTGCGGGTGTCGATGCTCACCGGGACCTGCACCCGCGCCACCAGCTCGCGCAGCACCGGCAGCACGCGGGCCAGCTCCTCCTCCGCGGGCACCTCCGTCGAGTGCGGCCGCGTCGACTCCCCGCCGACGTCGATGATGTCCGCCCCGGCGGCGGCCATCGCCGCCCCCAGCTCGACGGCGCGCTCCTCGTCGCCGGCCAGCCCGTCGCCGGAGAAGGAGTCGGGGGTGACGTTGACCACACCCATCACCAGCGTCCGCCGGCCGAACTCCAGGCGGTGGCCGCGCGCGTCGACCGGCAGCGCGTGGCCGCCCTTGCCCGCCAGCGCCTCCTGCAGCGCCGCGCCGAGCGCCTCGGTGCGCCGTCCCCAGGCGACCAGCCGCGAGGGCAGCTCCCCGACGGCGCTGAGCGGCCCCAGCAGCACGACCCGGTCACCGTTGAGGGTGCTGAGCACCTCGCCGCCGAGACGGCGGAACTCGCGCTCCAGCACGCGCGTCTCGTCGGCGGCCAGCCCCCGCACGGCGAAGGCCTCCTGCGCGCCGTAGCGCGCCAGCAGCGGCAGCGCGGCAGGACCGACGCCGAGTGCGAGCACGCTGTCGCGGAGCACCTCGGGCGGCCCGGGCAGCAGCGGCCGTACCGAGTAGCGCGCCGAGTCGGCGGCGGAGATGGCGGGGCTCATCGCCAGCCGCGGCGCGCCGCGGACCTGCCGGGGACGCCGCGCGCCGTCAGGAGCCCGCGGCCTGCCCGGCGTGCTCGGCGGGCACGTCGGCCGGCTGGAGGTCGCCCACCGCCGAGCGCTTGGGCACCATCACCCGGCGGCGGAAGATGCAGACCCGCTCGCCGCGCTGGTTGTAGGCCCGCGTCTCCACGTAGACGATGCCGCGGTCGTTCTTCGACTGCGACTCCTTCTTCTCGAGCACGGTGGTCTCGGCGTAGATGGTGTCGCCGTGGAAGGTCGGGTTCTCGTGCTTGAGGGACTCGATCTCCAGGTTGGCGATGGCCTTGCCGCTGATGTCGGGCACGCTCATGCCCAGGGCCAGGCTGTACACCAGGTTGCCGACCACCACGTTGCGCTTGAACTGCGTCTGGGTCTCGGCGTAGTGGGCGTCGAGATGGAGGGGGTGGTGGTTCATGGTGATGAGGCAGAAGAGGTGGTCGTCCGCCTCGGTGATGGTCTTGCCCGGCCAGTGCCGGTAGGTCGCCCCGACCTCGAACTCCTCGTAGTACCGACCGAACTGCACGGCGTGGCAACTCCTGTGCGAGCAACGAGAATCCTCGTTGGCGAGCGGATGGCGGCCACTCTATCCCGCCCAGCCATGCGCTGGCATGATCCCCGGGTGCCCATCGAGATCCGCGTCATCAGCGAAGCCGAGCTGCCCGCCCTGCACCAGCTCGACGCGATGCTCTTCGGCTACGCGCCCGAAGAGGACGACCAGCTCGCCGAGCACCTCGAGGTGGACCGCGTCCTCTGCGCCTTCGACGGCGGGCGCATGGTGGGCTCCTCGGCGGCCCTGTCCCTGGAGCTGACCCTGCCGGGCGGCGCCCGGGTGCCCATGGCCGGCATCACCTGGGTGGGCGTGCTGATGACCCACCGCCGCCGCGGCATCATGCGCCGGTTGGTCACCGAGCAGCTCGCCCGCATGGAGGCCACCGGCGAGCCGGTCGCCGGCCTGGGCGCGTCGCAGAGCCTGCTCTACCGCCGCTTCGGCTTCGGCCCCGCCAGCCGCGCCGCGCACGTCGAGGTGGAGTCGCAGTACGCGGACTTCGCCGCGCCGCTCCCCGCCGGCACCCTGGCGCACATCGAGCTCCCCGAGGCGCTCGACGCCCTGCCGCGACTCCACGAGCGCATCCGCGCCGGGCGCAACGGCATGGTCAGCCGCCCGGCGATCGCCCACCGGCGCGTCTACCGCGACGCCGCCAAGGAGAAGCAGGGCGCCGGACCGGTCGCCTTCGTCGCCCACCGCGACGCAGACGGTGAGATCGACGGGGTGGTCGCCTACCGCTTCAAGGTCGCCTTCGACACCGGCGAGCTGTACGAGGGCGAGCTGCGCGTGGTCGAGCTGCTGGCGGCGACCGAGGAGGCGTCCGCCGCGCTCTGGCGCTTCTGCCTCGACCACGACCTGGTGCGCCGCGTCGTGTTCCCCGGGGCGCCGGTCGACGACGCCGTGGCCGACCGTCTCGCCGACCCGCGGCGCTGGATCGTCCGCCCCCGCGACGACCTGCACCTGCGCCCCGTCGACGTCGCCGTCCTCCTCGCCGCCCGCCGCTACGCGCGCGAGGACGCCCTGGTCATCGAGGTGCACGACCCGCTCTTCGAACGCCTCGGCGGATGCTTCCGCGTCGAGGGAGGCCTCGACGGCGCGTCGTGCCAGCGCGTCAGCACGCAGCCCGACATCGTCCTCGGCACCGCGGCGCTCGGTTCGCTGCTGCTCGGCGACGCGCCGGCCGAGCGGCTGCACCGCGCCGGATTGATCGAGGAGCGCACCACCGGTGCGGTGCGCCGCGCCACCGCGATGTTCGCCTGGTCGCCGCTGCCCTGGGCCTCCTACATGTTCTGAGGCGCGCCGCCGCGACGGATAATCGGCGGCGATGCTCGACGTCGCCGCCGGTGCCGTGGTCCACAGCGCGGCCCTCGACGCGCTGCGCGTGCTGCCGCCGGGGTGCGTCGACATGGTGTACGTGGACCCGCCCTTCAACACCGGGCGCGAGCGCCGCGGCGAGCGCATCCGCGTGGTGCACGACGGCGCCGCCGGCGACCGCACCGGCTTCGCCGGCCGCCGCTACAGTACCACGCGCAGCAGCGGCGAGTCCTACGGCGACGCCTTCGACGACTACCTCGGCTGGTTGCGGCCACACCTGGAGGAAACTCGGCGGGTGCTGGCGCCGCACGGCTCGCTGTACTTTCACATCGACCCGCGCGAGTCGCACTACTGCAAGGTTCTGCTCGACGAGATCTTCGGCCGCGACTGCTTCCGCAACGAGGTGGTCTGGGCCTACGACTACGGCGCGCGCAGCACCAGGCGCTGGTCGCCCAAGCACGACGTCATCCTCGTCTACGCGCGCGACGCCAGGCTGTGCCACTTCGACACCGCCGAGGTCGAGCGTCTCGCCTACATGGCGCCGGGACTGGTCACCGCCGAGAAGGCGGCGCGCGGCAAGCTGCCCACCGACGTGTGGTGGCACACCATCGTGCCCACCAACTCGCGGGAGCGCACCGGCTATCCGACGCAGAAGCCGCTCGGCATCGTGCGCCGCGCGGTGGCGGCGTCGTCGCGCCGCGGCGACCTGGTGCTCGACTGGTGCGCCGGCAGCGGCACCACCGGCGTCGCCGCGCATCAGCTGGGCCGGCGCTTCCTCCTCGTCGACGACAGCGCCGACGCGGTGCGCGTCATGCGCCAGCGGCTCGCCGGCGTCACCGGGCTGCAGGTCACATCGGACGCGGCGACGTTGCTGCGGGCAGCAGCACCGTGAAGGTGGTGCCCCGTCCCAGGTCCGACGACACGGTGATGCGCCCGCCGTGCGCCTCCACCGTGTGCCGCGAGATGGCCAGCCCCAGGCCCGCGCCGTCGCCGTCGCGCAGGCGCGAGCGGTCCGCCTTGTAGAAGCGCTCGAACACCCGCGAGAGCGCGTCGGGCGCGATGCCCACCCCGGTGTCGCGCACCTCCAGGGCCACCTCGGTGCCGTCGGCGACAGCGTGCGCGGCGATGGTGACGCAGCCGCCCCGCGGCGTGAACTTGATCGCGTTGTGGACAAGGTTGCGCAGAACCAGCTCGAGCCTGCCGGAGTCGCCGGCGATGGGCGGCACGTCCTCGTCGACCTCGTAGCGCAGGTCGACGTCGCGCTCCTCGGCCAGCGGGCGCAGCCGGTCGGCGGCGCGGGCCAGCTCGGCGACGGGGATCGGCGCCAGCCTCAGCGGCCGTTCTCCCGCCTCCATCAAGGACAGCTCGAGCAGCTCGTCGACCATCTGGCGCAGGTGGGTCACCTCGGAGCCGATGCGCTCGACGAACTGGGCCGCCTCCTCGGGTTCGCCCAGGGCGCCGTTCTGCAGCGTCTCCACCAGCAGGTGAATTGCGGTCACCGGTGTCCGCAACTCGTGGGACACGTTGGCGACGAAGTCGCGGCGCACCGTCTCCAGCTGGCGCAGCCGGGTGAGGTCGTGCAGCACCACGGCGACGCAGGTGTCGTCGCCCTGGCGCAGCGGGATGGCGCGGGCCAGGACGGTCCGGGCGCCGAGCACCTCGCCGAGCTCGTCAGCCACCTCCTCGTCGCGCTCGAAGGCGGCGCCCACCAGCAGCGGGACGCGGTAGTCACCCACCGTCTCGGCGAGCGGACGGTCGAGGGGGTCGCCGGTGATGCCGAAGAGGGTGCGCGCCGCGGCGTTGAGCCACAGCACGCGCCGCCGCGACGTCACCAGGATGACGGCGTCGTCGAGCCGCT
Source organism: uncultured Actinomycetes bacterium (assembly GCA_964499205.1). GTDB lineage: Bacteria > Chloroflexota > Dormibacteria > Aeolococcales > Aeolococcaceae > DASRDZ01. The sequence continues at coordinate 3,584 of CAZCJX010000113.1, read as the reverse complement.
CGCAGAGTGCGACCAGCAGCGCCGCGATCATGATGCGGCCAGTATAGGGAGCGCTGCCGAGGCCCCCGGGCCACGGAGGGCCCTTAACGGGTCGTTAATGAACGGCTAACTCGCCCTCTACCAAGCAGCCGGCAGGATGGGCCCGTAAGCGCGTGGCGCGCCGTCTCGGACGCCCGTCCGACGCACCACCAGGGGCTCTCATGCAGTTGCGATTCCTCGCAGTGCCGGCGGTTGCCGGTCTCGCTCTCGCCGCGTGCGGCAGCGACAACGGCGGCGGTGCTGCCTCCAGCTCGTCGACCTCGTCCAGCACCAGCACAACCACCACCGCGGCCTGCCAGAGCGGCACCATCACCGCGAGCGGATCCACGGCGCTCCAGCCGCTGGTCAGCAAGGTGGCCCAGCTCTACCAGGCCAAGTGCCCCGGCGCCACCATCACGGTGAGCGGCGGCGGCTCCTCGGTCGGCCTCAGCAACGTGGCCAGCGGCGTCTCCGACATCGGTGACTCCGACGTCCCCGTCAGCAACGCCAAGTCGATCGATCCTAGCACGGTGACCGACCACCAGGTGGCCATCGTCGTCTTCGCGGTGGTGGTCAACCCGCAGACCGGTGTCACCGGGCTGACCTCGAGCCAGATCAGCGACATCTTCACCGGCAAGGTGACCAACTGGAAGTCGGTCGGCGGCAAGGACCTTCCCGTCACCCTGATCGAGCGCAAGCCGGGCTCCGGCACGCGGCTCAGCTTCGACAAGGTGATGCTCAACGGCGGCCAGGAGGCAGCCAACCCCGCGTCCACCCAGGACTCGACCCAGCTGGTGCTCCAGGGCGTCGCCGGCGCGCCGGGCGGCGTGTCCTACATCGGCGTCTCCTCGGCCAACAGCAGCGTGGTCCCGGTGAGCATCGACGGCGCCAAGCCTGACGCCGCCGACGTGACCTCGGGCAAGTACAAGCTGTGGAGCCACGAGCACATGTACACCAAGACCACAGCCAGCCCGCTGGCCCAGGCGTTCATCGACTACATCCTCTCCAGCGAGGTGCAGTCCGGCGCGGTGACCGAGCTCGGCTACCTGCCGATCTCGACCACCAAGGAGCAGTCAGCCGCTGACAAGTAACCCTGACCTGAGTGCAGCACCGACCGCCGCCGGCGTCCATGCGATCCGGCGGCGGTCGCGCGTCCTCGACATGTTCGCCCACCGCGCCGTGGCGGCGGCGGCGGCGGCGAACGTCCTGGTGGTGCTGCTGGTGGTGGCCTTCCTGGCGCTGCGCGCCGCGCCGGGACTCAAGGACATCGGCCTGGGTCAGTTCTTCGGCAGCACCGACTGGCAGCCCGACGCGGGCATCGGCTTCGGCGGCACGGGTGCGTTCGGCGCCCTGACGCCGATCCTCGGCTCCTTCGCGGTGGTGGTCCTCGCGCTGCTGATCGCGGTGCCCTTCGCCACCGCGGTCGCGGTGGTGCTGAACGAGACCAACCCGCGCATCGGGGAGCGCTTCATCCGCCCCGCCGTCGAGGTGTTCGTCGGCATCCCCTCGGTGGTGTACGGCTACCTCGGGTTCATCGCCCTGCTGCCGCTGCTGCGCCACCTCGCCCCGCCCGGACGTGACGGCTCGGGAGTTCTCGCCGCCGGCATCGTGCTGGCCATCATGGTCATCCCCACCATCGCCAGCATCACCGCCGACGGCCTGGCGGCGATCCCCGCTGCGCTGCGCGAGGGCTCCTTCGCACTCGGGGCGACGCGCTGGCAGACCATCGCCCGGGTGCTGCTGCCCGGCGCCCGTCCCGCCATGGTCAGCGGCGTGGTGCTCGGCTTCGCCCGCGCCATGGGCGAGGCGCTGGCGGTGGCGCTGGTGATCGGCGACGTCAACGTCATCCCCAACGTCAAGCAGTACGGGCTGCAGGCGTTGCTGCAGCCCTTCACCACCATGACGGTGAGCATCACCGACGGCGTCGACAAGCTGGCGATCAACCCCCAGGGCACCGCGGCGCGCTACATACTGGCGCTGGTGCTGCTGATCGTCACCTTCCTCAGCATCATCGTCGTGCGCGTCGTCGCGCACCGGGCGGCGAGCCGCTCATGACCCGGCGCCTGCGCCTCCAGGACCGCATCGCCATCGGCGCGCTGCGCGGCATGGTGCTGATCCTGATGGCGCTGCTGGTCTGGGTGGTCGTGTTCCTCGCCATCCAGGGCTGGACGGAGCTGACCCGCTTCGCGTTCTACACCAGCACACCGAACATCTCGGGTCCCGGCAGCGGCGTGGGACCGCAGCTCTTCAACACCGTCTACGTGCTGGTGCTGTCGATGCTGTTCACCATCCCCCTCGGCCTCGCCGGCGGCATCTACTTCGCCGAGTACGCGGGCACGGGCGCATTCACCAACCTGCTGCGCCGCGCCTCGGAGACGCTGGCCACGCTGCCCTCGATCGTCGTCGGCCTCTTCGGCTACGCGCTCTTCGTGCAGGCGACGCACAGCCATCCCAGCCGGCTGGCCGCGGCGCTGTCGCTGACGGTGATCAACCTGCCCTACATGGTGCGCGTCTCCGAGGATGCGCTGCGCGCCCTGCCACAGGGCCTGCGCGAGGGCTCGCTGGCGCTCGGGGCGACCCGTTCGCAGACCATCGCCCGCGTGCTCCTGCCCGCCGCGCTGCCGGCGCTGACCACCGGCGTCATCCTCACCGCGGGGCGCGTCTTCGGCGAGGCGGCGGCCATCCTGTTCACCGGGTCCAACTTCTCGCTCACCTCGCACAGCAACTACAGCCTGAGTCCGCTCGACCCCGGCGACACCCTCGCCGTCGACCTGTACGTGTTCCGGACTCAGGCCGAGCCCAGCGCGGTCCCCGATGCCCGCCAGTACGCCGACGGAGTGGCCGCACTGCTGGTGATCATCGTTCTGGTGTTCAATGTCGGTGCTCGGCTGCTTGGCCGGGTGGCCGTCCGCGGAGGCCGGCTCTCATGACCCTCATGGACAAGACGAGGCCCGTGGCGCTTTCGCCCGTTCCCATCCCGGAGCCCTCCCCCCGGACGGCGGGCCAGGACCACTCCGCTGTCGACAACCCCAAGCTCTCGATGCGCGGCTTCAGCGCGTGGTACGGGCAGAACCTGGCCGTACGCGACGTCAGCCTCGACTTCGCCGCCGGCGACATCACCGCCATCATCGGCCCCAGCGGCTGCGGCAAGAGCACGGTGCTGCGCAGCATCAACCGCATGAACGACCTGGTGATGGGCTTCCGCGCGGCCGGGACGGTGCTGCTCGACGGCACCGACCTGCTCAGCGAGCAGTGCGACGTCATCGCCATGCGCCGCAACGTCGGCATGCTCTTCCAGCGTCCCAACCCGTTCCCCAGCTCGATCTTCGACAACGTCGCCTACGGCCTGCGCCTCGCCGGCCGCATGCCCAAGCGCCAGCTCACCGAGCTGGTGGAACGGGCGCTGGAGCGGGCCGCGCTCCTCGACGAGGTCAAGGATCGCCTGGACAAGTCGGCGCTGGGCCTCAGCGGCGGCCAGCAGCAGCGCCTCTGCCTGGCGCGCGCCCTGGCGGTCAACCCCGAGGTGATCCTCATGGACGAGCCCTGCTCGGCGCTCGACCCCATCG
>CAZCJX010000112.1:0-8213 GCA_964499205.1 uncultured Actinomycetes bacterium | reverse complement strand
GTTGGTGCCGGTGCCGCTGCCGTACTTGAAGAGCATGCCCTCGGTCTTGGCCAGGCTGAGGATCGACTCCATGGTGTCGTCGACGCTGTTGATGAAGCAGGCCGACGCCTGCGGCTTGGTGCCGGGCACGCCGACGTTGAACCACACCGGCGAGTTGAAGCTCATCATTTGGTGCAGCACCAGGTAGGTGAGCTCGTCCTGGAAGGTCTGCGCGTCCTCCTCGGTGGCGAAGTAGCCGCCCTCGCGGCCCCACTGGGCGATGGTGTCGCAGACGCGCGAGATCACCTGCTTGACGCTGGTCTCCCGGCGCGGGCTGTCGAGCGGGCCGCGGAAGTACTTGGAGACGACCACGTTGGTGGCCATCTGCGACCACGACACCGGGATCTCGCAGTCCTTCTGCTCGAAGACGACCTCACCCTTCTCGTTGGAGATGACCGCGGCGCGCCGCTCCCACTGCACCTCGTCGAAGGGATGCACGCCCGCGGTGGTGAAGCGGCGCTCGACGACCAGGCCGCGGCCGAGCTTGACCGCGCCGCGGGAGGCCGCCGGCCGCCGCGAGCGCCGCGCCGTGGCGCGACCGTTCTCGCTGGCGGGGGCGGCGGGCTGGGACTCGTCCGGGGAGGAGGAGAAGGGGACTGGACTATCCACGATGGGCCCTCGCTTTCTTCGGGAGACTTCGGTTCGAACTCTGGGAGAGGTTTCTCACTTCCCCCAGGATACCCACAGGTGTCTCCCCAGCTTTCCCACATGTAGGGGGTGGCCGCTCGGAGAGCCCCTACATATTGCGTCTGAGGGTGGGCGCCGTCAAGGTGGGTGGGAGGGTCGGGCGCGTGCTCGGCGGCGTCACGTCTCTGTAACGAGGGCCCGGGACGGCCCCGGGGCTAGGTGGTGGTGTAGGTCGCGCTCAGGCACTCCGTGCTGTTGTCGGTGAAGGTGAGGCAGACGGTGATGGTGAAGGTCCCCACGGTGGCGGGGTTGCGGTAGATGTCGTAGGTGTGCCCGTTGTCGGTGCCCCACGTGAACGTCGTGGTGGTGCTGTGGCCGCTGCAGGTGAGATTCGGCTCGCTGGGCGTGACCACCTCGTAGTCGCCGGCGGCGTCCTCGATGATCCAGGTCTTCACCGTGGCCAGCGTGCTGACCGCGTTGACCTGGGCGACGATGCTCCAGCCGGTGGGCGGGGTGTAGCTGCCGTCGTTGGCGACCCAGGTGTCATTGAAGGTCTGCGTCGAGGTGCCCACGCAGAGGTTGTAGAGCCAGACCGCCTGCTCGCTGGTGGTGCCGATCACCGTGTTGTCGGGTGGCGAGCAGGTGTCGCCGTGGTGGCAGAAGCTGGAACCGCTGGGGAAGTCCCACTGCTCCGACGTGACCGGCTTGCTCACCGTCAGGGTGCAGGTGAGCGTCGCCCATGCGCCGTGGGTGGTGGGGCTCACCGAGCAGGTGAAGCTGTCCGCGGCCGCCGCAGGCAGGGGCGTGGCCAGGGCGAAGCCGGCCATGCAGGCGATCGCCAGGAGTCGTCGCAACATCGCTGAATCCCTCACTTCCTCGTCGGTCGTCCGCGCCGATGCGTCAGGACGAAGCCGGGCGCCGGCCACGGATGGACCGGCGCCCGGCCACAGGCGACACGGGGAGCGGGGTCAGGGCGCGGACCGTCGCCCGCCGTGACCCGTGCCGCCCGAGGGGACTAGGTGGTGGTGTAGGTGGCGCTCAGCGACTCGGTGCTGTTGTCAGTGAAGGTCAGGTTGGTGGTCACCGTGAAGGTGCCGACGGTGCTGGGGTTGGTGTTGAGGTTGTACGTGGTGCCGTTGTAGGTGCCCAGCGTGGTGTCGAGGGTGCTGTTGTGGCCGCTGCAGGTCAGCGTCGGCATGCTGGGGATCTCGATCTTGTACTGCCCGCTGCTGTTCTCGATGACCCACGACTTCACCGTGGCCAGCGAGTTGACGTTGTTGACCTGGGCCTCGATGGTCCAGCCGCTCGGCGCCGTGTAGGTGCCGTCGTTGGCAACCCACTCCGCGTCGAAGTTCTGCGTCGACGTGCCGCTGCAGAGGTTGAACAGCCAGACGCCGGTGACCGCCGTGGTGCCGACCTTGGTGCCATCGGCGGGCGAGCAGGCGTCGCCGTGGTGGCAGACGGTCTCACCGCTGGGGAGCACGGTCTCCTGCGCCTTGAGGATCTTGGCGACGGTGAGGTCGCTGGTGGTGGTCGAGTTGGCCCCGTGGGTGGTGGGGCTGACGCTGAAGGTGAAGCTGTCGGCGGCGAGCGCCGTCAGCGGGAGGGCCAGGGCGGTCGCGGCACCGGCCACGACACAGGCGAGCTTTGCACGGAACTTCACGTTCTCTCTCCGGATTCCTTCCTGGTTGATGCGACATCCCCGCCTCCCGCCACGATGTGTCCGCCGGATGTCGCGTCTGCCGCGCGCAGCGCGCCGATGCCCTCCGCTGCTGACCTGTCGGTCGTCACCGAGTGCCACGGCGTCCCGTGGCGGCCATGCAGCAACCTCGTGCCATCGCTCCATGAAACCATCATGTGGCCGCGTATCCTCGCGGCTGCCGGTGTACTTGTCAACATTCCAACAAACGCAGCAAAAGACATTGCCCTGCAAAGGCGTCGTACCAGAGCCACATTTGTCCCTGGACCCGACCGGTCCATAGCCATCGATGTCCCTGGTCGCTGACGAAACCGCGCCTGAGGTTCCTCATAGCCACCGATGTCTCTCGAACACCGCGCCCCGCCCGGCGCGAACGCGCCGATCGCTTCGACCCGCTCGCGCGCCGTCGGGTAGGATGCCCGGCGTGATGGAGCTCGACGTCCGCCTCGGCGGGAGCACCGCATGACGGCCGAGGGGGGCGAGGACCTCGAGCAGTACGAGCGCGCGCTGCCCCGCGGCGGCCGCCAGCTCCCCGGGGGGCGGCATCACTTCTCCCGCGAGTTCGTGGCCCACTCCCAGCGCAATCGCATCCTCGACGCCATGGCCCACGCCGTCGCCGACCGCGGCTACGACAACACCGCCGTCGCCGACGTCCTGGAGCGGGCCGGCGTCTCCCGCAAGACCTTCTACGAGCTCTTCGGTGACAAGGAGGACTGCTTCGTCGCCTGCTACGACGCCATCTTCGGGCGCCTCATGGAGCGCGGGGTGTCCGCCTACGAGGCGGGGCGGCGCTGGCCGGAGCGGATCCGCGCCGGCATCGGCGCACTGCTCAACGAGATGGCTGCCGAGCCTGCCTACGCCCGGGCCTGCATCGTCGAGGTGCTCGCCGCCGGCCCCACCGCCATCGAGCACCGCGATGCCGCGCTGCGCGCCTTCCACACCTTCTTCGATCCCGCACGTCCCGACGTGCCCGACCACAAGGCGCCGCCGATCGTCGCCGAGGTCACCGTCGGCGGCATCTACGACGTGATCTACCGGCGCATCGTCACCGAGGGACCCGAGCGCCTGCCCGCGCTGCACGCCGAGCTGACCTACGTGGCCCTGGCGCCGTTCATCGGCCACGCCGCGGCGATGCGGGCGAGCCAGCTGGGGCAGAGGGCCGCCCGTGGCGCCAGAGCGCCCACCCGGCCGCTTGCGCCGCGGCGGCGGGCCTCTCGCGGGGCCTGAGCTCGCCGGCCCACTGGCACGGCTCGGCCGTGCGGAGCATCATGGTGCTGCCCGGTTGGTATTCAGAGGAGAGTTCACCATGGCCGTCGAGGCCAAGACGATCGAGGCCCTGCTGCAAGAGGGACGATCCTTCCCCCCGTCCGAGGAGTTCAAGGCGCGCGCCAAGGTCACCGACGACTCCCTGTATCGCGAGGCCGAGGCCGACCTCGAGGGGTTCTGGAAGCGCCAGGCCGAGAAGTACGTGTCCTGGTACAAGCCCTTCGACACCGTGCTGACCTGGGACCTGCCCTTCGCCCGCTGGTTCGAGGGCGGACAGCTCAACGTCTCCTACAACTGTCTCGACCGCCACGTCGACGCCGGCAACGGCGACCGCGTCGCGTACCACTGGGAGGGCGAGCCCGGCGACACGCGTGCGGTGACCTACAAGGACCTCCTCGACGAGGTCTGCAAGCTGGCGAACGCGCTGAAGAAGCTGGGCGTGCAGCGCGGCGACCGGGTCGGCATCTACCTGCCGATGATCCCCGAGCTGCCCGCCGCGATGCTGGCCTGCGCGCGCATCGGCGCCGCCCACTCGGTGGTCTTCGGCGGCTTCAGCGCCGACGCGGTGCGCGACCGTATGAACGACGCCCAGGCCCGCGTCCTGATCACCGCCGACGAGGGCTGGCGCCGCGGCAACCGCGTGCCGCTCAAGCAGAACACCGACGAGGCGGTGGCCAGCGCGCCGAGCATCGAGCACGTGGTGGTGGTGCGCCGCACCGGCGCCGACGTGAACATGAAGGCGCCGCGCGACGTCTGGTACCACGAGATCATCGCCGGCGAGCCGGCGACATGCGAACCCGAGCGCATGGAGTCGGAGGACCTGCTCTTCACGCTGTACACCAGCGGCACCACCGCCAAGCCGAAGGGCATCAAGCACACCACCGCCGGCTACCTGCTCTACACCATGTTCACCCACGACTACGTCTTCGACATCCAGCCCGACTCGGTGTACTGGTGCGCCGCCGACATCGGCTGGGTGACCGGCCACTCCTACATCGTGTACGGACCGCTCGGCAACGGCGTGACCAGCGTGATGTACGAGGGCACACCCGACTACCCGGGCAAGAACCGCTGGTGGTCGATGGTCGAGAAGTACAAGGTCAGCGTGCTCTACTGCGCGCCCACGGCGATCCGCACCTTCATGAAGTGGGGGCACGAGTTTCCCGCGCAGCACGACCTGTCGTCGCTGCGCGTGCTCGGCACCGTCGGCGAACCGATCAACCCCGAGGCGTGGATGTGGTACCGCCACTACATCGGTGGCGATCGCGTCCCGGTGGTCGACACCTGGTGGCAGACCGAGACGGGCGGGATATTGATCTCGCCGCTGCCCGGCGTCACCACCACCAAGCCGGGGTCGGCGACGCGGCCGCTGCCCGGCATCGCCGCCGGGGTCGTCGACGAGCAGGGCAAGGACGTGCCGCTGGGCGGCGGCGGGTACGTGGTGCTGAAGAAGCCGTGGCCGGGCATGCTGCGCGGCATCTGGGGCGACGACGAGCGCTACAAGCAGACGTACTGGGCCAAGTACGGCGACATGTACTTCGCCGGCGACGGCGCCCGCATCGACGAGGACGGCTACTTCTGGTTCATGGGCCGCGTCGACGACGTGATGAACGTCGCCGGCCACCGCATCAGCACCACCGAGGTGGAGTCGGCGCTGGTCGACCATCCCGCCGTCGCCGAGGCGGCGGTTGTGGCCAAGAGTGACCCGGACACCGGCCAGGCGATCGCCGCCTTCGTCACCCTGCGGTCCGGCTACGACGAGAGCACCGAGCTGATCAGCGAGCTGCGCGACCACGTCGCCAAGCTGATCGGCAAGATCGCCATGCCCAAGTGGGTCTCCTTCACCCCCGACCTGCCCAAAACCCGCAGCGGCAAGATCATGCGCCGCCTGCTCCGTGACATCGCCGAGAACCGCCATCTCGGCGACACCACCACCCTCGCCGACCCGACCATCGTCTCCGACCTGCAGAAGCGGGCCGTCGAGGAGGCGGGAAAGGAGGGGTAAAGGTCACCCCTGCGGCTCGGGGCGCCGGCTCGGATTGCGGGTCGGCGCCTCGGGCCACGGCGGGTCTGACGCCCGGGACGGTGTAGCGGAGCGGGTCGCGGATCTTTCAGACGCCGCAGCCGCCTCCCGGGGCCGATGCCCCGCGCGCTCAGTTGAGGTGGGCGACGCGGGCCCGCTTGCGCCACTCCTCACTGATCTTGACCTCGACGCGGGCGATGCAGACGGCGCACCAGACCCGCTCGCACCCCGGGCAGACCAGGTGCTGGTGGTCCTTGGTCAGGTCGAGGTCCATGTACTGCTCGCGGCAGTCCAGGCAGAGGACGGGGGCCTTCATCACCTTTAAGAATGACTCGGAACCGCCTCCGGCCTGCCTCGGCGGCTCGACGTGGCAGGATATTCGTCATGCCTGAGACGGTCCCCGTCACCCTCCCCGCCATGGGCGAGTCCGTGACCGAGGGCACCGTCGTCGAGTGGCGCAAGCAGGCCGGCGACCACGTCGACGCGGGGGAGGTGATCGCCGACGTCACCACCGACAAGGTGGACGTCGAGATCCCCTCGCCGGCGGAGGGGACGCTGAGCCGGATCGTCGTCGAGGCGGGGCAGACCGTCGAGGTGGGGGCGACGCTGGCGGAGTTGACCGTGGGAGCGGGTGCTCCGGCGCCGGCGTCGGCGGGCAACGGGCAGAGCGCGGCGGCCGAGGAGGCTTCCGCGGCGCCCGAGACCGCGGCTGCCAATGGCAACCAGCCCGCCGCGGCGGCGCCTGCGCCCCCGCCCACCGTCCCCGCATCGGCGCCGCCCGCCGCCGCGCCCGGTCGCAGTGTCGAGGTGACCCTGCCGGCGATGGGCGAATCGGTCATCGAAGGAACGGTGGCGCGCTGGCTGAAGCAGAGCGGCGACGCCGTGGCGGCGGGCGAGGCGATCGTCGAGGTGACCACCGACAAAGTGGACGTCGAGGTGCCGTCGCCTGTCGGCGGCACGCTGGGAGAGATCCGAGCGCCGGAGGGCGCCACGGTGGAGGTCGGCGCCGTGCTGGCGGTGATCGCCGAGGGCGAGTCCGCCGCCACCGCGTCGCCGGCAGCGCCCCCGACCGCAACGCCCGCCCAGCCCGCCACGCCCTCGGAGGCAGCGGCCCCCGGGGCGGCCCCGGCCGCGCAGCCCGCCACGCCGCCGGAGGCAGCCGCCCCCGCGCCGGCCGCCCAGCCCGCCACCGGCACCCCCGCTCCCCCCGCGGAAGAGCCGTCCTACGGGGCCACCGGCGAGGCGTTCGCCCCGGCGCGCCCCGAGGTCAACGCCTCCCCGCTGGCCCGCCGCGCCGCCGCGCTCAATGGCGTCGACCTCGCCCGCGTCCAGGGCACCGGCCGCGGCGGCATCGTCCGCCGCGCCGCCGTCATCGCCGCCGCCAGCGCGCCGCCCGCCGCACAGCCCGCGCAACCGCCGCAGGCAGCGGCCACCGAGCCCCCCGCCGGCGCCCAACCCCTGCGCGGCCCCGCCGCCGCGCTGGCGGCCGCGATGGAGCAGTCCCGCGAGATCCCCACGGCGACGTCCTTCCGGACCATCGAGGTCGACGTCCTCGACGCTCGCCGCCGCGAGCTGAACAGCGCCATCAAGGCGGCCGGCCGCCCCGAGAAGGTCTCCTTCACCCACCTCATCGGCTACGCCATCGCCCGCGCCGCCCTCGACCTGCCCAGCATGTCGTCGCACTTCGAGCGCGACGCCGAGGGCAAGCCCTACAAGGTGAACCCCGGCATCCACCTCGGCCTCGCCGTCGACACCACGCGCAAGGACGGCACGCGATTCCTGGTCGTCCCGGTCATCAAGGACGCGGCCACGCGCAGCTTCGCCGAGTTCCGCGACGAGTACGAGCGGCTGGTCCTCAAAGCGCGCAGCAGCTCGCTGACCGCCGACGACCTCAAGGGCGCGACCATCACCCTGACCAACCCGGGCGGCATCGGCACCGTGGCCAGCGTGCCGCGGCTGATGACCGGCAACGGCACCATCGTCGCCACCGGCTCGATCGACTGGCCGCAGGGCCTGCACGGTGTCGGCGAGGCGCGCCTGCGCGACATGGGCGTGAGCAAGGTCATGACCATGACCAGCACCTACGACCACCGCGTCATCCAGGGCGCCGAGTCGGGCGAGTTCCTGCGCCGCGTCGAGCAATTGCTGGGCGGCGCCGACGGCTTCTACGGCCAGGTCTTCACCAGCCTCGGCCTGCCCCCGCCGGCCAGCGAGCCGCCGGTGCCGCGGATGACCGACCAGGCCGCCGTCGAGGTGGCCACCGGCGCGCAGGCTACCGCCAGCCACGAGCTGCTCGCCGCCGTCGGCGCCGGCATGTCGCTGGTCAAGGCGCATCGCACCCACGGCCATCTCGGCGCCTACCTCGACCCGCTCGGCTTGCAGCAGCCGCTCGGCGACCCGGCCATGGAGCCGAGCACGGTGGGCTTGACGCCGGCGCTGATGCAGGCCGTGCCCGCCGACGTGCTGCGCGTGTACGTCCCCGGCCGCACCCTCGCCGAGGTCCTGCCGCGGCTGCGCGAGACCTACTGCGGCACCATCGCCTACGAGATCGAGCACATC
>CAZCJX010000111.1:2471-8278 GCA_964499205.1 uncultured Actinomycetes bacterium | reverse complement strand
TCCGCCACCATGCGTTCGTAGCCGGCGCGGCCCGACGCGCTGAGCTGCACCATGCCGCCGTCGGCGTCGACCAATCCCCGGCTGCGCAGCGCCTCGACAGAGCGCAGCGCCGACGCAGCCGGCCACCTCAGCAGGCGGGCCAGCTGCTCCAGCGGAGTCGGCGGGCAGTCGCCGAGCCGGCCGAGCAGCCACAGGTGCAGCGGGTGCAGGTCGAGCTGCGCTCTCGCCGCGAAGCGCTGGTACACCGCCCGCGGGTCCTCGCGGGCGACGTGGCGGACCAGGGCGCGCTCCAGCTCGCGTCGCGAGCTGCCGTCGCGCGGCGGCGGGATCGCCTCGGCGGCGGTCGGTGCACCGGTGGCGGTCGGCGCGCCGGCGGTGGTCCGCAGGGGAACCTCGCGAAGCAGCCAGGTGAACGCGAAGGCGACCACCGCGATCACCCCGGCGACGAAGAACACTGGCCGCAACGACGCGGCGAACGCCGCCACGTAGGGCGCGTGCACCGCGGGCGCCAGCGAGCGCACCACGTTGGGGTCAGTAGCGGCCGGAACTCGCGTGCCGGCGGGGAGCCGCGCCGCCAGCTCGGCGACAAGGCGGTTGGCGAAGATGCTGCCGAAGGCGGCGACACCGATGGCGCCGCCGACCTGGCGGAACAGCGTCGACGCCGAGGTGGCCACGCCGAGGAACCTGTACTCCACGGCGTTCTGCGCCGCCAGCACCAGCACCTGGATCACCAATCCCAAGCCCACGCCGAGCAACAGCGTGTCGAGTGACGTCTGCCAGATCGGCGTGTCGGTGCCGACCGCGGAGAGCAGGAACAGCGCGACGGCGGCGATCGCGGTGCCGGCGACGGGGTACGGTTTGTAGCGACCGTAATGGCTGATGGCGAACCCGCCGCTGATCGACGCCACCAGCACGCCGAGCGTCATCGGCGTCATCAGCAACCCGGACAGCGTGGGGCTGAATCCGCGCACCACCTGCCAGTACAGGGGCAGGTAGGTCACCGATCCGAACAGGGCGAGACCGACGACGAAGCCGACCATGCAGGTGGCGGTGAAGACGCGGTTGGAGAAGAGGCGCAGCGGCAGGATGGGGTCGGCGGCGCGGCGTTCCACCAGCACGAACGCCAGCAGCAGCACCACACCGACGGCGAGGATGGCGAGCAGCCCCGCCGAGGTCCAGGGCAGGGTGACGCCGCCGAGGCTGACGTAGAGCACGATCGCCGCCAGCGAACCGGCCAGCGTCGAGGCACCGAGGTAGTCGATCGCGCTGCGGCCGCGTTCGCCGAGGGCCGGGAAGACCGCGGCGATGACCGCGAAGGCGACGATGCCGATGGGAACGTTGACGTAGAAGATCCATCGCCACGACAGGCTCTCGGTGAAGAACCCGCCGACCAGCGGGCCGACCACCGTGGACACGCCGAAGACGGCGCCGAAATATCCCTGGTAGCGGCCGCGTTCTCGCGGCGGGATGATGTCGCCGATCGCCGCCGTGGTGACCACCAGCAGGCCGCCGCCACCGAGTCCCTGCACGGCGCGGAAGGCGATCAGCTGGGTGAGGTCGTGCGCGGCTCCGCAGAGCGCGGAGCCGGCGAGGAAGAGCACGATGGCGACCTCGAGCATCAGCCTGCGTCCGTAGAGGTCGCCGAGCTTTCCGTAGAGCGGGCCGACCACCGTCGAGGCGAGCAGGTACGCGGTGACCACCCAGGCGATGTGTTCGAGACCGCCGAGCTCGCCGACGATGGTGGGCAGCGCCGTCGAGACGATGGTCTGGTCGAGCGACGAGATCAGCAGCACCAGCAGCAGCGCGCCGAAGATGACGAGGCGGTGCGGTTGCGCAGCAGAAGCGGCTGCGATGGTCCTGGCGTGGGGAGCTGTCGCCATGCGCGCCTCGGGTATGCCGGAGAGGGCGGACCGCGTACAGTGAGGGTCTCATGGTTGCCCCCACCGCCGCCGGGGAGGTCTGGCCGGCGCTCCCCCTGGCGGAGTGGCAGGAGACCTGCGACGCGCTGCACCTCTGGAGCCAGATTCCCGGCAAGGTGCGCCTCGCCCTGGAACCCATGCTCAACCACTGGTGGCAGGTGCCGCTGTACGTCTCGGCACGCGGCATGACCACGTCGATGATGCACGTCCCCGGCGGCGGCGTGGAGATGGAGTTCGACTTCGTCGACCAGGCGCTGGTGATCCGCACCACCGCCGGTGGAGTGCGCCGCGTCGCCCTGGAGCCGCGCTCGGTGGCCAGCTTCTACAGCGAGACCATGGAGGCGCTGCGCGATCTCGGCGTCGAGGTCAGCATCATGCCGCGCCCCGTCGAGGTGGCCGAGGCGATTCCCTTCGCCGAGGACCGGCGGCATCGTGACTACGACGGCGCCGCGGCGCGGCGCTTCTGGCAGGCGCTGCGCGAAGCCCACCGGGTGTTGACGATGTTCCGCGCGCGCTTCACCGGCAAGGCCAGCCCGGTGCATTTCTTCTGGGGCGGGTTCGACCTCGCCGTCACCCGCTTCTCCGGCAGGCCGGCGCCGCGGCATCCCGGCGGCGTTCCCAACTGTCCGGACCGGGTGCAGGTGCTGGCCTACAGCCAGGAGGTGAGCAGCTGCGGCTTCTGGCCCGGCGGTGGCACCGAGGGCGCGTTCTACGCCTATGCGTATCCCGAGCCGGCCGGCTTCGACCGCTGGTCAGTGGCGCCCGCCGCGGCCCGCTACGACACCGGGTACGGCGAGTTCCTGCTGCCCTACGAGGCGGTGCGCACCGCGGACGATCCCGACGCGGTGCTCCTCGATTTCCTGCAGAGCACCTACGAGGCCGCCGCCGAGCTGGCACAGTGGCCGCGCGCAGCGCTGGAGGGGGATCCCGCCGTCGAACCGTCGAATGAGAGGTCGACATCGCCATGACGACGACACAGGTCTGCACTCACCTCGACACCATCGAGGACGTCACACCGTCGGGCGACGGATGCGTGGAATGCCTGGCCATGGGCGACACCTGGGTCCACCTGCGGCTGTGCATGCACTGCGGGCATGTCGGATGCTGCGACGACTCGCCCAACCGGCACGCCACCAAGCACTGGCAGGCGCACCGGGACCATCCCATCATCCGCTCGTTCGAGCCCGGTGAGGACTGGTGGTTCTGCTACCCCGACGACCTGCTCTTCGAGCTCGAGGGGGCGCCACCCGGACCCTCACATCCCTGAGCGCCGCTCAGCGCCTCAGGCGACGTCGAGCCGCTGGAGGAGGTCGACCAGCACCCGCCCGATACGCGCCGCCCTGGCGTCGTCCACCGACTCGGGCTCGAGGTCGGGCACGAAGCGGGTGACGGCGGCGGGATCCTCGTCGGTCAGCCAGCGCAGCAGTGCATGGCCGACCTCGGCCGCGGTGGTGTCGTCGATCTCGTCCGGCATGGCAGCCACAGCGTAGCGCCTGGGACGGCGCGGCGCACGCCGCAGGCGCGGTGTGGCGCTATCGCCGGCGCGCGTTCAGCGCACCGCGGGCGATCACCTGCTGCATGGTGCTGGTTCGCTCGACGCGGCCGCGCCCGAAGAAGGTGATGATCCAGTGGAACAGCGCGGCGGTGCGGTTCTTGAAACCGGTCAGGAAGGTGAGGTGGACGACCAGCCACACCAGCCATCCGGCAAAGCCCCACACGCGAATCCGGCCGCGCTCGCCCACCGCGAAGAAGCGCGAGATCGCCGCCAGGCTGCCGAGGTCGATGTAGTGGAACGGCTCTGCGTCGGCGTGTCCCTGGAGCCGTCGCTCGATCTGTGCGGCGGCGTGCCGGCCTGACTGCAGCGCCACCTCGGCCAGGCCCGGCAGCCTGTCGAGCCACATCAGGTCGCCGACCACGAAGACCTCGGGATATCCCGGCAGCGAGCAGTCGGGCAGCACCGCCACCTGGCCGCTGCGCGTCAGCGTCGCGCCGGACTGCCTGGCCAGCAGCGCGCCCAACGGCGACGCCTGCACTCCGGCCGACCACATCTTGGTCATCGCGTCGAGGCGAAAGGGGCCCTGTGGCGAGGTGGCGTCGATGCCCTCGGCGTCGACGCCGGTGACCATGGTGTCGAGGCGGATCTCGATGCCCAGCTCGCGCAGGTGGTCGGCGGCGCGCCGCGCCAGCGGCTCGCTGAAACCGCCGAGGATGCGCGGCGCGCCGTCGAGCAGGACGATGCGCGCGGTGCTGGGGTCGATGTTCCGGTAGTTGCAGCGCAGGCTCTGCCGTGACAGCTGGGCGATCTGCCCGGCCATCTCGACGCCGGTGGGTCCGGCGCCGACGATGCCGAAGGTGAGCCATGCGGTGCGCCGCCGCAGGTCGGGTTCCGTCTCGGCCATCTCGAAGGCGCCGAAGATGCGGCCGCGCAGCTCCAGCGCGTCGTCGATGGTCTTCAGTCCCGGCGCGTGCTCGCTGAACTCGTCATGACCGAAGTAGGACTGGGTCGATCCCGTGCCCACGATCAGGCTGTCGTAGGGAAATGACATGGCGCGCTCGAACTGGCGCGCGATGACCGTGCGGGCGTCGAGGTCGATGTCGACCACCTCGCCGAGGACGACGCGGGTGTTGCGCTGGCGTCGCAGCACGTCGCGGATCGGCGGGGCGATCCCGCCCTCCGACAGGATGCCGGTGGCCACCTGGTAGAGCAGCGGTTGGAAGAGATGGTGGGTGGTGCGGTCGATCACCGTGACCTGCACCGGGGCGTGCTTCAAGCGCCGCGCCGCGAACAGTCCGGCGAAGCCCGCACCGATGATCACCACGCGATGCGTAGGGAGCGCCTCCTTGCTATGCGACGGCGGGCTCCGCCGGCCCGTAGGTGTCGCGCGACAGCCGTCGCGCCCGTCCCTCCTCGACCGCTTCGCAGAGTGCGCTGCCGAAGCGTCCCGGCCCCCAATGAGGAGCGCCCACCGCGGCGGCGAGCTGGTCGCGATCCATGGGTCCGCGTTCGGCCAGCGCACGTTCGATCTGCTCGATCTCGCGATCGAGATCCTCCTCGGCGGTCGGCGCCCAGCGGCTCGCGGTTCCCACCATGCCGGGCGAGTAGAGCGTGATCCCCGGACCGGGACGGTAGCGACGCACGCCGCGGCGCTCACGCTCCTCGATGCGCGCCAGGCGCCGGCGGATGCGCTCGTCGCGCTGGCGGGCACGCTGTTCGCGCGCGGCCGCCTCCTCCCGCTCGCGCTGCGACAGCTCGGCGGGTCCCTCCTCGCCGCGGATCGACGCCGCCTCGGGCGCCGCCGCGGGTGCCGCCTCGCCCGCCGCCGCCTCGGCCTCCGCGACGGTGAGCGGCTTGGCAACGTTCTCCAGCGGCATCCGCTCGGCGCGCACGCCCAGCAGCAGCTCGGCGACGCCACCGAGCGCCATCACCGCGGCGCCGACGAAGAAGCCGGCGGCCACTGCACCCAGGCTGCCGTGCTGGATGAGGTTGCCGAACACCAGTGGTCCGGCGATGCCACCCAGCGCCGTGCCCACCGCGTAGAAGAAGGCGATGGCCAGGGCGCGCGTCTCCAAGGGGAAGATCTCGCTCACCGTGAGGTAGGCGGCACTCGCACCCGCCGAGGCGAAGAAGAAGGTGATGCCGACCAGGGCGATGAATGACCAGCTGGTCAGCACACCCTTGAGCAGCAGGATGGCCAGCAGGCAGGTCAGCCCTACCGAGCCGAGGTAGGTCCCCGAGATCATCGGCTTGCGGCCCACGGTGTCGAAGAGACGCCCGAGCAGCAGCGGACCGAGGAAGTTGCCGGCGGCGAATATGACGAGGTAGACCGGAACTGTCCCCGAGGACACACCGAAGAAACGGTTGAGGATGTTGCCGAGGTCGAAGGTCAC
>CAZCJX010000111.1:0-2371 GCA_964499205.1 uncultured Actinomycetes bacterium | reverse complement strand
CCGCGGTTGCGCGCCGGTATCAGCTCGTCGATCGCGGAGTTGATGGCCGAGTACTCTCCGCCGATGCCGGCGCCGGTGAAGAAGCGGCAGAGGAAGAAGTACCAGGGCGCGAAGGCGAAGGCGGTCGCGACCGTCGCCGTGACGTAGAGGGCGAGGGTGACCATCATCATCCTCTTGCGCCCGAGGCGGTCGGTGAGCTGCCCGAAGAACAGCGCGCCGCAGCAGGCCCCAGCCACGTAGAGCGCGGCGGCGGTCCCGATGCCGCTCGCCGTCAGGTCGAGGCCGCTGCCGCGCTCGGTGAGACGCGCTCCGATCGACCCGACGATGGTGACCTCGAGGCCGTCGAGGATCCACACCGCGCCCAGGCCGACGACGACGTGCCAGTGGAAGCGCGACCAGGGGAGCCGGTCGAGGCGTGACGCCACCTGCGTCTGCACCACGCCGAGAATCCGCGAGCCGCCGCTCCCCGACCTGGCGCCCGGCAGGGCGACACGGGGAGTCGCGGACATGGCTGGACCGGTCGCGTCAGCGCGTCAGCGGGTCTGTCCTGCGGTGACGATGGGACGAGGTGGTGCCGCTCCGTCGCCGCCATGCGGTGCGCCGGTGCTCAGGGCTCGCTCGATCCGCTCGCCGATGCCGGTGTCGATGCTGCGCCAGTACTGGAACACCCGCGCCAGCACGGGTGCCGACACGTTGTTGGACGCGTGGCTGACGATGTTGTGCACCAGGCGGTCGCGCGCCGCGTCGTCGAGCACCTTGGTCACCAGGGTGCGGGGCTGCACGAAGTCGTCGTCGTCGCGGTGCTTCTCGTAGGCAGCGCGCACGATCTCCCCGGCGGTGTACCACGACGGGTCGGCACCGAACCGCTCCGGCTGGGCGACGGGACCGCCGTAGGAGTTGGGCGCGTACACCGGGTCGGGCGGGTTCTCGTAGCGCATCGCGCCGTCGCGGTTGTAGGAGTGCACCGGCGAGTGCGGCCGGTTGACCGGCAGCTGCGCGGCGTTGGTGCCGACGCGATGCAGGTGGGTGTCGTGGTAGCTGAAGAGGCGGGCCAGCAGCATCTTGTCCGGCGACGGGCCGACGCCGGGAATCATGTTGTTGGGCTCGAAGATGGCCTGCTCGATCTCGGCGAAGTAGTTGGCGGGGTTGCGATCCAGCACCATCCGCCCCACCTCGGTCAGCGGGTAGTCGCCGTGCGGCCAGACCTTGGTGAGGTCGAAGGGGTTGAACCGGTAGTCGGCGGCGTCCTCGAAGGGCATCAGCTGCACGTACAGCGTCCACACCGCGGGCTGCCCGGTGCGCATCGCGGTGTAGAGGTCCTGCAGGTGGTAGTCGGGGTTCTCACCGGCCAGGGCGTTGGCCTCCTCCAGGTCGATGTGCTCGACGCCGAGCTGGGTCTTGAAGTGGTACTTGACCCAGAAGCGCTCGCCACCCCGGTTGATCCACATGTAGGTGTGGCTGGAGTAGCCGTTCATGTGCCGCCAGCTGCGGGGGATCCCCCGGTCGCCCATCAGCCAGGTGACCTGGTGCGCCGACTCCGGAGAGAGCGTCCAGAAGTCCCACTGCATGTCGTTGTCGCGCAGGTTGTTGTCGGCGCGGCGCTTCTGCGAGTGGATGAAGTCCTGGAACTTCTGCGGGTCGCGGATGAAGAAGATCGGCGTGTTGTTGCCGACCATGTCGTAGTTGCCGTCCTCGGTGTAGAACTTCAGCGCGAAGCCGCGCGGGTCGCGCACCGTGTCGGCATAGCCGCGCTCGCCGGCCACGGTGGAGAAGCGAGCCAGCATCTCGGTCTTCTTGCCGGGTTGAAAGAGGACGGCCTTGGTGAATGCGGAGACGTCGTGGGTGGTCTCGAAGTAGCCGAAGGCCCCGCCGCCCTTGGCGTGCACCACCCGCTCGGGCACGCGCTCGCGGTTGAAGTGCTGCATCTTCTGGACCAGGTAATGGTCCTGCAGCAGAACCGGTCCGCCGGGCCCGACGGTGAGCGAGAACTCGTCGCTCGTCGCCGGGATGCCGCTGTCCGTCGTGGTGTACGGTCGGTCCAGGCCTGCCATTGCGATATCTCCTCTGCGGCACGCCGGGCGTGCGCAGTCATCGTCGGTCACTGTTGAGGCCCCCGCGGGCGATGTTCACCCCGGGTGCGGGTGGAGTCAAGCGCTGCCGCGATCTAGCGGCTTGGTAAGGACGCGCGCGGCGCTGAGAACCGTCTGCTACGGTCGAAGACGGTGCCGGTGGGCGGCGGAGTGCGGCTTCCAGCCACCGGCACCGCTTTCTCGAGGTTTGCTCAGGTGGCAGGTCGACGCCGCGTCGAGATGATCCGCACGTGCGCATGGTGCAAGAGCGGGTTCGACCGATTTCGCTGCCAGACCGCGCG
>CAZCJX010000110.1:8010-8354 GCA_964499205.1 uncultured Actinomycetes bacterium | reverse complement strand
GCTTCTGTCTGGTCGTGTGTGACATAGATGAACGTCGTCTTCAGGCGCAGATGAAGCTTGCTGATCTCGGCGCGGGTCGCGACGCGCAGCTTGGCGTCAAGATTGGAGAGCGGCTCGTCCATGAGGAACACGGACGGCTCGCGCACGATGGCGCGGCCCAGCGCGACGCGCTGGCGCTGGCCGCCGGAGAGCTGGCCGGGGCGTCGGTCGAGCAGGTGGGTGAGGTCGAGGATCTCGGCGGCCTCGTGGACGCGCCGGTCGACCTCCTCCTTGGGCGCCTTGCGCAGCCTGATGCTGAAGGCGAGGTTCTCGTACACCGACATGTGCGGGTAGAGCGCGTAGCT
>CAZCJX010000110.1:6521-8000 GCA_964499205.1 uncultured Actinomycetes bacterium | reverse complement strand
GCGATGTCGCGATCCTTGGGGGGCAGGTCGTTGACCACGCGGTCGCCGATGCTGATGTGCCCGCTGGTGATGTCCTCCAACCCGGCGAGGCAGCGCAGCGCGGTGGTCTTGCCGCAGCCCGAGGGACCGACCAGGCAGAGGAACTCGCCGTCGTGCACCGCGAGGCTGAGATCCTTGAGGGCGAGGAAGCCGCCCGGCCCGCCGTAGCGCTTGAAGACGTGGTCGAAGCTGACCTTCATTTCACCGCCCCTGCCAGGACACCGCGGACGAACGAGCGCTGGAAGGCGAAGAACACCACCAGCGGCACCACCATGGAGAGGAACGACGCCGTCGCGAAGAACTGGATGTTGGCGCCGAACTGCCGTATCTGGCTGAAGATGAACACGGTGAACGGCTGGTTGGGGTTGCCGGAGTTGAACACCAGCGCCACCAGCAGGTCGTTCCACACCCAGAGGAACTGGAAGATGGCCAGCGAGGCCAGCGCCGGCCGGCCCAGCGGCAGCACGATGCGGCGGAACATCAGCCACTCGCCGGCACCGTCGATGCGCGCCGCCTCCAGCAGGTCGTTGGGGATGCCCGCGTAGAAGTTGCGCATCAGGAAGATGGCGAAGGGAAGCCCGAAGGCGACGTGGAAGATGACCACGCCGGCGACGGTGCCGAAGAGCTGCAGCCCCAGGGTGTCGTGGATCCACTTGTACATCGTCGCCACGGGGATCAGCGCCAGCTGCAACGGCACCACCAGCAGCGCGACCACCAGGACGAAGACCCAGTCGCGGCCGCGCCAGCGCAGGAACACCATCGAGTACGCCGCCAGCGAGGCGATCAGCACCACCAGCACGGTGGCGGGAACGGTGATCAGCACGGTGGTGATCACCGCGTTGATCAGCCCGCTGCTGTGCACGATGTCCTTGTAGCCCTGCAGCGTCAGCGTGGCGGGATGGGCCAGGCCCTGCCACCAGCCGGAGCTGAAGTAGTCGGTGTTGGTGCGGAAGGAGGTGACCAGCAGGCCGACGGTGGGCACCAGCCAGAGCAGCCCGATGGCCAGCAGCACCACGTTGAGCGTGCTGCGGTTGAGGATGCGGCGCAGCCGCGCGCCGCGCGGCGCGGCGGGCAGCGGTTCGGGTGGGATCGGCGCGGGCGTGGCCGGCGCCGGGGCCGGTGTGGCGGTCACCGTCATCCGCGAATCCTCCGCACGTTGAGAAAGATGGCCGGGACGACGAGGATGAAGAGGAAGACCGCCAGCGCGCTGCTCAGCCCGAAGTCCTGCGCGCCGGTGAAGCCCAGCTCCCACATCTTCAGCGCGATGACGTTGGCCTCCTGGTGCGAGGAGTCGGGCACCAGCGAGAGGATGATGTCGAAGATCTTCAGCACGTTGATGATCATCGTGATGAAGACGACGAGCAGCACCGGCCGCAGCAGCGGCAGGGTGATGCGGCGGAACGTCTGCCACTCGGTGGCGCCGTCGACCTTGGCGGCTTC
>CAZCJX010000110.1:0-6421 GCA_964499205.1 uncultured Actinomycetes bacterium | reverse complement strand
GGTTGGCCCCCGGGTGAGAAGTCGCGCCACACCACGCCGCTGATGGCATTGGATGCAGACGCCGGCGCTTGTGCCTGCTCGGCACCGGGCGGCACGTCCTCCGGGAGGATGCCGGTGAGGCCCAGCTCGACGGTGCTTCCCCGCGTCACCGTCGAGCGGGTCACCAGGCTGCCGTTGGGCCCGGCCGTCATGGTGCCGGTGCTCGGCTTGATGTTGATCGCCGAGGCGTACATGCCCGGCGGATGGATGGTGTCGGCGACGGTGCCGACCGCCGCGTTGATCACGCCGCGGTGCGGGTCGGTCTCGTAGACGATGCGCCAGATCACCCCGGTGGCGAAGAGGCTGATCGCCATCGGCATGAACACCACGGTCTTGAAGGCCGTCGACCAGCGGATGCGCTCGGTCAGCACCGCGAAGACCAGGCCGATGAAGGTGACCAGGACGGGGAAGACGATCACCCAGACCGCGTTGTTGCGGATGGCGACGAGGATCTCGGTGCTGCCGAAGAGGGTGCGGTAGTTGTCGGCGCCGACGAAGCGGTTGCCGCTGCGGTCGTAGAGGCTGCGCGCCACCGTGGCGATCGCCGGGTAGAGCACGATGGCACCGAGCAGGATGGCCGCCGGCCCGAGAAACAGGCCGACGGCCAGCCAGTTGCGCCCGCGACCGCGCCGCGGCGGCCCGCCGGTGGCGACCTCCGGGATGCCGGCGCCGCCTCGCGCGATCGCGGGAATGGTTGCCATGTGGCCTCAGCGCTACCGGTGCGTCAGTGGCCGTAGGCGGCTGTCGCGTCCGCCTCCAACTTGGCCTCGATGCCGCTGACGTCGGCGGTGTTGCGCACCCAGTTCTGCAGGTCGGCCCACTCGCCCGACCCGGCGGTGCCGCCGAACGCGGCGGGCGCCTGGTCGCTCATGTCGAAGGCGACGTTGTTGCCGGCGTTGAGCAGCGCCTGCGCCGCCTTCTTGGAGATGGCGTCGGGGTAGACCGACAGGGACACGTTCTTGTTGGGTGAGGTGAAGCCGCCGAGGTGGGCCCAGATCGAGCCGGCCGCCGGCGAGGCGAGGTACTTGATCAGCGCTTCCGACTGCGGCGTGTCCTTGAGCATCACCGCCACGTCACCGCCGCCGGAGACCGAGGGCGGCGAGCCGTTGATCGAGGGGAAGGGGAAGAAGTCGAAGCCGCTGACCGGCTGCAGGTTGCCGACGGTGGGGATCACCGAGCCGACGAAGTCACCCTCGTAGAGCATCGCCGCCTTGGGCGAGGCGCCGAAGACCTGGGAGACGCAGTCGGGGAACGGCGTCGACACCGCCCCCTGGGTGCCGCCGACCAGGTTCGCGGGGTCGAAGATCTTCTGCATGTCGGTGAACGCGGTGGTCACCGACGGGTCGGTCCACTTGATCTCGTGCTTGGCCAGCTTGTTGTAGTTGTGGATGCCGGCGCTGCGCAGGTAGATGTTCTCGAACCAGTCGGTGAGCGTCCAGCCCGAGCCGCCGCACATGGCGAACGGCGTGGTGCCGAACTGCTTGAGCGTCGAGACGTCCTTGAGCCAGTCGTCGAAGGTCGCCGGCGGGGTGGTGATGCCGGCGTCCTTGAAGGTCTTGACGTTGTACCAGACGGTGCTCTTGTTGGCGGCCTTGAAATACACGCCGTAGAGCTTGCCGCCGTCGGTGGCCAGGTTCTTCCAGACCGACGCGTACTGCGTGTTCATGATGTTGCCGGCGATGCTGTCCAGCGGCTTGAGCGCGTTCTTGGCGACCAGGTCGTGCAGCAGTCCGGGCTGGGGCAGGACGGCGACGTCGGGCGGGCTGCCGCCGGCGATGGCGGTGCCGAGAACGGTGGGCAGGTTGTCGCCCTTGGACTGGAACTGGCCGGTGACCCCGGTCTTGGACTGGAAGTCGTCGAGAACGGCCTGGAAGTCCTTCTGCTCGGTGCCCGACCAGGTGGCCCACACGGTGACGGTGCCGCCGATGTTCGACGACGAGGAGCCGGAGGACGAGGAGGACGCGTTGCCGCCTCCGCCCCCTCCACTTCCACACGCAGCGATCGCCAGGGCGCCAACCGCCGAGACGACCAGGAGGCGGGAACGGTGCATGGGGAAACCTCCATGGGAGTTCCGGGCGAGGAATTGATGATAGGAGTGGTGTGCCCTAGCTGCAAATCGCCCTGTCAATCAAGACCGCCAGGACCCCGCTACCATCCGGCGAGGATGACCGCGCCGGCCGACCGCCCGCTCTGGCGCCACGGCGACTTCAACCGCCTCTGGGCCGGGCAGACGGTCAGCGTGGTGGGCAGCTCGATCACCCAGCTGGCCCTGCCCACCCTGGCGGTGCTGCAGCTCCACGCCGGGCCGCTCCAGGTCGGCCTGATCGCCGCCTGCCAGCGCTTCGCCTTCCCCCTCCTCGCCCTGCCCATGGGCGTGCTCGCCGATCGGGCGTCGCGGCGGCGGCTGATGCTCGGCGCCGACCTGGCCCGCTGCGTGCTGCTCGGCGCCGTGCCGGTGATCGCCGCCGTCGGCACCCTGCAGCTCTGGCACCTCTACGTGCTCGCCGCGCTCACCGGCGGCTTCACCGTGGTCTTCGACCTCGCCTACCTGGCCTACCTGCCCGGCCTGGTGGGCCGCGGCCAGCTCGCCGACGCCAACCAGCGCCTGGAGTTCAGCTTCTCCGCCGGCGACATCGCCGGGCCTGGCGTCGGCGGCCTGCTGGTCCAGCTGGCCGGCGCGGCGCGCGCCCTGGCCCTCGACGCCGCCTCGTTCCTCTTCTCGGCGGCGATGCTGCTGCTCATCGGCCGCCGCGAGGTACCGCCGCCGCGCCGCGAGCAGGCGCCCTTCGGGGTGCGCCAGATGGGCCGCGAGATCGGCGAGGGTCTGCGCCTGGTGATGGGGGACCCGATGCTGCGCGGCCTGGTGCTGTGCATGGGCGGCTTCATCTTCTGCGCCCACGGCGTCGACGCGGTGTTCATCGTCTTCGCCTACCGCACCCTGCACTTCTCGCCGGGGCTCTACGGGCTGGTGATCACCGCCACCGGGTTCGGGGCGGTCGCGGGCGCGCTCTCGGTGGGGCGGGTGCGGCGGCGGCTCGGCGTCGGGCCACTGATCGTGGCCAGCGGGCTGGTGGCCACGGCCAGCCTGGGCGCCATCCCACTGGCGCTGCTGGGCGCGCCGGTGGCGGTGCTGTTCGTGCTCGGCCTGCTGCGCGGCGCGGCGGGGACGGTCAACAACGTCACCCAGGTGACGGTGCGCATGCTGGGCACGCCGGATCGGCTGCACGCGCGGATGAACTCGGTGTTCCGCACCATCTACTGGGGCGCGTGGCCGCTCGGCGAGGTGTGCGGCGGCGCGCTGGGCAGCGCCATCGGGGTCACCCCCACCATCGTGCTCGGCGGTGCCCTCGGCGCCGTGGCGGTGGCGGCGATCGCCTTCACCCCGGTGGGGCGATTGCAGGAGTTCCCCGCGCAGCCGGCCGCCTGAGGACCGCGCCCGCGTCGCGGGCCGTCAGCGCGGCGCGTCGCCCCGGCGGTACGGGCGGGTCAGCTCGTCGAGGCGGGCGCGCAGCGCGTCGTCGAGGGTGACGTCGACGGCGGCGAGGGTGGCGTCGAGCTGCTCGGGGCGGCTGGCGCCGATGATCGGTGCGGTGACGGCCGGGTTGTCGAGCACCCAGGCGACGGCCAGCGTGGGCAGGGGGATGCCCGCGTCACGGGCCACCTGCTGCAGGGCCTCGACGCTGTCGAAGGCCTCGTCCTTCCAGTAGCGGCGCTGGTAGAGCTGCGCCGCGCCGCCCAGGGTGAAGCGCGTCCCCTCGGTGGGCCCGCCGCTTCGCTGGTGCTTGCCGCTGAGCATGCCGCCGGCGATGGGGTTGTAGGGGATGACGCCGACGCCCTCCTCGCGGCAGAGCGGGAACAGCTCGCGCTCGAACTCGCGGAAGAGCAGGTTGTAGCGCGGCTGCACCGAGGTGAAGCGCGCCCAGCCGTGCGCCTCGCTGCGGCCCAGCGCCAGGGCCACCTGGTAGGCGAGCCAGTTGGAGCAGCCGACATAGCGCACCTTGCCGGCGCGGACCAGCGAGTCGAGCGCCTCCAGGGTCTCGTCGAGCGGCGTCTCGGGGTCGTGGGCGTGCAGCTGGTAGAGGTCGATCCAGTCGGTGCGCAGGCGGCGCAGCGAGGCGTCGACGGCGTCGAGGATGTGGCGGCGGCTGTTGCCACGGTCCCAGGGGCGCTCGCCCATCGGGCCGTTGCACTTGGTGGCGAGCACGAACTGCTCGCGCCGCCCCTCCAGCCAGCGGCCGACGATCTCCTCGGTGCGGCCCACCGTGCTGAGGTCGCCGCCGAGGGGGTAGACGTCGGCGGTGTCGAGGAAGGTGACGCCGCCCTCGGCTGCGCGGTCGAGGATGGCCCGCGAGGTGGCCTCGTCGGACTGGAGGCCGAAGGTCATGGTGCCCAGGCAGATGCGCGACACCTGCAGGCCGGTGGTGCCCAGTCTCGTGTGCTGCATGGGTGGGCATCCTCCGGGAACGGGACGGCCGGGAGCAACCCCGGGGCGGCGTAGGCTGCGGGGTGCTGTGATGCCCGAGCTGCCGCGCGGCGTCTTCGCCGCGGTGCCCACCTTCTTCCACGACGACGAGTCGCTCGACCTCGACGCCTTCGCCGCCCACCTGCGGCGGCTCGCCGGCACGGGGCTCTGCGGGGTGCTGGTGTGCGGCTCGACGGGCGAGTTTCCCGCCCTCGACAGCGGTGAGCGCATGGACGTCGCCGCCGCAGCGGTGGCGGCGCTGCGCGGCACGCCGCTGCAGGTGGTGATCCACGCCGGTGCCGCGTCGACGCGCGATACCGTGGCGCTGGCGCGGCACGCCGTGTCGATCGGTGCCCACGGTGTGGCGGCGATCACGCCGTACTACCTGCCCGTCGACGCGGCTGCGCTGGCGCTGCACCTGCGCCGTGTCAAGGATGCGGTCGGCTCACTGCCATTGCTGGCCTATTCGTTTCCGGCACGCGCCGCCGTTGCCTATCCGGTCGAGGTGCTGTCGGCGCTGGCTGCTGACGGGGTGGTCAGTGGTGTCAAGGAGTCGGGGCCGGACCTGCGGCGGCTGCTCGACATTCGCCAGCGCTGCGGCGATTCCTTTCGCGTCTACGCCGGTGCCGCCGAGCTGCTCGCCGCGGCGACCGCGCACGGCATGGACGGCGGCGTGCTGGCGCTGGCCAACGCGGCGCCAGGCGAGCTGTCGCAGGTGCACGCATGCGCGTGCGACGGCGACATGCCGGGTGCGGTGGCGATCTTCGAGCGGCTGCGCGGTGTCGGCGAGGCGGCGTCGATCGGGCTGATGCCGGCGGGGTTGAAGGCCGTCCTGGCCGTGCAGCATGGCGCCCCCGCCGCGGTGCGCGGCCCGCGCATGGCGCTCGACGCGGCGCAGCTGTCGCGGGTCGCCGCGCTGCTGGAGTCGGCCTCGCCGGGCGACTGAAACGGAGGACGCCGGTTCACGCCGGCCACGCCGGGCAACGGCGTCCCCGGCTCCACCGACGCGCCGGCGCCGGACGACTTCTACCTGGTCCGCCGGGACGGCACCGCCACCCGCCTGGCCTGCTGCGGCACCTCGATCCTCTACCAGGACCGCTCCGCCCGCACCGGTCGTGGCACATTACTTGACAGGACCAGACCCGCCATTCCATAACCGCGGCATGTCCACACCGCCCACCCCACCTGCTCGGGGCCGCGGGCGCTGGGCGCTCGCGCTCCTCGTCATCCCGTATGTCGCCCTGCTCATCCCCGGCTGGTACGCGCATGCCTCGCCGCGGCTGAGCGGCATCCCGTTCTTCATCTGGTACCAGTTCCTCTGGGTGATCCTCGGCGTCGCCGTGACCAGCGTGGTCTACGCCTTCAACCGCCACGGCGAGGAGGAGGAGCCATGACGCACTGGGACGAGCTCGGCATCTTCATCGCCCTGGGGCTGCTGGTCACCGTCATCGGCTTCGTCGCGTCCCGCTGGCGCCGCGCCGACCTCAACCACCTCGAGGAGTGGGGCCTGGCCGGCCGCACCTTCGGCACGGTGATCACCTGGTTCCTGCTCGGCGGCGACCTCTACACCGCGTACACCTTCGTCGCCGTGCCGGGACTGGTGTACGGCTCTGGCTCCTTCGGGCTGTTCGCGTTGCCCTACACCATCATCGTCTACCCGCTGGTCTTCGCCACCATGCCGCGGCTGTGGCAGGTG
The DNA here is from genome assembly GCA_964499205.1 of uncultured Actinomycetes bacterium. Classification (GTDB taxonomy): domain Bacteria; phylum Chloroflexota; class Dormibacteria; order Aeolococcales; family Aeolococcaceae; genus DASRDZ01. The sequence goes on along the minus strand of CAZCJX010000110.1, from coordinate 224 downwards.
GCCCGCAACCGCGGCTACGTCACCGGCAGCGACTACGTGCGCGACCGCTTCGATTCGCGCTTCTTCGCGCTCTGCATCGCCATCACCGGCATCGTCGCCACCATGCCGTACATCGCGCTGCAGATCTTCGGCATCAAGGTGGTTCTGGCCAACATGGGCATCAGCCCGGAGGTGGCGCTGATCATCGCCTTCGTGGTGCTGGCCGCCTTCACCTACGTCAGCGG
>CAZCJX010000109.1:3832-8391 GCA_964499205.1 uncultured Actinomycetes bacterium | reverse complement strand
CGAGGAGATGGACCACTACGCGGTGAAGTCGCAGACCCTCGCCGTCGAGGCGCAGGGCAACGGCTTCTTCGAGCGCGAGATCATCCCCGTGCCGCTGCCCAACGGCTCGACGATGACCAAGGACGACGGACCCCGTGCCGGCACCAACTTCGAGACGCTGCAGACGCTCAAGCCGGTGTTCCGCGAGGACGGCAAGGTCACCGCGGGCAACTCCTGCCCGCTGAACGACGGCGCCGCCGCGGTGGTGATCATGTCGGACACCCGCGCCCGCGAGCTGGGCATCACGCCGCTGGCGCGCATCGTCGCCACCGGGCTCACCTCGCTGGAGCCGGAGCTGATGGGCCTGGGGCCGATCGGCGCCTCGCGCAACGCACTGAAGAACGCGGGGATGACCATCGACGACGTCGACATTGTGGAGATCAACGAGGCGTTCGCGGCGCAGGTGATTCCGTCGGCGCGGGCGCTGGGGATCGATCCGTTCAGCGACAAGCTGAATCCGCATGGGGGGGCGATCGCGTTGGGGCATCCGTTTGGGATGACGGGGGCGAGGATCACCACGACGCTGCTCAATGATCTGCAGAGCATGGACAAGACGATTGGGTTGGAGACGATGTGTGTGGGTGGGGGGATGGGGATGGCCATGATCATTGAGCGGCTGAACTAGGATGCTTTCGGGGCCGCTTCGAAGCGGCCGACCACCGGACGCTGATCCGCGGGACACGCGTGCAAACGCCTGGCGGCGTTTGCTGCTGGATCTCCGGCCGGCGGGCCAGCCGGCCTCCGATACGTCCCGCTCCTCAGCGTCCGGTGTTCGGCCGTGTTGCGTGTCGCCTGGGATTCAGCGCTCGGTGTGTCGCCGGCGCTCGTCCCGCGCTGTCGGTCACCCTTCTGGCCTGGCTCCCGCGGACCTGCGCACGGCGGCCATCTACATCCGCATCTCGCGGAGGACCGAGCGGGCGCCGGCCTTGGCGTCGAGCGTGCCCTCGCCGCGGCATCGGTCAGGACGGCGCGCTCCATGGCGATCATGTGCTGCGTCGTCCAGTGCGCGGCGTCGAGGCGCACCAGTGCTCACCGGTATTCAGGAAGGACCAGCCCCGAGAGGCGCAGGGGAGATGTGGCGTTGGCATCGCGGGGCAGGCCAGTAGAGCGAGACAGCCGCCCGGGCGTATCCCGCCCGGCTGGCAGCCCATCGTGGCGGGTGCGCCGCTCCGCTAACTCAGCGGTCGAGCGCCGCGGCAGCAGGTGCGGGGTGGGGTGAATGGCAGCCTGCCGAAAGGAATCTCCCGGCCGTCCGTTCACCGTATAGAGCCGAGCGGGGTGTGCTCCTGTTGGAGACGGCGATGAGGCTACGTCCCACGCGCGGTGAGAGGGAGAAACGTGCGGTAAGCAGAGCCCGGCCGCTCGCCATGCGAGACCGACTTGGGGCGGGCGGACGGGAGAAAGGGCGTCGAGGCTATCCCCCGACGCCCCGGTGTCTCGCGGCCCGGCCGAGCGGCGCCTCTGAACAGCCTCCGCTGCGGCCAGACAACTCCAGACATCACGGAGTCTCCCACATGGACTTGAAAAATCGCCTTCTCTCGATTACAGCCGCAGGCGGGCTCGCTGCCCTGGCATTCGGCCTGGGTCCGGTGACCCAAGCGTTTGCGGGAACTCCCCAGTCCACAGCATGCTCGGACGGCGTTGGAAACGACGACGTACCCATCCTCACCAACCCCATCACCCTCGGCCTGGAAATCGGTTCGCCCGCTTTGGCGGCGGAGGGACACGGGGGATGGACTGGCGGCACGTATTTCACGCTTTGCTACGCCACCTCGCCGACGACGAACACGGGGCCGGAGACGGCAGGCGGGACGGTGGGCGGGGGGCTCAGCGCCGCCAGTACGCCCTACGTCGCATGTATCCCCGACTCGGACGCCTACAGCACTTCGACGGGCGGCGTCGCGCCGTCGTGTGCGATCAGCACCAGCGGGACGAGCGGGACAACGATCCTCTTCTCGATCCCATTCGGCGTCTGCGCCGGGTCCTGTAACACCAACCCCTTTCCAAACAACACGGGGGCCATTATCGGCGCCCTGCAGCAGCAGGGATGCAGCACGGCAGGCTGCACCAGCGTGGTGTACACGCTCCAGAACTTGTGCATTGAGTTCGACGGCGTCCCCCTTCCCGGGACCACCTGCACTGCGGTAAACGTCGGCGGCGTACAGACCACGGGCAGCTCGCCGGTGAACTACAGCACCGCCCCGCCCAACTCGCCATGCACACTGGGGATCTGCGTCCCTGTGGACTACGTTGGCCTCTCAGGGACCCAACTGGCCTCCATCTTCGTCCCGGGAACGTCGACCTCGATTCCGGTGTTCGGGGTGCACGACTGCCTGTACTACAACACGCCGTCGCCGCCCACTGGATGCTGACGTGACCGGATCATGACGACTGTGCCGCGCTCGCTGACTGCTCTCGCTGAGGCGTCGCTGGTCCTTGGGGCCTGCGGCGCTCCCACAGGTCGCGGACACGCGCTTCACGCGACTGCTGGCCCGCACAGCGATGCCGTGGCCGGGAGTGACGCGGCACCAACCGGAGTACCGGGCGTCGGCTCGTCGCCGGCGCCCGGGCTCCGCACCACGAGGGCCGCATCGAGCCCATCGACGTCGAGATCATCGACGACAGCCGCATCGTCTCCACCGCCGGGGAGCGGGACTTGTCCCGACCCGCTCTACTGCCCCGACTACACCATTGAAGACGGAGGGTGGCCCATCGCCAGCAGCGGATACGTTGTCATCCACGACAGGACCAACCCGTCGGGCTACAGCGGCGATTGGAACGACGGCTATCCGATGAGCAGTGATCAGATCGTGGGGGCGATCACCACCGCCGCGCAGGCATGGATGGCGGCCGACCCAGTGGCTCAGCTCGTCTACGATGGGACGACGACCGCGAACCCGGACGCGCCGACCGGTCTCAATTACAACAACGTATTCGGCTTCGAACCATTGCCATCGAACTGCACCGACGGGCTTGCCTGCGCCGACGTCCCGTCGAGCCCGGCGTGCAACAGCTTCGACATCGTCTTAAAGGCAGACGCCGGCTTCGCGTGGAACCCGTGCACACCACAAGACGGGCAATCCTGTTGGGATGGCAGCACGGCAGACGGCTACGATCTTGCGGATGTATCGACGCACGAGTGGGGGCACGTCCTCGACCTCGCTCACGCCAACGGCGGACAGAATCCTGCCGATGATCAGTTGACGATGGCCGGAGCCGCTATCGCGGCTGTACGCCACCAAGATACCCTCGGTCTCGGTGATGTCCTCGGCGAACGTCACCTGTACCCGACCTCGGCGCCCATGCCGACGCTTTTCAACCCGTGACGGGAAGGCGGCTCGGGTTCGGTGCAGTGATCGGTGCCATGGCGGTCGGGGCACTGCTCGTCGGGGTATCGCAGAGTCGCGGCGACCACAAGGTCCACACGTCTGCCGCAGCCCGCATCACGCCATCGTCCGCTGCTGGTGCACAGTCGCCGGGGGGCGAAGGCGACGCGACCAGCTCGCCGGCCGGAGGGAGCCGCCCGGCGCCAGGCTCCGCGAGCCCTCGGTACGCCGGAGGCGGGCAGGCCTCACGACGGCCGGCTGGCGCCATGACGCCTACCCCAGTCGCAGTGACCGTGACGGTTGCTGCGCCCTGCGCCGAACCGGGTGGTGCGCAGACGGTCATCGTGACGAGCCGGCCTGGCCTACAGGTGACGGTCGATCCTCGCTATGCCGACGGCCGGGCGGGCAACGTCTATGGCGGCTTCGCCTTGGCCCAGACCATCGGATCAGACGGTGCCTACCGTGAGACGTGGACACTGCCGCCCGACACGCCCCTAGGCCGGGTCTTTGTTGATGCGGGCGTCGCCTCGACGTCCGGCGCTCGCGCCGCCGGGACCGGCACGGCTAGCTTCATCGTGGCTGCTCATTGCTGAGTTGCGCGGTCGGCCTTCCCACGGGCCAGCGGAGGGGCACGACAGGCGGTCGGCGCCGTTGATTCCCAGCGGGAGTAGACGCGCTTGCTTATTCCCACCTCCACCGAAGGGCGCTCTCGAAGCACCAGCCTGCCGCCAGAGCCCAGCTCCCCAGCCGCTCCGGAGCGTCAGAGAGGTTCGATAAGCTCCACTCCGTAGCGGGAGACTGCGCTACTCCACCGGGGCCGAGTGCCAGGCCAGGCGATGACTGGGCACATAATCGACACGTAGGGCCTCCGATACGTCCCTCTCCTAAGGGTCCGCTGTTCGGCCGCGTGCGTGTCGCCTGTGTTCAGCGCTCGGTGGTGGCGATGGGGCGGGTGGGGTCGGAGATCCAGTCGCTCCAGGAGCCGACGTAGAGGGCGGCGGGGATGCCGGCGACGGTGAGGGCGAGGACTTGGTGGGCGGCGGTCACGCCGGAGCCGCAGTAGGTGCCGACCGGGGTGTCCGGGGAGGCGCCGAGACGGGTGAAGCGGGAGTGCAGGGCGGCGGCGGGGAGGAGGCGGCCGGTGGTGGGGTCCATGTTCTCGGTGGTGGGGGCGCTGAGGGCGCCGGGGATGTG
>CAZCJX010000109.1:1259-3732 GCA_964499205.1 uncultured Actinomycetes bacterium | reverse complement strand
CGGTGGTGGGGTCCATGTTCTCGGTGGTGGGGGCGCTGAGGGCGCCGGGGATGTGACCGGCCACGGGGTCGATGGGCTCCTGCTCGCCGCGGTAACGGACCAAGGTGCGGGCGTCGAGGAGCAGGCCGTGGCGGGCCAGCTCGGCGGCCTGGGCGGCGTCGAGCATGGGGAGGGCGCCGGGGTGCGGCTGGAAGTCGCCCGGGGTGGGGTGGGGTTCGGCGGTGTCGAGGGGCAGGCCGGCGGCGGTCCAGGCGGCGATGCCGCCGTCGAGGACGCGCACCTCGGGATGGCCGAAGTAGCCGAGCACCCACCAGGCGCGGGCCGCGGCGACGTCGTCGCCCTGGTCGTAGCAGACCACCGGGCGGTCGGAGCGGACGCCCTTGGCGCGCATCGCGGCGGCGAAGGACTCGGGTTCGGGCAGGGGATGGCGCCCTCCGCGGCCGGGCGGCGCGGCCAGCTCGGCGTCGAGGTCGACGAAGACGGCGGCGGGGATGTGCCCCTCGCGGTAGGCGGGCAGGCCGTTGCCGGGGGGCAGCCCGACGGTCCAGCGCACGTCGAGCACGGTGGGTGGGCGGGCGGAGCGGAGCGCGGCGTCGAGCTCGGCGGGGGTGGTGAGCGGGCTGACCATGACGGGTGGGAACGGTACGCTCCGCGGCTGCCGGTCGGAGGCGACAGGCGGCCCGGCGGGCAGTAACCGTGCGGGGATTCCCGGCGTTAGCGGTGTGATCGCCCACAATGGACTGGGTGCGCCGTCGCGCGCCGTCTGCACCGCACACGAGCCCCCCAAACAATGCCCCACACCCTGAACATCCGCCGCTCCCTGCTCCTCCTGGCTGCGACAGGGGTCGGCACCATCCTGCTCAGCGCGTGCTCCCCGGCGACCACCCGTCCCGTCAGCAGCGCCGGACCCACCGGCGGGGCGCCCACCAGCCCGCCGACGGCCAGCGCGCCGCCGACCATCAGCGTGATGCCCAGCGACGGCAGCCGCGACGTCGCCCTCGACACCACCGTCACCGTCAGGGCCGACAGCGGCGCGATCGATGCGGTGGTGGTCCACCCCGCCAGCGACACGCTCGGCTTCGTGCCCGGCACGCTCGACCAGACCGGCCGCACCTGGACCTCCAACCGCCCGCTCGACGCCGGCACCGACTACGTGGTCGACGTCACCGCCCACGGCGCCGGCGGCGACCAGAGCACGGCGCGCACCACCTTCACCACCATGACGCCGAAGCGGCTGACCACCGACACCCAGCCCGCCGACGGCGAGACGGTGGGCATCGCGATGCCCATCGCGCTGCGCTTCAACGCTCCTGTCGCCGCCGACAAGCAGGCCAACCTGGTGGCGCACCTCCAGGTCACCAGCGACCCGCCGCAGGACGGCGCCTGGCACTGGTTCGCCCCCGACGAGGTGCACTTCCGGCCCAAGGACTACTGGCAGCCGGGCAGCAAGGTGACCCTCAAGGCCAACCTCAACGGCGTGGGCGCCGGCAGCAACATCTTCGGCCAGGGCAACTGGACGCTGTCGTTCACCGTCGGCCAGAAGCACGTCAGCACCATCGACGCCGGCAGCCACCAGATGACGGTCACCGCCGACGACAAGACGCTCTACACCTGGCCGATCAGCGCCGGCCGGCCGCGCAACCCGACCATCCAGGGCAACCTGGTGGTTTGGTACAAGCAGCAGGACGTGCTGATGGACTCGCAGACCATCGGCATCCCGCGCAACTCCCCGGACGGCTACTACGAGCACGTCTACTGGGACACCGCCATCTCCACCGACGGCTTCTTCGTGCACAGCGCGCCGTGGTCGGAGTGGGCGCAGGGGTCGCAGAACGTGTCGCACGGCTGCGTCAACCTGAGCCCCTCGCGGGCGCAGACCTTCTTCAACTTCAGCCAGAAGGGTGACCTGGTGATCGTGAAGAACACCGGGCACACCGCTGACGCCTCCGACGGCGAGGGTGACTGGCAGATCCCGTTCGACCAGTACGCCAACAGCGGCGGGGCGACCGCCACCCCGGCGGCGACGCCGCAGGCGGGCGGGCTCTAGGGCTCAGGCGGGCGGGCTCTGGGCCTCAGGCGGGCGGGCTCTGGGCCTCAGGCGGACGGGCTCGGGGCCTCAGGCGGGCGGGCTCTAGGGCTAGGCGGGCTCTAGGCCGCCTCGGCCGGGGCTCTAGGCCTCAGGCGGGCGGGCTCCAGGGCTCAGGCCGCCTCTAGGCGGCCGCAGGCGGGCGGGCTCTAGGGCTCAGGCGCAGCTCACCTCCAACAGGGCGGGCTGCCGCTCGGCTGCCGGGCTGACGGCGCGGCGCGCCGCCCGGTCGCGGCCGCTGCTCCGCCTCGCAAGGCGCTGCTCCAGGCGTTCGACGCGTCGCTCCCAGTCGGCGCACCAGCCGCCGGCGGGTGCTCCGCGCAGGGCGCCGCGGCGCCAGGCGGGCATGGCGGCGCAGAGCTTCAGGGTGCGGCTGGCGACGTCGAG
>CAZCJX010000109.1:0-1159 GCA_964499205.1 uncultured Actinomycetes bacterium | reverse complement strand
GGCGCCAGGCGGGCATGGCGGCGCAGAGCTTCAGGGTGCGGCTGGCGACGTCGAGCGCCTCCTCGACCAGCTGCGCCCGCTCCAGGGCGACGGCGAGGGCCCGGGCGGCACGCAGGTCGGCCGGCTCCTCTCGCCAGAGCGAGCGGAGCAGCCGCAGCGCCTCGTCGGCTCCGTCCCCGCCGCTGCGCCGGAGGCGGTGGGCCAGGCGGTGGGCGGCGCGACGGTCCCAGGGTGCGGCGCGGCGGGCGACGGTGTCGCGAAGCAGCCGCTCGGCCCTCCCCTGCTCCGCCGCCTCGTGGCGGGCGTGGCGTTCCAGGTGCAGGGCGAGCCGGAAGCGGTCGGCGGCGTGCACCGGCTGCACCATGTGGCCGGCGACGTGCGCCGCCAGGCGGGCGCCGAGCACCGCGGTGGCGATGACGTCGAGCTGGTTGTGGCGTACCACCCCGGCGAGCACCTCGGCGCCGCCGCCGCGCAGCCAGGTGCGGTAGCGAGCCGGCGCCTCGAACCCGGGGACGTCGTCGACCCGCTCCATGGCGAGCAGGTCGACCTCGGCCTGGCGCAGGGTGCAGGGGCCGAGCCGGTCGCGGAAGAGGCGGCGCACCGGGCCGAGCAGGTCGCAGTGGGGCGGCGCGTCCAAGGGCGTGCCGTCGAGGCGGTTGACGATGCACCGGCCGCGCAGGACGGGGACGTCGAAGGTGCGGCCGTTGTAGGTGACCAGCAGCGCGCAGCCGTCGAGCAGCTCGAGCAGGGCGAGCAGGAGCGCGGGTTCCTCGCCGGGGTCAGCGAGCAGGAGCTGGTGCAGCTCCATGCGGGTGCCCCGCTGCAGGCCGACGCCGACCAGGAAGGCCATCACGCCGCTGCCGCGCAGGCCCAGGGACTCGATGTCGAGGACGGCGATGGGCGCGCCCACGGCCGCGCCCGCGCCGCCCATGCCGCCGGCGCCGCCGGGCTCGGACCGCCCGACCAGGCTGAGCAGCTGCTGCGCTGACGCCGCGTCCGGCGCACCGGCGGCATCGAGCAGCGGCCGCAGGTCGACGTCGACCCGCCGCACCCACGCGGTCCCCGCCAGGGTGGGCTGGCCGAAGAAACCCGGCTGGCGCGGGACCGACGCGGTGCCCTGCCCCCGGGGCTCGCTGGCAGCGCCAGGCTGGCGCGGCAG
>CAZCJX010000108.1:0-8484 GCA_964499205.1 uncultured Actinomycetes bacterium | reverse complement strand
CGCGACGACGATTCCTGCATCTGTTTTAATTTTCGCGCCGACCGTGTCCGCCAGCTGGAGGAGGAACTCACGGCCGCCGCCGCTGCCTTCGAGACCTTCGCCCGCAGCCACCCGGTGCGCCTCACCCACGACGACGCCCTCGCCTGCCTGCACGTGCTGCGCCGCCGCCGTGGCCAGCCGCCCCGGCTGCGGCGCGGCCCCAAGGCGGCGGTCACCGCCTTCGCCCGCACCTGGAGCGAGGCCGGCGCCGGCGCCGAGCTGCCCGGCGGCGGCTTCGTCGGCGACCTCGCCGTGCTCACCTTCTGCCGCCTCTGCGCCGTCGACTTCCCCGCCTTCCAGCGCCGCGTCGCCCTGCGCACCCTGGCGGCGCTGTCCGCCCCCGAGGTGCGCCCCGGCGAGCGCGAGGGCCAGGCGATGCTCCGCGAGTTCGCCGCCGCCCAGGGCCTCGACGCCGGCTCGCTGCCGGCCTGGCTCGACCAGCGCGGCATGCGCCGCGAGGAGCTGCTCGCCCACCTCCGCCGCGACAGCGCCGTCGGCCTCCTCCTCGACACCCTCGGCGTCCACCCGAGCGACGAGCGCGCCATCGAGACGGCGCTGGCCGAGGTGGTCGGCGAGCACGCCCGCCGCCGCGGCTTCGTCGCCCCCGGCGCCTCGCCGAGCTGGGAGCGCAGCTGGCTGTCGGCGAGCGAGATGGAGAGCCTCGGCGCCGCCGAGCGGATCGCCCGGCTGGCCTCGCGCAGCTTCCACTCCATGCCCGGCATGGGCTGGCGGCAGCCGCTGCTCCAGGAGCTCAAGGTGAGCGGCGTCTTCGGCGTCGCCCGCGACGGCGTGCTGCAGGCGCGCGAGTTCGTGCGGGGCGACAGCCGTCCCACCGCAGCCGACGACGAGGTGGTCGGCTGGTTCGCGGCCCGCTGGGACGCCCGTGAGCGCTTCGACCTCGCCCTGCTCGACCGCGGCTTCTCCGGCCTCGACATCTTCCTGCCCCGCGCCCGGCCCTTCCACGGCTTCGACCGCGCCACCACCGCCTACCGCGAGCTGCGCTGCCTGCTCGCGCCGAGCATCGCCCTGGCGCCGTCCTGACGCCGCACCACCCAAGCCGCCGGGCGGCCCGTAGACTTCGCACCACACCTCGCCTGGGGGGACTCGTGCTCGTCGATCTCGTCTCCGCCGTGGCGGGCGCGCCCGCTCGCCGCCGCCGCCGCCGTGCCGCACTGCCGCGCCGCGTCGCCCGCATGGCCACCGCCGACAACCTCACCGCCATCCTCGACGAGGTGGTCGCCGCCATGGCGCGGCCCGGCCTCCGCGGCGGGGCCATCTTCCTCATCAACGAGCGCAACGAGCTCTACTTCGCCGCCCACCGCGGCCTCGCCGACGAGCGGGTGCGCGACATCCGGCTGCCGGTCGGCCAGGGGGTGGTCGGCGGTGTCGCCGCCAGCGGCCGGCCGGTGATCGTGGCCGACCTCGACGCGCCGCCCCCCGGGGTGATCCTGACCAACCGGGCGACGGGGAGCAACGCGCTGACCCGCAGCATGGTGGCGGTGCCCATCCTGGTGCAGGGCGGCGTGCTCGGCGTGCTGGAGATGGGCTGCGCCGAGCCGGACGGCTTCGACGACACCGACGTCGCCGTGCTGGAGCAGGTCGCCGCCGCCATGGCCTCCGCCATCGCCCAGGCCAACCCGCTCAAGCTCGCCGACGAGGTGCTGCGCCGCCGCGTCCGGGAGCTGAGCGCGCTGCAGGAGGCGGCCGAAGAGCTCAACGCGTCGCTGGGGCTCGACCGCCTGCTGCCCGCCGTCGCCGAGCGCGCGGCCCGGCTGGTGCGCACCCCATACGCCGCGGTCCACCGGGTTTCGGACGGCGTTGTCGAGAACGTGGCGCGCTGGCGGCTGGCGCCGCAGGTCGACGCCGCCGCCGTCGACGCCGCGGTGGCGGCGATGGCCGGCGAGGTGCTCCCCGGCGAGTCGCGCAGTGCCACCCTGCCCGCGCCGGCCGGCCCCGCCCTGCCGGTGACCGATCCCGCCGCGCCGCTGCGCAGCCTGGCGATGGTGCGGCTGCCCGCCGCCGAGGGCTTCGACGCCGTGCTCTGCGTCGCCTCGCCGGACGGGCGCGGCTTCGACCCCGCCCAGCAGCGCCTGCTCCAGGGCATCGCCCACCTCGCCGCCCTGGCCATCGCCAACGCGGTGCGCTACCGCCGCCTCGCCGAGGCCGCCAGCACGGACGCGCTCACCGGCCTGCCCCGGCGCTCCCAGTTCGAGCAGCACCTGGCGGAAACGCAGGGGCAGACGGTCAGCGTGCTGGTGCTCGACGTCGACCACCTCAAGGAGGTCAACGACTCGGCGGGCCACGAGACCGGCGACCTGGCCATCCGGGCCATCGCCCATACCCTGCGCGACCGCCTCGGCGACATCGGCGTCATCGCCCGCACCTCCGGCGACGAGTTCGGGGTCAGCCTCCCCGGGGTCGAGGCCGGTACCGCCATCGTCGTCGCCGAGGAGCTGCGCCGCTGCGTGCACCAGGCGCCGGTGCTGATCCCCTGGCTGCCCCGGGCCAGCGTCGGCGTGGCCACCGCCCCCGCCGGCACCGACCCGCGCTCCGCGTGGGACGCCGCCCTGGAGGCGCTGGCCCTGGCCAAGCGCTGGGGTCGCGACCGCGTCGAGGTGCGCCGCGTTGCCGGGACGACCGCCGCGCCGCGCCAGGCCTGGGACACCCTGGTCCCGCAACTCTTCGAGGAGGGACGCATCGAGGCGGTCTACCAGCCGGTCGTCCGCCTCGACGACCGCCGGCTGCACGCCTACGAGGCGCTGGCGCGGCCGGCCGGCTTCCCGCCCGCCACCGACGTCGACGGCCTCTTCGGCGCTGCCCGCGACGCCGGCCGGCACCGCGACCTCGACTGGGCCTGCCGCCGCGCCGCCCTGCGCGGCGCCGCGGCGCTGCCGGCCGGCGTGCCGCTCTTCCTCAACGTCAGCGCCTGGTCGCTGCTCGACCCCCTGCACGGCGTCGACCAGATGCTGCTGATGCTGGCGGCGGCGGGCATGGAGCCGGGACGCGTGGTGCTGGAGCTGAGCGAGCGCGAGGCGCTGCACGACCTCGACCGCCTGCGCGAGGTCACCGGCGCCTACCGCGCCGAGGGACTGCGCTTCTCCATCGACGACGTCGGCGAGGGCCACTCCACCCTCGACATGCTCGCCGCCGCAGCGCCGGAGTACATCAAGATCGCCCGCAGCCTGGTGGCCGCGGCCGACCGTGCCGGCGCCACCGCGGCCGTCGACGCGGTGGTCGCCTTCGCGCGATCGTCGGGAGCCACCGTGGTCGCCGAGGGCGTGGAGAGCGTGGAGGACGCGGCGCGGATGGCGGCGATGGGCGTTCCCCTGGGCCAGGGCTTCTGGCTGGGGCCGCCGGTGCGCCTGCACGCGCGCGGGCTCACCCCGCCCGTGGCCGCGATCCAGGCCACGGCCCTGGCGGGCTGACATTTGGTCCGTCGAGCACCCCGCGCCGCCTGGTGGGGGAGCGCCGCCGTGCTCGCCGCGCTGCTGCTGGCGGCATGCTCCCCGTCGAGCGGCGGCAGGCAGGTGGCCAGCCCGGTGGCCTTCGGCCGCTCGCCGTCGCCCGCGGCGCCGTCCGCCGCTCCGTCACCCACCGCCACGCCGCTGCCCGACGTCGACCCGCTGGCCATCTACAGCGGCGCCCCGCCGTCGTTCCCCGGCGTCGACCCCGCCCAGCTGCGGCTGATGGTGGTCACCGGCGACATGATCCCGGCCCGCGAGACCGGCCACCTCATCCGCGTCCGCGGCGACTGGACCTACCCGCTGGCGGCGACCAAGGACATCCTGCAGAGCGGTGACGTCACCTTCGTCAACCTGGAGTCGCCGCTGCTGCCCAGCTGCCCCGACGTGGTCACCGGCTTCACCTTCTGCGCCGACGCCCGCTTCGCCGCGGCGCTGCAGGACGCCGGAGTTGATGTCGTCAATGTCGCCAACAACCACAGCACCAACCAGGGCCAGTCCGGGCTCGACCAGACGGTGCAGGTGCTGCAGGCGCACGGCATGCAGGTGACCGGCTTCTCCCGCCTGGCGGTGCTCGACGTGCGCGGCGTGCGCTTCGGCTTCGTCGGCATGAACCTGGTCGGCAACCACCTCGACCCCGGCGCGCTGAAGTCGTTGATCGACCGGGCCCGGGCGGCGCAGTCCGACGTGGTGGTGGTGCAATTCCACTGGGGCCGCGAGTACGAGACCTATCCCTTCTCCGCCGCGGGCATCGCCCCGGACGACCCGAAGCAGGTGGGCCGCATCGCCATCGACGACGGCGCCGACATCGTGATCGGCAACCATCCCCACTGCGTGCAGGGCAGCGAGATGTACAGGGGGCACCTGATCACCTACGCGCACGGCAACTTCATCTTCGACCAGAACTGGAGCACCGGCACCCAGGAGGGGGTGATCGGCAAGTACTGGTTCGCGGGGACGCGGCTGGTCGGCGTGCAGTACGTGCCGGTGCGCATCAATGGCGACGTGCAGCCGCGCCCGCTCGACCCCAGCGCCGGCGAGGGGCGGGCGATCCTCGACCGCATGCTGCGCAGCACCCGGGAGCTGCTCGGCATGTCCAAGCCACTCGTCGACGGTCCCGGCATCGACGACGCCTGCCCGTGAGCATCTAGGCTGCGCGGTCGTGCTGAGCATCCACGGCAGCCAGCTGGTGCTCTGGGTGCACGTGCTCGCCGCCTGCATCTGGATCGGCGGGCAGATCACCGTGGCGGCGGTGATCCCGCTGCTGCGCGGCCAGGCCGGCCTGGCCGCGGTGGCGGGGCGGCGCTACCAGGTGATCGCCTGGCCCGCCTTTGCCGTGCTGGTGGGCACCGGCATCGCCAACGCCGCCAACGCCGGCATCGGCTGGGGCGACCTGGGCAGCACCGCGGTGGGACGGACGCTGGCGGTCAAGCTCGGCTTCGTGGCGCTGAGCGGGGTGGCCGCCGCGGTGCATGCCTTCCTCCAGGCGCCCCGCGCCCGGCGGGGTGCGGCGCCGAGCGCGGCGACCTCGGCGGTGCTGGGTTCGCTGAGCCTGCTGGCGGCGGTGGTGGCGGCGCTGTACGGGGTGGTGATCGCCGGCTGAGCGCGTCAGCGGGCGGCGGCGGCCCGGCCGACCCCGGCGCCGCCGCGCACCGGCGTGCCGCGCAGCTCGAAGGCGGGCACGTCGTGGAGGCGGCGCCAGCGGCGGCGCAGGGCGACCTCGCGCTCGGCCAGGGGAAGCCCGGCGAGGCCGCCGAGGTCCTCGGCGGCGAGGCGCTCCAGCTCGGGAACGGCGCTGATCGCCTCCTCCCACTCCAGGATGATGCCCTCGGCCATGCCCTGCACCAGCGGGGGCAGGCCGTGGAGGAGGCGGCGCCGGAGATGGTCGATGATGTCGCTCACGAAATCCTTCCCTGGGGCCTCACGCGAGGGCGGCGGAGGCTCGAACAGACTACCGCGTTGTCAGCTTTGGCGTAGCCTCGACGCTCACACTGCTCCCCGCCGCCACGCTGACATGGGCGGCGTTGGGCTGCGAGGGCTCGTTGAGGACCACCGGTCCTCGGGAGGCGCCGACCACGCCCGCCGCGATCAGCATCGCCGCGGAGAGGCAGGTCGCCTGCACCGCTCCGCGGAGGCCCTGCCGCAGCGCCTGGCGGCCGGTGGGGCCCACCGCGACACGGTGGCGCCGGCGCGGCACGGAGACCGGCCAGGGCAGCGCACGGGTGTCGGCGTATGTACCCAGCATCCAAGCTCCCAAAAATTGATAGTGATGCTGGTATATAAACCGCCTGGTGGCTGTCGGGTCAAGCCCGAGGCGGTTAAGGGATGGGCCGGGCGGGGTGATCGCTGCCGCGCCCGGCCCAGGCGATCAGACCGAAAAGATCGAACGGAAAGCGGGGCGGCGGCCGGCGCGCGGCTGGTCGGCGGCCGCCGTGTGGCGGCCGGCGGCGGGAGCGGCCACATGCTTCGTCGCCGTGACGGTGGTGCCGCCGCTCTGGCGGGTGAACATCAGGGTGGTGCCCCGGGTGGCGTCGCCCTTGGTGTAGATGATGTTGGCCAGGCCGCTGTGGTCGACGGCCAGCTGGAAGAAGTCGAGCAGGCTGCGGTCGGAGCAGAGCGAGCTGCCCGAGCCGCCCGTCTGGATGCAGCCGTGGTGGATGCCGCTCACCGCGGTGGCGCTGGTCACCTGCGGGCTGCTGGTGTCGGCGCGCAGCACCTGGGCGAAGTCGACGTCCCAGGAGGCCTTGGGGCCGACCAGGTTGGGATCGCCGCTGGCCGTGGTGCCGTACCAGGCGACGTCGATGACGCCGAGGGAGACCACGTCGAGGGTGGGGAAGGTGGTGGTCCGCTGCGTCGAGAGCGTCCGCGGCGTGCTCCAGTGGATGCCGTGGTCGGTGCTGTAGGCGTACCTGATGGCCACCCCGCCGGTGGCGATGCTGTTGCCGTTGGCGTCGGTGGTGATGTTCCTGCCCTCGCCCCAGACGGCGTACACCGTGCCGTTGCTGTCGACCTTGACCGGAATGAAGTTGTACTCGACGTCGAAGGCGCTGCCGGTGCTGCCGGTGCCGGGGATCGAGGTGTTGGTCCAGGTCAGCCCGCTGTCGGTGCTGATGCCGACGCCGACGGCGCCGCCGTCGCTGCCGCCGTTCTGCCGGCTGTAGGTGACGTACACGGTGCCGGCGCCGGGGCCGCTCGAGTTGTCGACGGCGATGCCGCCCGGCGGGCAGACGCACTCGCGCACGGGCAGGCTGGGGCCGCCACCCAGCGCGACGGCGCTCTCGCCGATCACCGGCACGGTCTGCCCGGGCAGGATGCCCGCCTGGGGCGCCACGAGCGGCAGGCTCTTCTGCGCGTACAGCGCGGTGAACCCGTCCCAGGCCATGTAGAGGGCGTTGTCCTTCTTGGAGTAGGCCAGCCAGGGGCGGTCGTCGCCCGGCGTGGTGTGGCCGTACTCGTTGGCGATGAAGCTCTGGCCGTGGTCGGTGGACACCGCCATCGCCGTGTTCCCCAGCCAGAGGTCGGTCTGGTAGACGTTGTCGGCGGCGTCGACGGCCAGGTCGGTGTCGCCGCCGCTCAGCGGGTCGCCGGTGGGCGCCACGCCGGCGTTCCACGAGGCGCCCCGGGTGGTCGAGGTCCACACCGGGCTGCCGCCGCCGGTGACGTTGCCCAGCGACTGCGGCGCGGTGACGAAGAGGCGGCCGGCGCTGTCGATGGCCAGGCTGGGCTCGCCGAGGCCGCTGGAGTTGGGGATGGCCACCGGGGTGGTGAAGGTGAAGCCGGCGGCGACGGGGCCGCCGCGGACCAGGGCGCCGGCGGCGACGGTGGCCACCGCGGTGGCCAGGGCCAGCCGGCCGGCGCGCGACGCGAAGGAGCGGGAGCGGACGGTCATCAGGCGGGTCTCCGTCAGCAGGGTGTCTGAAGACATGCCCCCTCTTCCTGCTAGAGACGTCCGGCGCCCCCGCTCTCTTGCAGTCGCGCTGTCGCACTTTGCGACAGCCATACGCCGCTCTACGCGGGCGTCTGCACCAGGGTCGCCCGCCAGACGATGCGCTGGTAGTCGCGCCACCACGGCGTGCAGGTGATCAGGGTCAGGTCGTACTGCCCGGGCGTGTCGACCAGCTCGGTCACCTTGGTGGGATCGTGGATGGCCATCGAGGTGATCCTGTAGGTGAACACGGTGCAGCTGCGGTCCTGCACGGTGACCTGGTCACCCACCTTCATCTGGTCGATGTGCTCGTAGTGCGGCTCGCGGTGGAAGGCGATGATCACGTTGCCCTTCTGGCCCGGTGCGGCGCTCGTCCGGTAGTGCACCATCGAGCGCTGGTGCAGCGAGTTCCAGTCACCATTGCCGGCAACTCCGGCGTAGCCGTACTGGGGCAGGCCGACGAAGTCGACCAGCGCGTAGTCGTCCGCCGGCGCCGAGTTGGGCACGCACCTGGCCGCGGTCGAGGTCCCCGGAACGGCGTCCGGGTCGTGCGGGGCGCCGGCCAGGGCGGAGGCGCCACCGGCGTTCCACTCCTGCAGGGCGCGGTTGTCGTTCTGGCCGCGCAGGTAGGTGGTCACGATGGGCACCGCGATCACCACCAGCCCCGCCACCACCAACCCGACGCCGATCAGCATCATCACGCGCGACGGCCAGCGCCGCTGCGGTCGGGAGGTGGTGGCTCCCCCCAGCACGGCTAGTTGAGCAGCCCGCTGAGCGCTCCCCGGCGCGACGGATGGCGCAGCTTGCGCAGCGCCCGAGCCTCGATCTGGCGGATCCGCTCTCGGGTCACCGAGAAGCGCTTGCCCACCTCCTCGAGGGTGCGCTGCTGCCCGTCGATGAGCCCGAAGCGGAGCTGCAGGACGCGGCGCTCACGCGGGGTGAGCGTCTCCAGCACCTCGTCCACCTCGGTGCGCATCATCGCCTTGGAGGCGGCCTCGGCCGGGGCCTCGGCGTCGCGGTCCTCGACGAAGTCGCCGAGGCGGGAGTCCTCCTCCTCGC
>CAZCJX010000107.1:0-8486 GCA_964499205.1 uncultured Actinomycetes bacterium | reverse complement strand
GATCTTTGTGCGCCACGCCACAGCACCACGGGAGCTTCCCACCATGGCCAGCCGCACCGCCGAGAACCTCGCCGCTGACCTGCTGCAGCGTGCCCAAGCGGCCGGCGTCCGCTACATCGACCTGCAGTTCACCGACGTGATGGGCGCCGTCAAGACGGTGACCATCCCCGCCGAGGACCTGCCCGACACCATCGAGCACGGCACCTGGTTCGACGGCAGCAGCGTGGAGTCGGTGGCCCGCACCGCCGAGAGCGACATGTACCTGGTGCCCGACCTGGAGACCTTCCGCGTCCTCCCCTGGGCCGGCACCCCGCCGACGGCGCGGCTGATCTGCTGGGCGCACACCCCCGACGGCGAGCCCTACCCCGGCGACCCCCGCGGTGCGCTGCGCCGCGCCGTCGACCAGGCGCGCGGGCTGGGCTTCGACTACCGCTGCGGCCCCGAGGTGGAGTTCTTCCTGCTCCGCCGCGGCGAGGACGGCGCGGTCAGCCCGCTGCAGAACGACCGCGCCGGCTACTTCGACTTCTCGACCGACCAGTCGGTCGCGGTGCGCCACGCCATGGTCAGCGCCCTGCAGTCGCTGGGCATCGAGGTCAACACGGTGCACCACGAGGTGGCCGGCGGCCAGCACGAGATCGACTTCAGCGCCGCCGCCGCGCTCAAGTCCGCCGACGACGTGGTCACCTTCCGCTACACGCTGAAGGCGGTTGCCCAGCAGGCGGGACTGATGGCCAGCTTCATGCCCAAGCCCTTCCGCGACGTCAACGGCAGCGGCATGCACGTGCACCAGAGCCTCTGCCACCTCGACGGCGGCGGCAACGCCTTCGCCGAGCCGGGCGACGAGTACGGCCTCAGCGACGTGGCCAAGCACTTCATCGCCGGGCAGCTGCACCACGCCGCCGGCATGTGCCTGGTGCTGGCGCCCCTGGTCAACTCCTACAAGCGGCTGGTGCGCGGCTTCGAGGCGCCGGTGTTCGTCAGCTGGGCGCGCACCAACCGCGGTGCGCTGGTGCGCATTCCCCACGTCGGCCGCAGCCAGGCGACGCGCATCGAGCTGCGCAGCCCAGACCCGAGCTGCAACCCCTATCTCGCCTACGCGGTGATGCTGCGCTGCGGCCTCGACGGCATCGAGCGCCGCCTGCCCCTGCCGCCGCCCGTCGAGGAGGCGCTCTACGGCTTCGACGACGTCGAGCTGGAGCGCCGCAACGTCGGCCTCCTGCCCGACAACCTCAAGGACGCCATCGAGGCCTTCCGCCACGACGACGTGGTGCTCGACGCGCTGGGCGACCACCTCGCCGAGCGCTTCCTCGAAGCCAAGCTGCTGGAGTGGCGCGACTACCGCCAGCAGGTGACGGCCTGGGAGGTCGAGCAGTACCTGGAAAGGGCGTAGGGCGCCCGCGATGATCACCGTCAAGGATGTCTGGCGCGGCGCCCTGCCGGCCGACACCGAGCTGCTCGGCGGCGGCGCCGGCCTGGAGCGCCGCGTCGAGTGGGCCACCGCCCTGCGCACCCGCCCGCCCGCCTTCGAGTCGGTCAAGGGCGGCGAGATGGCCTTCGTCCCCACCAAGAGCATCCGCCTGCTCGACGAGCGCCTCGACCTCACCCAGGTGATGCAGAGCTTCGCCGACAAGGGCGGCGTCGCCGTGGCGGTGATCGGCGAGGTGCCGGCCAGCAGCATCGCCCTCGCCGACTCGCTGCTGATGCCCCTGCTCCGCCTGCCCGCCAGCATCCACGCCGGCGACGTGCAGCAGAGCGTGGTCCGCTTCATCCTCGAGCAGCGCACCCTGCTGCACGAGCGCCAGCAGGAGCTGCACACCCAGCTGATGGAGCTGGCCCTGGGCGGCGCCGGCATGCCAGCCATCGTCGACCGCCTCGCCGAGATCACCGGCAAGGCGGTGGCGTGGCAGGACCTCGACGGCACCCTGCGCCACGCCTCCGAGGGCGCCCGCGCCGACGCGGTGCTGCAGGCGCTGGAGGCCGACAACCGCGCGGTGCGCCGCTGGGCGGAGAGCGTCACCGTGCTCGCCTCCGACCCACCCGTGCACGAGGTCCGCATGGGTGACTCGGGGCTGGCCCGCCTGGTCTCGCCGGTCCCGGTGCGCGACGGCATCGGCGGCCTCATCTCGGTGATCGCGCCCGAGAGCGAGCTGGACCAGGTGGCCCGCCTCGCCGTGGCCCGCGCCGCCTCCGCCTGCGCCATCGAGCTCGACCGCGAGCGCGCTGTGCGCCGCGCACGAGACGAGCTGGAGGGCGAGTTCGTCGAGTCGCTGCTGGCCGGCACCTACTCCTCCGAGGACGCCATGCGGGAGCGCGCCGAGCGCCTCGGCTTCGACCTCGACGGCAGCACCGTGGTGCTGGTGGCTCGCATCGAGGGCAGCGCCGACTCCAGCCGTGCCCGCCACCAGCTGCTCCGCGGCGGCCACGGCTGGATCCAGCGCCGCGCCCCGGGTGCCCTGTGCACCGTGCGCGGCGGCGCACTGGCGGCGGTGCTGCCGCTGGGGCAGGAGGCCGACGGCGCCGCCCTGCAGCGGCTGGCCGGCGACCTGCGCATGGAGTGCGCCGGCGCGGTGGGCAGCGACGAGGTGAGCGTCGGCGTCGGCCGCCCCAAGCCGGGGCTGAGCGGGGTGCGCGCCTCGTACCGGGAGGCCGACCAGGCGCTGACCATGGGCAGCCGCCTCTTCGGCGGCGGCCGGGTGGTCGGCTTCTCCGACCTCGGCCTCTACCGCCTGCTCTACGCGCTGCAGGGCCACTCCGAGCTGCGCGAGTTCTTCGACGACCAGGTGCGCGCCCTGATCGACTACGACCGCCGCACCGGCGCCGGCCTGATGCGCACCCTGGAAGCCTTCTTCCGCTGCCACGGCTCGCCCACCGAGATGGCCGCGCTGCTCCACCTCCACCGCAACACGGTGCTCTACCGCCTGCGCCGCATCGAGGAGATCGGCCGGCTGCGCCTCGACGACCCGGAGACCCGGCTCAACCTCCACCTCTGCCTGCGGGTGCGCGAGGTGCTGCTGGCGAGCGGTGAGGGCGACGGCGCTCTCGTGCGCCACGCACAAGATCGCGTCGCCCAACTTCGTGCGTGACCGGCGAAGGTTTCAACCCCGGCTGACCCCCACACTGCTCAGCACTGTGCGCCGAGACCGAGGACCAGGGAGCCCCGGGGGTGCCAGTGTGTGGGAGGTCACTGTGCTAGGACGAACTCGAATCCGGCTGGCCCTTGCGCTGGCGGGGATGGCGGCCTTCGCCCCCGCCGTCGCCAGGGCGGCCACGGACAACACGGCGTCGCAGGCTGCCGGCATCGCCGCCGACACCGTCTGGGTGATCGTCGCTGCTCTCCTGGTCCTGTTCATGCAGGCCGGCTTCGCCATGCTCGAGGTCGGCTTCAGCCGCATGAAGAACGTCGGCACAGTTGTGGCCAAGATCATCGTCAACCTGAGCATCTCGTCGATCATGTACTGGTTCGTCGGCTTCGCCGTCGCCTTCGGCGCGGCGAGCGGCTGGATCGGCCAGGTGATCGGCCACTCGGGCTTCCTGCCCACCTTCCATCCCGGCAGCACGGTGCAGGGTTCGTTCCTCAACAGCGGCACCATTCCCGGTGCGGCGCAGTGGTTCTTCGAGTTCGTGTTCTGCGCGGTCTCGCTGGCCATCGTCTGGGGCACGATGCTGGAGCGGACGAAGTTCATCGTCTACATCCTCTTCGCGATTCCCTTCGCCGGCTTCATCTACCCGATGATCAGCCACTGGCTGTTCGGCGGCGGCTGGCTGATGCAGCTGGGCGGCCAGGACTTCGCGGGCAGCACCGTCGTCCACCTCACCGGCGCCACCGCGGGCTTCGCCGGCCTGCTCCTGCTGGGGCCGAGAATCGGCAAGTACGGGCGTGACGGCAAGCCCAACGCCATCCCCGGGCACAGCATGCCGCTGGCCCAGCTCGGCGTCATCATCCTGTGGTTCGGCTGGTTCGGGTTCAACCCCGGCTCCACCCTGAACGCCACCAACCTGCACTTCGCCGACGTCGTCATCACCACCAACCTGGCGGCGGCGGCCGGCGCCATCGCGGCCATGGGCGCCATCTGGTTCGCCCAGAAGACGCTGGACGTGGGCATGATCGGCAACGGCGCCATCGCCGCCCTGGTCGCCATCACCGCGCCGTCCGGCTACGTCGAGCCCTGGGCCGCCATCGTCATCGGTGCGGTCGCCGGCCTGATCGTGGTGTACGGCGTCATCCTCATCGACAAGGTGGTCGACGATCCCATCGGCGCCCTCAGCGCGCACGGTCTCGCCGGCATCTGGGGGACGCTCTCGCTGGGCTTCTTCGCGGATCCTGCGCTGGCCAAGTTCAACGCGGTCGGCCAGGGCGGCCTCTTCTACGGCAAGGGCCCGCACCAGCTCGGCGTCCAGGCGCTGTCCGTCGGGGTGTGCTTCGTGACCGTCTTCGTCCTCAGCTACGGCCTGTTCTGGGTGATCAAGCAGACGGTCGGCCTGCGGGTCAGCGAGCGCCACGAGATCGACGGCCTCGACATCAGCGAACATGGCATGTGGGGCTACCCCGAGCAGTTCATGCCGGTGCCGGGTGGCGCCTACATCCATCCTGACGCCGTGGCCGAGCCCGCCCGGGTGATGGCTCCGGCGTCCCGTCCCGTGGAGGGTCACGCATGAAGAAGGTCGAGGCGATCATCCGTCCCGACCGGTTGCAGAGCGTCCAGGACGCGCTCGACGGACTGGGCGTCTCCGGGCTGACGGTGACCGAGGTGGTCGGCTGCGGCGCGCAGCGGGGCTACACCGAGGTGTACCGCGGCGCCCGGGCCAACATCTCCCTGCAGCGCAAGGTCAAGGTCGAGGCGGTGGTGCCCGAGGCGCGCGTCGAGGGCGTGGTCGAGGCGATCATCGCCGCGGCCCGCACCGGCGAGGTCGGCGACGGCAAGATCTTCGTCCTGCCCGTTGAGCAGGCCTACCGCATCCGCACCGGTGAGAAGGGCGACGAGATCGTCCAGCACCGCGTCCCCGAGCACTGGGGGCACTAGGCCCACCCCGGCTTCCCAACCGAACGCCCCGTCCGGACCACACGGCTCCGGGCGGGGCGTTTCTGCGTCCGCAGAGGTCTCCCCTCACCCGATTGCTACACTCCCACGCACCATGACCTACGTCATCACCGAGCCCTGCGTCGACGTCAAGGACAAGTCGTGCGTCGAGGTGTGCCCGGTCGACTGCATCATCGGTGCCGACGAGGACCGGATGCTGTTCATCGACCCCGACGAGTGCATCGACTGCGGTGCATGCGTCGACCCCTGCCCCGTGGACGCCATCTTCGCCGAGGAGGACGTCCCGGACCAGTGGTCCGCCTACACCCCGATCAACGCCGACTACTTCAAGGACAAGGACGGCACGCGGGCCAAGCTGATCGAGCTCAAGCCGCCCGCCTGAGTCCAGCCCGGCGGCTCGGGGCGCGGTGCCCAGTGCTCCGCGCACGAACGCGCCCGTAGATCGGCCCGTGGGTCTTGTGCGCCACGCACAAGATCGCCGTAGCGCGCTTCGGACAGAGCGTCCATGGCGGCTGCACCCCTCGGCCCCCTACCCTTCCCGGCGACGACCGCGACAAACGCGCGCGCGCACACGCCCGGGACCGGGGGGCGCGTCGCACAACATGGCGACAGGAGGATCGAATGGCGATCGACGAGTCCATCGTGGCCCCGAAGACTTCCCCCAAGGAGGTCATCGCGCGGGCCAAGGAGCAGGGCGTGAAGATCGTGGACCTGCGGTTCACGGACCTGCCCGGCACCTGGCAGCACTTCAGCATCCCGGTCGGCGAGATGTCCGAGGACCTCTTCAGCGAGGGCATCGGCTTCGACGGGTCGAGCATCCGCGGCTTCCAGAAGATCCACGAGAGCGACATGCTGCTCTTCCCGGATCCCGACACGGCGCTGGTCGACCCCTGCCTCGAAGTCCCGACGATGAGCCTGGTGTGCGACATCAAGGACCCCATCCGCCGCATGCCCTACTCGCGCGACCCGCGCTACGTGGCCAAGAAGGCGGAGGCGTTCCTCAAGGAGTCCGGCGTCGCCGACATCTCCTACTGGGGTCCCGAGGCGGAGTTCTACATCTTCAACTCGGTGCGCTTCGACCAGAACGCCCACGAGGGCTACTACCACGTCGACTCCATCGAGGGCATCTGGAACAGCGGCCAGAACGGCCTGCCCAACCTCGGCTTCCGACCGCGCTACAAGGAGGGGTACTTCCCCGTCCCGCCGGTCGACAAGCTGCAGGACCTGCGCAGCCGCATCACCCTGGCGCTGATCGACGCCGGCATCGACATCGAGGTGCACCACCACGAGGTCGGCACCGCGGGCCAGACCGAGATCGACATGCGCTTCGGCCCCCTGGTCAACATGGCCGACAGCGTCCTGCTCTACAAGTACATCGTCAAGAACGTCTGCTACCAGAACGGCTACACCGCGACCTTCATGCCCAAGCCGCTCTTCGGTGACAACGGCTCCGGCATGCACACCCACCAGTCGCTCTGGAAGGACGGCACCAACCTCTTCTACGACAAGGAGGGGTACGCGCTGCTGTCCGACCTGGCGCGCTGGTACATCGGCGGACTGCTGAAGCACGCACCCGCGGTGCTCGCCTTCGCGGCGCCGACCACCAACTCCTACCGCCGCCTGGTGCCGGGCTATGAGGCGCCGATCAAGCTGGCCTACTCGGCGCGCAACCGCTCCGCCTGCGTGCGCATCCCGACCTATTCCGACTCGCCCAAGGCGCGCCGCCTGGAGTTCCGCTCGCCCGACCCGACGTGCAACCCGTACCTCGCCTTCAGCGCCATGCTGATGGCCGGTCTGGACGGCATCGCCAACAAGATCGAGCCCCCGAAGCCGGTCGAGGCCGACCTCTACGAGCTCGATCCCGAGATGGCCGCGCAGGTCAAGAACCTCCCCGGCTCGCTGAGCGAGGTGCTCGACGCGCTGGAGCAGGACAACGAGTTCCTGCAGAAGGGCGGCGTCTTCACCGAGGACCTCATCTACACCTGGATCGCCTACAAGCGCGAGCGCGAAGTCGACCCAGTCGCCCTGCGGCCGCATCCCTACGAGTTCTTCCTCTACTACGACGCCTAGTCGTCGGTCGTCAGGAGAGGCCGGTGTGCGCGGTGCACACCGGCCTTTTCTTCCACAGAGGGGGGCATCGCGCCCCCCTGCCGCTCCGCGCGGCCAAGCCGCGCTGCGCTCCTCCCCCCGCTCGGCGCGTGCCCGGCCAATGGGCCGGTGACGCGCCGGGCGCGGCGTGCGCCGCGCACATCCTTCCCTCAATTCCTTTCCTGAATGCCGTTTGTTGGGGGAGGGCGCTCTCCTCCTGGGCGAGTGGGTGGGGCCCTGCGCCAGAATGACGCCGCCCCCCTGCACCCACTGGAGAGGACGAGCGTGGACTTCGAGGAGACCCCCCGCGTCAAGGAGCTGAAGTCGAAGCTGCTCGACTTCATGGACACCCACGTCTACCCCGCGGAGCGGGTCTTCCGCGAGCAGGTGGAGGCGGGCGGGGATCCCCACAAGAGCCCCCCGGTGATGGAGGAGCTGAAGCGCGAGGCGCGCCGGCGCAACCTCTGGAACCTCTTCCTCCCCGACAGCACATGGGGCGCCGGTCTCACCAACCTGGAGTACGCCCCGCTCGCCGAGATCACCGGACGCAGCTTCATCGCCCCCGAGGCGCTCAACTGCGCTGCGCCCGACACCGGCAACATGGAGATCCTGGCCCAGTTCGGCACGCCGGAGCAGCAGGAGCGGTGGTTGGTGCCGCTGCTCGAGGGCGAGATCCGCAGCGCCTTCTCGATGACCGAGCCCGACGTGGCCAGCAGCGACGCCACCAACATCCAGTGCTCGATCCGCCGCGACGGCGACGAATATGTCATCAACGGCCGCAAGTGGTGGACCAGCGGGGCCGCCGACCCGCGCTGCCGCATCCTCATCGTCATGGGCAAGACCAATCCCGACGCGCATCGCTACATGCAGCAGTCGATGATCCTGGTGCCCGTCGACACGCCCGGCGTCACCATCAAGCGCACGCTGTCGGTGTTCGGCTACGACGAGGGCCACGGGCACTGCGAGATCGTCTACGACAACGTGCGGGTGCCCGCGTCGAACCTGCTCGGCGAGGAGGGCAGCGGCTTCCTCATCGCCCAGGCGCGGCTCGGCCCGGGACGCATCCACCACTGCATGCGCGCCATCGGCATGGCCGAGCGCGCCTACGAGTCGATGGTGCAGCGGGTGAAGTCGCGCGTCGCCTTCGGCAAGCCGCTGGCCGAGCAGGGCGTGATCCAGGACTGGATCGCCGAGTCGCGCCTGGAGATCGAGCAGGCGCGACTGCTCACCACCAAGGCGGCATGGCTGATGGACACCGTGGGCAAGGACGGGGCGCGCTTCGAGATCAGCGCCATCAAGGTGGTGGCGCCGCGCGTCGCCTGCACGGTGATCGACCGCGCCATCCAGGCGTTCGGCGGC
>CAZCJX010000106.1:0-8546 GCA_964499205.1 uncultured Actinomycetes bacterium | reverse complement strand
GCCTCCGCCGCCAGGCGGTGCTGCCCGTCTACTGGTGGCAGGAGCGGCGCGAGGCGGCGTCGGGCCGCGGCCACCCCTAAGACCGGTAGCATCACCGCCCGTGCTCAGCATCGTGGTCCCGGCCTACAACGAGTCGGGCCGCCTCCCGGGAAGCCTGCGACGCATGCGCCAGTACTTCGACGCCAGCGGCGAGGAGTACGAGGTGATCGTCGTCGACGACGGCAGCGCCGACGACACCTACGCCAGCAGCGTCGCGCTGGCCGCGGACTGGCCGCAGCTGCAGGTCATCCGCTTCGACCGCAACCGCGGCAAGGGCGCCGCGGTGCGCGCCGGCATGCTGCAGGCGCGCGGCGAGCACCGCCTCTTCAGCGACGCCGACCTCAGCACCCCGCTGGACGAGCTGCCCAAGCTGCGCGCCCAGCTCACCCAGCAGTGCGCCGTGGCCATCGCCTCGCGCGGGCTCGCCGAGTCGCAGATCGACGTGCACCAGCAGAAGCGCCGCGAGCTGATGGGGCGCACCTACAACCGGCTGCTGCAGCTGCTCGTGCTGCCCGGCATCCAGGACAGCCAGTGCGGCTTCAAGGTGTTCACCGCGGAGAGCGCGGTGGCCTGCTTCGAGCCGCTGCGCACCATGCGCTTCGGCTTCGACGCCGAGGTGCTGCTGCGCGCCCGGGCTCGCGGCTGGAGCATCGCCGAGGTGCCGGTGCGCTGGCGCCACGTCGAGGCCTCGCGCGTCAACTCGGTGCGCGACGCCTCGCGCATGCTCTTTGACCTGGTGCTGCTGCGCCTGCGCCGCCCGCGCTGAGCAGCGTTCAGCAGGCGGGCGCTGAGGCGGGGTCGGGCGGGGGAGTGGTGGGTCCGCTGCCGATGATCGCGCCCGGCGGCGACTGCATCACCACCGCACCGCTGGCGGCGTCGTGGCAGTCCACCGTCCAGCCCACCTCGAGGAACGCCGTCGCCTCCTGCGAGGTGGCCGGCACGATGGCCACGCGCATGCCGTCGGTGGCCAGCACGTCGCGCCAGTCGGGGCGCACCAGGTCGATGTCGAGGTAGCGCTGCAGGCGGTCGGAGCCGAACACCGCGGACTCGCCGTAGATGTAGACGACGTGCTGGGTGGGGAAGCGCCAGGCCAGGTAGCCGCCCCAGGAGTAGAGCGAGTAGATGCGCTGCCCGGCGAGGTGGGCGCCGACGTAGGTGGCCGCCGCCTCGGGGAAGTCGGCGGCGCGGCTCTGCGCCACCGAGCGCGCCGAGGTGCGCGGCACGATGCTGCCAACCACGACCGCAACCAGCACGGCCAGGGCGGCGACCAGCGCCGGTCCCGCCGGGCGGTGGACCGCGCGTCGCGGCGCGCCCCGCCACGCCGACCACGCCTCCCAGCCGTAGCGGGCCACCTGTGGCGTGGCCACGATGGCGAAGAGCGGCAGATTGCGCTGCGCCTGCAGGGTCATGGCGATGGTGCCGATGCCGAGCACGACGTCGACGGGATCGGGCCGCCGGCTCAGCGCCCACAGTCCCACCATCAGCACCGCCTCCAGCTCGAAGAGCCGCAGCCACCAGTCGTGGAAGTTGGGCGACAGCCACTCGGTGATGCCCTGGGTCAGCGTGGGATTGGTGAAGGTGCCGGCGATGTACGGGTAGATGTGCACCCCGGCGGGGTTGACCAACGTGGCCAGAACTCCCACCGCGGTTGCGCCCAGCAGCAGTCGCACCGGCGCGGTTGGCGCGCTGCGCGGCTGCACCATGCGCCACACCGCGACCGCGGCGGCGACGGCGATGCACAGCGCGATGCCGTTGATGAACCCGGCATGCAGGTTGGCCCACA
The DNA here is from genome assembly GCA_964499205.1 of uncultured Actinomycetes bacterium. Classification (GTDB taxonomy): domain Bacteria; phylum Chloroflexota; class Dormibacteria; order Aeolococcales; family Aeolococcaceae; genus DASRDZ01. Next base: position 6,724 of record CAZCJX010000106.1, on the reverse strand, counting down.
CCAGCAGGAGCGGCGGCAGCGCCCACACCGCCCGCGGCGACCCGTCGCGCCAGCGCATCAGGATGTACAGCGTGATCGCCGAGCCGAGCACGGTGACCACCTGCCCGCGCACGCCGAGGATCGAGCCCGCGACCAGGCAGGACAGCACCATCGACAGCGCCAGGAACGACCCGGGCACGCGCACTGCGCGCGGCAGCGTCCGCGCCGCGACCACGAAGGCGCCGGTGGCCATCAGTCCCATCACCACCATGGGCAGCCAGGCGCCCACCTGCATCATCAGCGAGAGCAGCACCTCGTAGCCCCACTGCTGCCCCACCCAGGGGTTGGGCGCGCCGAGGAAGGTGAACGGCTCGTGCGCGGGGATGCCGTGGGCGCGGATCAGGTTGCCGACGGCGAGGTGCCACCACACGTCGGGGTCGCGCAGCTGCTGCACGGTGAAGGGAAGCGTCACCGCCGCGGCGCCGAGGATCCAGGCCCAGCGCAGGCCGCGGGCGTCGCGCGACTCCGGTTCGAGGCCGTGCGCGGCGCGTCGTGGCGGAGCGGGGGAGGGGGCGACGGCGGCCATGCCGCTCAGCTTCCGCTCCCCAGGCCCAGGCGGTCGAGCAGGGCGCATGTGTCGTGGGATTGTGCGGTGTAGACCGGCTGCGGGGGAAGGCTGCCGCGCAGCGGGCTCGACACCGGCACGTAGGCCACCGAGAACGGGTCGCTGTAGACCTCGACCCAGCGGGAGCTGGAGGCGAGCACGTTGGCCAGCGGGGTCCCGGCGTCGAAGAGCACCAGGTCGGTGTGGTAGCGGGTCAGCACGCTCTCCCAGTCGGGGCGCACCGTCTCCACGTCGCCGTAGATGCGCAGCAGCGAGTCGCCCATCAGCGCGGCGTCGCCGAAGATGAAGATGCGGTCACCGTGGGGCACGATGGTGCGGGTGAGGTAGCCGCCCTCGCCGTACTGGTTGAACACGTTGAGGCCACTCGGGGCAGATTCCAGCCAGCGCGCTGCGCACACCGGGTACATCCGCGCGTAGGTCAGCGACTCCGGCCGCACCGACGCGGCGACGGCGAGCTGCCCACCCACCAGCGCGACGCAGATCGCCGCGACCAGCCCGGTCAGCATCATTCCCCGGCGCACCGCCACGGCGCTCGCAGGTCGCTCCATGCGCTTCACCACGTGGGGGAAGAGGCGACGCCCCACGATGTCGGCCTGCTCGATCCACACCGGCGTCGCCGCGGCGACGAAGATGGCGATGTGGCGCACCGACTGCAGGGCCATGGCGGTGGTGCCCAGCACCAGCACCGCGTCGCGCACCCGGATGCGCCGGGTGATCGCCACCATCACACCGAGCGAGAGCAGCATCGCCTCGAAGGCGCGCACCGCGGTGTCGTGGAAGTCGGGCGAGTGCCACTCCAGGATCAGCGACTGCTGCGCCGCCGATCCCTGGGTCTCGAAGGGATACAGGTAGATGTGCGGCCCGTACGGGTTGATCGCGACGATCACCAGGCACGCCACCAACACCATCAGCAGGGTTTGCAGCCGCGCCCACTCCACCTGCGGCCGCCCCATCCAGTGCAGCACCAGCTCCACCCCGACGACCACCGCGAACAGCGCCGCGCCGATCAGGAACCCCGAGTGCAGGTTGGCCCACACCAGGAACAGCGGCACCAGCAGCCATATGGCCCGGCCGCCGCGCGCAATATGCCGTTCGACAAGGAACAGCACCAGGCAGGTCAGCGCGAAGGTGATCATCTGCGCGCGCGGCCCCCACACCGGGTAGCCGGCGATGGTCGCCAGGATGATGCCGGCTCCGGCAGCAACGTATCCCGGCTTGCGCAGCAACGCGCGCAGCAGGATGAAGAGCAGCCCCAGCCAGGTGGTGATCGACAGCACCACCACGATGACCGCCAGCCCGCCGAGGTGGTTGAGCCCGGCGAAGAGCACCTCGGTGAGCCACTCGTGCATGGTCCAGTGGTGCCCCGTCGCGGTGTACGTGTACGGGTCGGTCTGGAGCAGGGCGCGGTGGTCGAGCAGCAGCTGGCCGGTGCGCAGGTGCCACCAGAAGTCGGGGTCGCGGATCGAGCTGGTCACCGGCAGCCCGCAGAGCAGCAGGGCGGCGACCAGGAAGATCCCGCCCGGAGTGCTCAGCCGCCGCAGTCGCTGGCGCGGCGCCCCCCCGCTGGGGCTACCAGACAAACGGGATGAGCCGCCGCGTGCGCCGCGCGTAGTCCGCGTACTCCGGGAACGCGCTCGCCAGCAGCCGCTCCTCGAAGCGGGCGCGGGTCATCTGCATGCCGACGAAGCCGACGAACGAGACCGCGGAGATGGCCCCCGGACCGGAGGCGAGCACGGCCACGGCGGCCATGATCTCGAAGAAGTAGAGCGGATGGCGCACGATGCGGTAGGGACCGCCGGTCGACAGGCGGCGCGCCTCGGGGATGATGCTGAGGCTGCGGCGCAGGTAGGCGAGCGACCAGATCGCCCCGCTGAAGGAGATGATCGAGACCACCGCGCTCACCGTGCCGGCGAACGGCGGCAGCGCGTAGAGCAGCGGGCCGGTGCCGAGGAAGGCGCCCACCACCAGCTGCATCAGGGTGCCGGCGAAGGCGGCGCCGCGGGCGACCAGGCGGCCGTCGCGGGCCTTGGGCATGGGACGGGTGAGGTAGAGCACCGCGGGGATGGCGCAGAACATGGTGTACAGCGCCGGCGACACGATGCTGCCGGCGACGGTGCTGGCGCTGGCGCCGGGGCGCAGCGCTGCGAGGTTGGCCAGCACCTTGGACAGCTGCAGCCAGCCCATGCAGCCGAAGAGGATGCCGGGAACGGCGCGTCCGAACAGCAGGAAGCGCAGGCCCGCCCAGTAGGCGGGGGTGAAGCGACGGCGCAGCTCGACCTGGGGGACGGCGGCGACGGCGGCGTGCACGACCGAGCGTGGTTGGGTGCCGACTGCCATGCGCTAGAGTGTACGGGCCCCTTTGGGAGCCTCCGGCCGCGTCATTCCCCTGTGACCTCTCCTTGACCAGTCTGAAGGGTTCTTCTCCCGCGGCCGACTCGCGCGAACGAGCCGGCTCTGCTGCGCTCGCCAGCGCTCGGTTCCTCGTTGCCGAGCGCCTCGCCGACATGGACGCCGCTGTCGCCAACCTCGAGCAGCGCATCGCCGAGTCCGAGGCGCAGCGCGCCGAGCTGCGCGATCGCCTGGAAAGGGCGGAGGTGATCCGGCGCCACGTGATGAACCACTTCGCCCGCCTCCAGCCCCAGGAGGTGGACGACGCCTTCCAGGAGGTGCTCTCGCTGCGCATCGACCTGGCCACCGTCGAGGAGCGCTTCCGCGAGCTGGGCGGCCGGGTGGACGACGTCCGCGCCGGGCAGGAGGCGCTGCGCAGCGTGCTGCGCTCCCTGGAGGACCTCTCCCAGGTCGCCGAGGACGTCGGCGCCGCCGAGGGCGCCTCGCGCTTCCGCAGCGCGTCGCGGCAGGTCTTCCAGATCATCGAGGAGGAGCGGCTGCGCATCGCCCGCGACATGCACGACGGGCCGGCCCAGTCGATGGCCAACCTGGTGCTCCAGGCCGAGGTGCTGGAGAAGCTGCTGGGCAAGGACCCCGAGGCGGTGCTGCGCGAGCTCAACCACTTCAAGTCGGGCGTGCGCGACGCCCTCGACGAGACCCGCCGGCTGATCTTCGACCTGCGGCCGATGACCCTGGACGACCTCGGCCTGGTGCCCACCCTGCGCAAGTTCATCAAGGAGCAGGGGGAGAAGGCGGGGATCACGGCGCGCTTCCACCTCGTCGGCGAGGAGCGGCGGCTGCCGGGAAACTACGAGGCCGTGCTTTTCCGGATCGTCCAGGAGGCGCTCACCAACGTCCGCAAGCACGCCAACGCGCGCACCGTCGAGGTCACCCTCAGCCTGCAGCCGCACCGGGCGGTGGCGGTGGTCAAGGACGACGGCGAGGGCTTCGACGTCCCCGCCACCGAGGCCCGGCAGGGGAAGACGCGCAACCTGGGGCTGATCTCGATGCGCGAGCGGGCCGACCTCGAGAAGGGGTCGCTGGAGATCCGCTCGCAGATCGGCAAGGGGACCGAGGTCAGGGCCTCGTTCGAGTACTAGGCCCTCCCGCACCCAGATTGGGGTGCTCGTGCATGCGCGCCCATGCGCCTGTGTGCACGCGCGTCGACCATCCGACATCGGCCGGGACTTCCCTTCACGACCCGTCACACCTTGTTACCGGCGCTTGTCACGCAGACCACACCATGCGCGACCGGCCGCCTCCATACTCCGCAGCGATCGACCGGAAGGTTCGGGGCCCATTCGGGACCCGCCGATCCCGGAAGCCCAGAACAAAGGAGGTGAACCCAAAGATGCTGAGCAACCTTTACCTTCGGCTTCGCGAGCTGATGGCTCGTGCCCAGGAGCGTGAGGAAGGCCAGGGCATGGTCGAGTATGCGCTGATCCTGGTCCTCATCGCTGTCGTTGTCATCGTCATCCTGACCGTGGTTGGCAAGCAGGTCAACAACGTCTTCTCGAACATCAGCAACGGCCTGAACCAGTAAGTCGCGGGTCAAGCACACGCGCAATCAAGGGGGGAGTCGCCGAACAGCGGCTCCCCCCTTTCCGCTTCATCGCCCTACATCGAGCCGCTGATCGGCTCAGCCCCCTACAAACTTCACAAGTCTTTTCCGCCCTGAGGTATTCACCTCGGCGGGGGAGCACCGATTCTCTTCTCGGCCCCGGATGGGGCCAAACCCCTGCGCACATCCCCCCAACATCCCCGGGTCGGGGTCCGCAGGCGGGTCATTCATCAGGACCAACACCGGTGCGGCCGGCGGCATGGAGAGCCGGCTCACTTCGACCGGGATAGGAGGACGTTCCCAGGTGGCCACCGAGGTCAAGCAGAGAAACAACCGCATCATCATGGTGGTTCTGGGCCTGGTGCTCGCGGCGGCCGCCTTCGGACTCAGCCTGTATGTGTCCAAGAGCGGCAGCAACAGCACCGGCTCGGGACAGCAGGTCGCCGTCGTCGTCGCCAAGACGGACCTACCGCAGGGTCAGCAGCTGACCACCGACACGCTCGCCATCAAGTCGTACCCCGTCGACCAGGCGCCCACCGGCGCGCTGGGTGACGAGTCGACGCTGATCGGCAAGTACCTCTCGGTGGCGGTGACGCAGAACACCCCGATCACCCCCGGTTTCCTGGTTCCTGACGCCGCCAGCGCCAAGACGGCGACCATCAGCCTCGCCCCGCTGGACATCCACCAGGGCAACGTGGCCATGGCCATCCCCATCGCCGGCGCCGGCAGCGACACGGCCGAGCTGAACACCTTCGGCCTCTACGTGCAGCCCGACGACCGCTTCGACATGATCATCGACGACGGCCACGGCACCGTGCGCTACGCCTTCCAGGACGTCCGCATCCTCAAGGTGGGGGCGTACTCGGCGGCCGGCAACGGCGCCGCCAACGTCCTGGTCGTGGAGCTTCCTCGCGGCGAGGCGGAGGCGATGGCCTTCCTCTTCGACCACAACGGCCAGCCCGGCCAGCCCAGCATCGTGCGCTACGTGCTGCGTGCTCGCGACAAGGCCTCGCCGACCGCCGCGCCGAACTTCGTCGACGTGCCGCAGTTCACCGCGCCCAACAAGGGTGACCAGGGCGTCTCCGGCCAGAGCTTCAGCCAGCTCTTCCCGAGCCACTGAGCCGGCGTAGGATAGCCCCGGTCACCACAACGACAGAGAGCCGAGCCTGCGCATGATCCGCGTTCTCATCGTCGACGACATCCCGAGCACCCTCGAGAATCTCCAGAAGCTGCTCAGCTTCGAGGACGACATCGAGGTGTGCGGCACCGCCGCGGACGGGAAGAAGGCGATCGAGGAGACACGCCGGTTGCACCCGGACGTGGTCCTCATGGACGTCAACATGCCCGTGCTCGACGGGATCCAGGCCACCGAGGTGCTGGCCCAGGAGGTCCCCGGCTCGCCCGTGGTCATCATGTCGGTGCAGGGCGAGCGGGACTACCTCCGCCGGGCCATGCAGGCCGGTGCCCGCGAGTTCCTCATCAAGCCCTTCTCCGGTGACGAGCTGATCGCCTCGATCCGTCGGGTGCACCAGCTGGAGCAGAAGAAAGAGTCGTACCTGGCGAAGGCGCCGGCCAACGCGGCCGGCGCCGCCGCGCCACAGCGCGCCGAGCGCGGCGAGATCTTCGTCGTGTTCAGCGGCAAGGGCGGCATCGGCAAGTCCGTGGTCTCGTCCAACCTCGCCGTGGCGCTGGCCATGGAGACCGGCGCGCGTGTCGCGCTGGTCGATCTCGACCTGCAGTTCGGGGACATCGGTGTGCTGCTCAACCTCGACCACAGCCGCAGCATCACCGACCTCACCGACGCACCCGGCCACATCGATCCCGACTTCGTCCAGGACGTGCTGGCCTCTGGCCCCGAGGGGGTTCGGGTCCTGCTCGCGCCGATCAGCCCGGAGCTCGCCGACCTGGTGACCTCCGAGCACCTGCGCGCGATCATGGAGGAGCTGCGCCGCAGCTTCGACTTCATCGTGGTCGACACCGCCTCGCATCTCACCGAGCTCAACCTCGAGGTGATCGAGCAGGCGTCGCGGGTCATCGTGATGAGCGCGCTGACGATTCCCGCCATCAAGGACACCAAGCTCACCCTCAAGGTGCTCGACTCGCTCAACGTGGAGAGCGAGCGCATCCTGCTGCTGCTCAACCGCAGCGACGCGCACAGCGACTTCAACAAG
>CAZCJX010000105.1:0-8697 GCA_964499205.1 uncultured Actinomycetes bacterium | reverse complement strand
CGTCGCGGAGGATGCCGCCGACCCCGGTCGCCGCGCCCTGGTAGGGCTCGATGGCACTGGGGTGGTTGTGCGACTCGATCTTGAACACCGCGGCCAGGCCTTCGCCGATGTCGACGGCGCCGGCGTTCTCGCCAGGTCCCTGCAGAACTCGCGGGCCGGTGGTGGGCAGCTTCTTCAGCAGCGGCTTGGATGTCTTGTAGCCGCAGTGCTCCGACCAGAGGGCGCCGATGATGCCGAGCTCGACGTCGTTGGGATGGCGGCCGAGGATCTGCACGGCGAGGCGGTACTCGTCGGCGGTGAGGGCCACCTCCTGGAGGGTGCGCTCCGAGGGGATCTGGGCGAGGTCGGTCATGCGAAGGAGGCGGTGCGCGACAGGGAGGTGGCGACGCTGCGCACCAACTCCATGCCGTCGGCGCTGCCAAGCAGCGGCTCGCAGGCGCGCTCCGGGTGCGGCATCATGCCCAGCACGTTGCCGCCCTCGTTGAGGATGCCGGCGATGTCGCGCAGCGAGCCGTTGGGGGTGGCCTCACCGACCGGGCCGCCGTCGGGGGCGACGTAGCGGAAGGCGACCCGCTGCTGCTCCTCGAGCAGGTCTAGGGTGGCCTCGTCGGCGACGTAGCGGCCCTCGCCGTGGGAGACGGGTATTTGCAGGACCTGGCCGGAACGCAGAGCGGTGGTGTAGGGGCTGTCGGTGGTCTCGATGCGTAGCCAGCTCGGCTCGCAGCGGAACTGCAGAGATGCGTTGCGCACCAGCGCGCCGGGCAGCATGTGCGCCTCACAGAGGATCTGGAAGCCGTTGCAGATGCCCCATACCAGCCCGCCGCTGGCGGCGAACTCCTGCACCGCGTCCATCAGCGGCGCGAAGCGGGCGACAGCGCCGGTGCGCAGGTAGTCGCCGTAGGAGAAGCCGCCCGGCAGGATGACGCAGTCGACGCCACGCAGGTCGCGCTCCTTGTGCCAGAGCATCACCGCCTCGTGGCCGTCCAGCTCGACGGCGTGGGCGCAGTCGCGGTCGCTCCACGTGCCCGGGAAGACGGCGATGCCGAAGCGCATGCGGCTCAGCTGGCCGCCCCCGCCGCGGCGGAGGCCGTCACCGATTCGATGTGGTAATCCTCGATCACCGGGTTGCGCAGCAGCTTCTCGCACATCTGCACCACGTCGTCGCGCGCAGCCGCCTCCGATTCGGCGTCGAGCTCGAGGGCGATGACCTTGCCGACGCGCGCCGAGCGCACCTGCGAGAAACCCAGCTGGCGCAGGCCGTCACGCACCACCAGGCCCTGCGGGTCGTTGACCACCGGCTTGAGGGTCACCGCCACCTCGACCGCGTAGATCATGCGATCTCGATGCCGCAGAGCCGTCGCGCCGCCTCGCGGTACTTGTCGCGCGTGCCGGTCACCACGTCCTCGGGCAGTTCGGGGCCGGGCGGCGTCTTGTCCCAGTCGAGCGTCTCCAGGTAGTCGCGCACGAACTGCTTGTCGAAGCTGGGCTGGTCCACGCCCTCGCGGTACGTCGAGGCCTCCCAGTAACGCGAGGAGTCGGGGGTGAACACCTCGTCGATGAGGGTCAGCTGCCCGTCCACCCAGCCGAACTCGAACTTGGTGTCGACCAGGATCAGGCCGGCGCGGGCGCTCTCCGCCGCGGCGTACTCGAAGAGGCGCAGCGACACGTCCTCGAGCTGCTGCGCCAGGTCACTGCCGACGGCGTCGGCGAGCTGGGCCCGCGAGATGTTCTCGTCGTGCCCGACGTCGTTCTTCGCGGCGGGGGTGAAGCGCAGCTCGGGAAGCTTCGAGGAGTTCTGCAGTCCCGCGGGGAGCGGCTCGCCGGCCAATGTGCCGTGCTGCTTGTACTCCTTCCAGCCGCTGCCGGCGAGGTAGGCGCGGACCACGCACTCGATGTCGATGCGCTCGCCCCGGGCCACCCGCATCGAGCGCAGCTTCCACTCGTCCCACGGCACCTCGGCGGGCAGGGTGGCCGCGTCGTCGGGACGCAGGTGGTTGGGCGTGATGTGCGCGGTGCGGTCGAACCACCAGCGCGACATCTGGGTGAGGATCGCGCCCTTGTCGGGGATGGGCGTGGGCAGCACCACGTCGAACGCGGAGATGCGGTCGGTGGCAACCATCAGCAGGGTACCGTCGCCCAAGTCGAAGGTGTCGCGGACCTTGCCGCGGCGGAAGACCTGCAGGTTGTCGGCGCGCGCACTGACCAGTGTCGGCATGGCTTTAGAGATTCCCTCCACCTAGTCCGGCTTCAACGGCGACCTCGGGCCGCTCCGCGGCAGCGGGTGAGGCCCCGTTGGGTTCCACGACCGGCAGCCCCAGCCGCCGGTAGGTGTCGTCGATGTGGGCGAGATAGGCCGAAACGTCGAAGCAGGCATCCAGCTGCGCGTCGGTCAGCGCAGCGCGCACCTCGTCGGACGCTCGCACCAGCTCACGGAACCCGCCGCGGCCCTCGCGGGCCTCCAGCGCCAGCCCCTGCACGGTGCGGTACGCCTTCTCGCGAGGCCAGCCGGCGACCACGATCAGCGCGGTGAGCACGCGCTGCGAGTACATCAGCCCGCCGCCGAAGTCGAGGTTGCGGAGCATGTTCTCGGGGCGCACGCGCAGCCCGCGGACCAACCGCGTTGCCAGCTGCAGCATGTACGACGTGAGCGCGCAGGCGTCGGGCAGGATCACCCGCTCCGCCGACGAATGCGAGATGTCCCGCTCGTGCCACAGCGCCACGTCGTCCAGCGCCGTCATGGCGTAGCCGCGCAGCACCCTGGCCATGCCGCAGATGCGCTCCGACAAGACCGGATTGCGCTTGTGCGGCATCGCCGAGGACCCCTTCTGGCGCACCGCGAACGGCTCCTCGACCTCCCCCGCCTCGGTGGTCTGCATCAGCCGGATCGCCGTCGCCAGCCGCTCCAGCACCGCGCCCAATATGGCCAGGGCTGACACGAACGCGGCGTGCCGGTCGCGGGCCAGCACCTGCGTTGCCACCGGCGCGACCTCCAGCCCCAGCCCGCGGCAGACGTGCTCCTCCACCAGCGGCGAGACGCTGTTGTGCGTGCCCACAGCGCCGCTGATCTGCCCCACCGCGACCTCGCGCGCCGCCGCTGCCAGCCGGGCCCGCGAGCGGCGCACCTCGTCGTAGTGGTTGGCCAGCTTCACACCCAGGGTGAGCGGCTCGGCGTGCACGCCGTGGGTGCGCCCGGGCATCAGGGTGAGCCGGTGCCGCACGGCCATGTCGCGCAGCGCCTCCTCCAGCGCGGCGGCGTCCTCGTCGATCAGCGCCGCGGCGTCGCGCAGCTGGGTGGCCAGGGCGGTGTCGACGATGTCCGAGGAGGTGAGGCCGAGGTGGAAGTGCCGCCCCTCGGGGCCGAGGGTCTCCTGCACCTGGGAGACGAAGGCGGCGACGTCGTGCCCCTGCTCGGCCTCCAGCTCGGCGATGCGCGCCGGGTCGAGGCGGGCGTCGCGGCGCACCGCGGCGGCCTCCTCGGCGGGAATGCGGCCGATGGCCGCCCAGCCCTCGCAGGCCAGCAGCTCCACGTCCAGCCACCGCCGCAGCTTCGACTCCTCGCTGAACACGTCAGCGATCTTGGGAGGCGTGTAGCGGCGGATCACGTGTGCTGATTCTACGGCCGGCAGCGGAGCACGGCGCCCGGAAGGTCCGCACCTATACTGTCGAGCCGTCCCATCCCGCCCCCGGCGAGCCACTCGCGCCGGCCGCCAGCGGCGGTGGCCTGGAGCGTGCGGGGGTTCCAACCAGCCAGCAGCAGCAGGTTCGTGCCTGATCGCGTAACCCCCCAGCACGGCGCAGCGTTCCCCGGTCACGAACGCCCGAGTCCCACACCATGACGCTGCCCCGGGCGTACGAAGACCAGCTTGTCGAGCGCGCCAAGGTCGACGCCGAGGCATTCGGGGAGCTCTACGACCACTACTTCGCCCAGATCTACCGGTTCGTCTACAGCCGCCTGCGCGAGCAGGACGTGGCCGAGGACGTCACCTCAGAGGTCTTCTTCAAAGCACTCCGGGCGATCCAGCGATACAAGCCGAGCGGCCACCCGTTCAGCGCCTGGCTCTACCAGATCAGCGTCAATGCCATCGCAGACCATTACCGCAGCAAGCGTCCTGAGCAGGACCTCGATGCCGCCATCGGCGTCTCCGACAAGGAGACCCCGCTCGACGAGCGCGTCGCCCAGCGCGACGAGGCGGCGCGGATCTGGGCCGCGATCGACTCCCTCCCGGCACAGCAGCGCACCGCGATGACCCTGAAGCTCGGAGAGGACATGAAGCTGGCCCAGATCGGCGAGATCATGGGCAAGAGCGAGGGCGCCATCAAGCTGCTCATCCACCGCGGCATGATCGGGGTGCGCCAGCGCCTCGGCATCGAGCGCCCCGGCGTGGCCGGCCCCAGCGCCACCACGGAGCACGTGTAGATGGCCGGGCCGATCGATCCGCACGGGCCGCTGGAGCGGATGGGCCGCTGGGACGACCCCGAGCTGGCCGACATCTTTGGCGACGACCCCGACCTCTACGAGCTCGCCCGCACGGTGCGCGCCTCGCGCCCCGTGCCCGTTGTGGGACCCCATTTCGAGCCCTACCTGCGCGCCAAGTTGATGGACGCCGCCAGCCGCGAGCTGCGGCCGCGCGGGCTGGGTCGCTGGCTGCGCCCGCGGCCCGGGTTCTTCGCCGGGGGCGGTGCCGCGCTCGGCGTCGCCATGATCGCCGCGGTGGTGGTGACCACGGTCATGTACCACCCCAACGACAGCCGCACGGTGTCGGTGCGCGCCAACGTCGCCGAGCAGCACCAGGTCGACCCCAACGACGTCATCCGCGTGTCCTTCAGCGAGGCGGTCGACCACACCGCCATCGAGCACAACCTGGAGATCCACCCGGCGACGTCGGTGCAGACGCGCTGGGAGGGCACCACCCTGGTGATCACCCCGCTGCACCACCTCGCCGCCAACACCCCCTACACCGTGACCATCCCGCACACCGCGGTGAAGACGGCGAGCGGGCGCAGCGCGGCGGCGACCGACATCCACATCACCTTCGGCACCGCGCCCACCCCCAACTCCACGCCGAGCGCGGCGCCGGCCCAGCCGCCCACCCTGCAGCCGCAGCAGCTCGGCCCGGTCAACGGCGACAGCCGGGTGCTCATCGCGCCCGACGGGTCGGTGGTGGCCACCTCGGGCCAGCTGCCCTCTGCCGCCTCGCCCACCCCGGGGGTTTCCGGGGCGCCGAGCGTCGGGCTGCCCTCCGCCGCCGTCGGCCTGCCGGGCGCCACCGGCAACACCGGCCGGGGCAACCGACCCACCCCCGCGGCCACCGCGTCGCCCAGCCCGAGCGCCAGCGCCAGCGCCGGCGCCGGCGCGTCCCCCCAGGCCAGCGCGCCTGACCTCCGCCTGCTCCAGCTCGCCACCGGCGGGCCGGTGGTGCTCGGACCCGCCGCCACCGTCGCCGCCTACTCGCCGAGCGGCCGCTCCCTCGCCTACCTGGTCGCCCACGGCGACGTCGCCGACCTGGTGGTCGCCCGCGCCGACGGCACGCGCCCCACCGTGCTGGTGCACTCCGCCGACGCCAGCTCCCCCCTCGCCTGGTCGGGCGAGGACAGCCTGCTCTACCTCAGCGCCAGCTCCCAGGTGAGCAGCGTCGACCTGCAGGGCCGCACCCGGCCGGTCGGCGGCCTGCGCATCGGCGAGAGCCAGGATCTCGCCTTCGCCCCGGGCGGGCAGGTGGTCTACGTCGGCCCGCCGCCGAGCGCGGTGCCCAGTGCCGCACCCACCGGAGACGCCGCCGCCTCCCCCAGCCCGTCCGACTCCTCGACCCCCTCCCCCGAGTCGGTGGGGCACCTCGTGGACCTGGCCACCGGGACCATCCACCCGCTGCAGGGCATCCGCCAGCTCCCGGCCTTCAGCGGCAACGGGTCCACGGTGGCCTGGATCGACGAGAGCGGCGCCGTGCCGGTGGTCGACGTCATGCCGGTCGACGGCAGCGCCGCACCCACCACCGTGCCCACCGCCGCCCAGAGCGGCGACAGCCTGGCCAACCTCGCCCTCGACGGCTCCGGCGTCCGCCTCGCCTACACCCTCGCCCACGGCGACGGCGCCACCCCGGCGCTGCGGGTGGTGACGGTGGCGTCCGGCGACACCGTTGCCGTCGGCGACGCCCAGCCGGTGCAATCCCCGGTGCTCTCCGCCAGCGGCGACCGCATCGCCTTCCTGCGGCCCACCGCCGACGGCGTGGTGGCGGCGGCGGCCCTGATCCCCGGCACCGCACCCACCACCCCGGCCGCCGACGCCGTGCCCGCCGACGCCGCGGCCCTGCTCGACCGCTTCGTCGCCGCCCAGCTGGGCCACGATCTCGGCACCCTGCAGTCGCTGGCCGGCGGCGGACTGAGCGTCGACACCACCCTGACCCCCAGCGGGGTGACCCGCTCCTACGTCATCACCGCGGCGCTCGACCCCGCCTCGCAGAGCGTGGTGGCCGACGTCCGCCTGGTCCGCGACCCCTCGCAGGCCAGCCTGGTCGCCTCCTTCGCCGACGAGACGCTCAAGCTGGTGCGCCCCGCCGCCGGCCAGCCCTTCCAGGTCACCGCCGCCAGCATCAGCGACTTCGCCGGTGAGCCCGCCGGTCCCCAGGTGGTGCACATCTCCACCGCCCGCGAGCAGTCCGCCCTGGTGGTGCGCATCGCCTTCGACAGCGACCTCGACCCCTCGACGGTGACCGGCTCGGTGATCACCCTGAGCAATGCCAGGGGCGTGACCCTGCCCGCCGACGTCCGCTACGACGTGGAGAGCCGCACCGCGGTGATCCGCGTCCTCGACGCCGCCGGCGGGCCGCTCACGCTGGGCGTCAGCACCGCCCTGCGCGACGTGGCCGGCCAGGCTCTCGCCAGCGGCTACTCGACCAGCATCCACAGCTAGGGGCTACGGCCGGGCGGGGCTCTCCTGGTCGGTGGTGTCGGCGGTGTCGGTGGGCTCGGTAGTGAGGACCACCGCCTCGCAGGGGATGCGCATGGTGCCGTCAGCGGCGATGTGGGGGCCGAGCTGCTCCTCGGCGGTCGGCGGGATGGGCTGGGAGGGGTCATCGGCGACGGCCGCCCACCAGTGGGAGAGGCCGTCGAAGCGGACCACGTCGTGGATGCGGGAGACGCGCAGGCGATCGGCGCCGCCGGCCTGCTCGACCAGGTGCTCGGCTGCGAGCGGGGGGCCGTAGGCGTGGACACCCGCGGCCGCGCTGCTGGTTGGCGCGCCAGGGGCCAGTGCGGCGGCGAGGTGGGGGACGGCGCCGGCTTCGCTCCACATCGCGACGGCGAGGCGGCCGCGATGTGGGTCGAGGACGCGCAGCATCTCGCGCAGTGCGGCGGCGGGATTCGGCTGCTGCGGCAGCGAGAACAGCGCGGTGACCACCTGGGCGCAGCCGTCGCGCAGCGGCAGCGCGTCAGCACGGGCGCGCAGCAGTGCGGTGTGCGCGAGATGCAGCAGCGAGAGCTCGTCGCGCGTGTCGGCGAGCGCCTCCGCGTCGTCGCTGATCCCGATGCAGAGGCGGGCGACCCGTCCCAGCAACGCGGGCATCACCCCGCCCTCGCTGCCGATGTCGACGCAGATATCGCCGGGACGCGCCTGCACGATTGCGGCCAAGTGCTCACCGAAGGGCCGCAGCACCGCCGGCACCAGCAGGCGAGTTTCCGCCATGCGCGCCTCCGGCCGAGCGCTACAGGGTGACGGCGACGGCCGCGCCGATGGCGGCGACGCGCGCGGGATCGCGCAGCGCCCGGCTGAACATCGCGCGCCTCTCCTCCCAGCGCTCCGCGTTCTCGACCAGGTGCGGGTGCTCGGGGATGAAGTGGGTCGACAGCTTGCCGTCGATGAAGTCGGGCTCGTCGACGATGGCCAGGTGGTACGGGATGTTGGTGGTCACGCCGGTGATCCCGTACTCCAGCAGGGCGCGCCGCATGCGCGCGATTGCCTGGGTGCGATCCTCGCCCCAGGTGATCAGCTTGGCGATCATCGGGTCGTAGTAGGGCGGGATGGTGGTGGGGCCGACCATGCCGGAGTCGACGCGCACGCCGGGGCCGCTGGGTTCGTGGTAGCCGGTGATGCGGCCGGGCGCGGGACGGAAGTCGTGGCGCCAGTCCTCGGCGTTGACGCGGCACTCGATGGCCCAGCCGCGCTGCCTGACGTCGTCCTGGGTGAAGCGCAGCGTTTCGCCGGCGGCGACCCTGATCTGCTCGACGACGAGGTCGATGCCGGTCACCCACTCGGTGACGGGATGCTCGACCTGGAGTCGCGTGTTCATCTCCAGGAAGAAGAACTCGCCCTTGCTGTAGATGAACTCGACGGTGCCGGCGTTGACGTAGCCGACCGCCTTGGCCGCGGTGACCGCGGCCTCACCCATCGCCCGGCGCTGCTCCGGCGTGATCACCGGCGACGGCGACTCCTCGATGATCTTCTGGTGCCGCCGCTGGATCGAGCACTCGCGCTCGCCGAGGTGGACGACGTTTCCGTGCGAGTCGGCCAGAACCTGGATCTCGATGTGGCGCGGCTCCTCGACGTAGCGCTCGAGGAACACGGTGGCGTCGCCGAAGGCGCGCTGCGCGGTGCTCTGCGCCGCCTCGATGCTGCTGCGCAGCTCGGCCTCGTCGCGGGCGACGCGCATGCCGATGCCGCCGCCGCCGGCGCTGGCCTTGATCAGCACGGGGTAGCCGATCTTC
>CAZCJX010000104.1:6124-8751 GCA_964499205.1 uncultured Actinomycetes bacterium | reverse complement strand
TCGGGGTCGACCTCGACCACGCAGACGTGGGCGCCGAAGGGCCAGACGAAGTTGGGCGGGTCGAAGTAGGTGACCGCTTCGAGGCCGTGCTCCATGCCCTCCGGGCAGCCCGGCGCCGTAGGTGGCGAAGGCCAGCTCGGGGAGGGTCCTGGCGTCGCCCGGGTTGCCGCGCACGTAGTAGCGGCCGCGATCGACGACGATGTCCTCCTCGGCGGCCTCGAAGACGTGCGCCGCCAGGGTGCGCGCCTTCTCGACCACCTTCTGGCAGGACTTGAGGATGGCCATGCCGCCGACGGCGAGGCTGCGCGAGCCGTAGGTGCCGTAGCCGAAGGGGGAATCGGCGGTGTCGCCGTGGCGGATCTCCACCGACTCGTAGGGGATGCCGAGAGTATCGGCCACGATCTGCGAGAACGTGGTGTCGTGGCCCTGGCCGTGGGCGTGCGTGCCGACGACCACCGTGGCCGAGCCGGTGGGATGGACGCGCACCACCGCGGATTCCACCAGCGCGACTCCCGCCGCCGGCTGCGTCGCGGCGCTGGGCCCGAGGCCGCAGATCTCCACGTAGGTGGACAGGCCGATGCCGATGTAGCGCCCCTGCTGGCGCAGCTCCTGCTGGCGCCGCCGCAGCGCCGCGTAGTCGACCATCTCCAGGGCGCGGTCGAGGGTCTTGTCGTAGTCGCCGGAGTCGTAGACCAGGCCGAAGTTGTTGGTGTGGGGGAAGTCGTGGACGAAGTTCCTGCGGCGCACCTCGGCCGGATCCATGCCCAGCCTGGCGGCGACCAGGTCGACGGCGCGCTCGACGAGGTGGGTGCCCTCGGGACGGCCGGCGCCGCGATAGGGGTCGGTGGAGGTGCGGTTGGTGAAGACGCCGATGCTGCGGGCGTTGATCGCCTTCCAGCCGTAGCAGCCGCCGGCGATCAGGCAGGCGACCACCTGGAAGGCGCCGAAGACGCCGTGGTAGGCGCCGACGTCGAGGATTTGGGTGAGACGCAGGCCGAGCAGGGTGCCGTCGTTCCGCGCCGCCGCCTCGACGTCGAAGACCTGGCCCCGCCCATGCGTGGTGGCCACCAGGTTCTCGCTGCGCTCCTCGTTCCACTTGACCGGGCGCCCGGTCAGCTTGGCCGCGGCGGCGCAGAGATACTCCTCGGGATAGGGACGGAGCTTGCTGCCGAAGGCGCCACCCACGTCGGGCGCGATCACCCGGAGGTTGGCCTCCGGCATGCCCAGCGAGCCGGAGAGGAACAGCCGCAGGAAGTGGGGCACCTGGGTCGACGAGTACAGGGTCATCCGGTTCTCGAAGGGCACGTACTCGGCGATGCAGCCGCGCATCTCCATGGCGATGGGGTAGAGGCGCTGCTGGGTGATCCGCTGCTTGACCACCACGTCGGCCTCGGCGAAGACGGCGTCGATGTCGCCGGCGGCGAAGGTGGTGTCCCAGGCGATGTTGTCGGGCCGTTCGGTCTGCACCAGCGGGCTTCCCGGCTGCATCGCCTTCTCCAGGTCCATCACCGCGGGCAGCGGCTCGTAGTCGACGGCGACCAGTTGCGCCGCGTCGGCGGCGAGATAGCGGTCGTCGGCGACGACCACGGCGACCGGCTCACCCTGGTACACGACCTCGCCGGAGGCGATGGGGTACTGGTCGGGGACCTGCTTCTTGTCGGGCACGAAGGCGTTGGTGACCGGCAGCGCGCCGGCCAGCACGTCCTTGAAGTCGCGTGCGGTGTAGACGGCGGCGACGCCGGGCGCATGCAGCGCGTCGGTGACGTCGATGCTGACGATGCGCGCATGCGCATGCGGGCTGCGGACCACCGTCATGTGCGCCATGTCGTTGAGGTGGATGTCGTCGACGTAGCGGCCGTGGCCGCTGACCAGCCTGGGATCCTCGCGCCGCTGGATGCGCGCGCCGATCATCTGGGTGACGGCCATGGCTCAGGCCCCCGCCGTCGCCGCGGGCTGGCTCGAGGCCGCCGCGCTGGTCGCGGGCGCCGGCGCGGCGCCTCCCATCGCGTCCGCCGCAGAGCGCACCGCCCGCATGATGTTGGCGTAGCCGGTGCAGCGGCAGAGGTTGCCCTCCAGCCCCTTGCGGATCTCGTCGTCGCTGGGGGACGGATTCTCGGTGAGCAGGTGGGCGGTGGCCATCACGAAGCCGGGGGTGCAGAACCCGCACTGCAGGCCGTGCTCGTTCCAGAACGCCTGCTGCACCGGGTGCAGCGTGCCGGCCTCGGCCAGGCCCTCGACGGTGGTGATCTCACGTCCGTCGGCCTGCACCGCGAAGACGCTGCACGACTTGACGGCGCGGCCGTCGAGCAGGACGGTGCAGGCGCCGCACTGGCTGGTGTCGCAGCCGATGTGGGTGCCGGTCAACCCGGCGACCTCGCGCAGGTAGTGGACCAGCAGGGTGCGCGGTTCGACCAGGTCCTCCCGCGTGCGGCCGTTCACGGTCAACGCAACCGCTTGTTTCACGGGCAGCCCTCCAGCCCGCGGCCCGCGGGGTACGTCACGCGGGTCCTACGGGTTCGAATCGACCGGTGACGGGCCGCCGGAGCGGCCGGCGGCCGCTCGTCGCGGAGCGCGAGGGATGAGCGGGAGAGGGCTGCGGCGAGCGTCAGCCATGCTGGCATTGCCGC
>CAZCJX010000104.1:0-6024 GCA_964499205.1 uncultured Actinomycetes bacterium | reverse complement strand
CGAGGGATGAGCGGGAGAGGGCTGCGGCGAGCGTCAGCCATGCTGGCATTGCCGCCGGGGGAAAGCAAGGTGGAGGGAGGGGAGGGAGGGGCTCAGCCCCTCCGGGTGCCACCCCGGGCGGGAGGCCTGGACTTCGCTCGCGAGCGAGAGTTCTGCGCGGCGCGGGTAGTGCGCGTCGCGGTCGTCGTGCGCGTGCTGCCGGTTGTCCGGCGCGCCGGCGGACGCTCGGGGGAAGAGGAAGAAGAGTCGGTTGCCGGGCGAGAGGTGGCGCTTCGCCGGGAAGAGCGAGAAGAGGTACTTGCCTGGCGAGAACTGCCGCTTCGCCGGGGAGAGCGAGACGAGGTGCCTGCCGGGCGAGAGGTGGCGCTTCGTCGGGGAGAGCGAGACGAGGTGCCTGCCGGGCGAGGAGTGCCGCTCCGCCGCGGAGAGCGAGAAGAAGTGCTCGTCTGGCGAGAGGCGCTGCTGCTCGCGGCGGACGACGCGTGGGCGGCCGGGTGGGCGAGCTCCTTCTTCAGCACCTTGCCCGTCGAGTTGCGCGGCAGCTGCTTCACCATCTCCACGTCGCGCGGCACCTTGAAGCGGGCAAGCCGGGTGCGCACGTGCGACTTCACCTGGTCGGCGCCGAGGCGCGTGCCGGGCCGGGCGACGACGAACGCCTTGAGCCGCTGCCCCCACTCGTCGTCGGGCACGCCGACGACGGCGACCTCGGCAATGTCGGGATGGGCGGCGAGCACCTCCTCGACCTCGGCGGGATATACGTTCTCGCCGCCGCTCACGATCATCTCGTCGTCGCGGCCCTCGACGAAGAGGCGTCCGTCCGGGTCGAAGCGGCCGACGTCGCCGGTGGCCATGAGGCCGCCGACCATGTCCTTGCCGCCGCCCCCGGTGTAGCCCTCGAAGAGCATCTGGTTGCCGACGAAGATGCGGCCGGTGCTGCCCGGCGCCACGTCGTGGCCCCGCTCGTCGAGCAGGCGGACCACGGTGCCGAAGGGGGGACGGCCGGCGCAGCCGGGCGCGGCGCGCAGGTCCTCGGGGGTGGCGATGGTCGCCCAGGCCACCTCGGTGGAGCCGTAGAGGTTGTAGAGCACGTCGCCGAACTCGTCCATGAAGCGCCGTCCCAGGTCCGCGGAGAGCGCCGACCCGCTGACGGCGACGACGCGCAGCGACGAGGTGTCGTAGCGGCGGCGCACGTGGTCGGGCAGGTCGAGGATGCGTTGCAGCATCACCGGGACCGCGGCCAGCGCGGTGACGCGGTGCTGCTCGATGGCGGCCAGGGTGCGCTCGGGGTCGAAGCGGCGCTGCAGCACCAGGGTGGAGGAGAGCAGGACGCCGAGGCCGAGGTGCACCGCGCCCCAGGCGTGGAACAGCGGCGCGGCGATCAGGGTCCGCTCGCCGGCGCGCAGCGGGATGCGCGAGAGGATGGCGAGCAGTGGGTCGGCGGTGCGCGGCTGCCCGCGCGACGCGCCCTTCGGCGCGCCGGTCGTCCCCGAGGTGAGGATGACGATGCGGCTCGACCGCTCCGGCGGCCGCGGCTCGTTGTGGTCACTCTCGGCCACAAGTCGCTCGACGTCGGGCTGGCGTTCGCCGGAATCCGCCCAGGCGACGAAGCGGCGGTTGGGCGGCAGCGCCTCGCCGACCAGGGAGGTGAACTCCTCGTCGTGCACCACGGCGACGGCGTGCTCGCGGCGCAGCACCTCGACCAGCTGCGGCGCCGCGAAGCCGGTGTTGAGCAGCAGCACGTCGGCACCCAGCTTGCTGAGCGCCACCAGCGTGGTGACGAATCCACGGTGGTTGCGGCAGAGCAGGCCGACGTGGTCGCCTTCGCGGATGCCCGACGCGGCGAGCCCGTTGGCCAGCGCGTTGCTCTCGGCGTCGAGCTCGGCGAAGGTCAGCGAGCCGCGCTCGTCGATGACCGCGATGTCCTGCGGATGCAGCGCGGCCGACGCCGCGAAGCCGCCGGGGATGGTCATGCCCCAGTGATGCAGCGACAGCGCCGCGCCGAGCAGCCGGTCGGGGCGCACCGGGCGGAGCAGTCCCGAGCCGGCGAGGACGCGCAGCGCCTCCACCTGCTGGCGCGCGGTGCCGACGGGATCGACGGTGCCGCGACCGGGATCACGCTCGCCGTTCCTCTCGCAGCGGTCGCGGAGCGCGCCCAGCGTGGCGCGCACGTTGCTGCGCACCTGGCCCGCGGCGACGCGGTCGGCGATCAGTCCCCACACGCCGCCGGGCGCCTGGTAGGCGATGCGATGGGTCACCCGGGTGACGCCCGGCTCGACCTCGCGCAGCCGCCAGCGGCCGCGCTGGTCGATGCCGGTGACGCTGTTCCAGGCGATGTCGCAGCACGGCGCGTACTCGACCACCTCGACGGTGCCGCCGATCTCCGCCGCGCCGACCTGCATGCGCATCGCGTAGCGCGCGCCGACGCCCGGCGCGGAGGTGCGGCGGACAGGCTGCCAGCGGGTCACGCCGCTGACCAGGTCCGCGTAGTTGGCCGGGTCGCCGACCACCTTCCAGACCGCGCTGGGACGGCAGCGCAGGGTGATGCTCTCGTCGATGCGCATGCCGTCAGCCCACCACCGGGAAGCGCCGCTGCGACGCCATGCGCGACAGCGCGTCCTGCATGGTGCCGACGACGTGGTCGTAGATCGCGTCGACGTCGGGGTTGTCGCCGAATTGCCGGCGCAGGTCGATGGGCGGCAGCGCCTCGACGGTGATCTTGGCCGGCAACGGGATGTGGGTGAGCATGTCGCCGACGTTGAGTCCCCAGGGAAGCGCCAGCGAGATGGGCAGCACCTTGAGGCGGAACATGCGGTCGAGGCGCAGCAGGCGGGCGAGCCGCTCGCCGCGGGTCAGGAACAGCGCCGTCTCCTGGCCACCGATGGCGACCACGGGAACGATGGGGACGCCGTTCTTCAGCGCCAGGCGGATGAAGCCCTTGCGCCCGCCGAAGTCGACCCGGCTCGACTCCCAGGAGGGACGGTGGGTCTCGTAGTCTCCGCCAGGGTAGACCAAAACTGCAGCGCCGGCCTGCAGGGCGCGCTCGGCGTTCTCGTGTCCCGCGGCGACGGTGCCGAACTTGCGCAGGTTGGGCACCCAGGGCATGAAGCGGCCGAGCACCAGCACCAGGTTGTGGGCCAGCTGGTAGAAGGGGCGCTCCACGCCGAAGCGGGTGATGAAGGCGAGGGTGAAGACGAAGGTGTCGACGATCATGTTGCCGCCGGAGTGATTGCCCACCAGCAGCACCGGGCCCTCCTCGGGGATGTTGTCGAGGCCGCGCACCTCGCTGCGCAGGTAGACGCTGCTCAGCATCCAGAGGAAGGGGAGGTTGTCGCGGATGTAGTCGGGGTCGCGCTCGTCGAGGTCGGCGCGGGGGACGCGGCGGCGCATCTCGATGGCCAGCGACCCGGCGACGCGGCCGAGCAGGCCGCCGCCCATGGTGCCGGGTGCCGGGGTGCGGCGGCGGATGCCCGCCGTGGTGGCGGAGCCGCGCGTGCGTGTCTGCGTCGCCATGGCAGCGCAGTCTAGGGTGACACCAAATCTGATAGCAACCCACTCAGCTTGAGATCGGTCCCGACAGGCCCCCCTGTCCGACGAATTGACACCCTCCGGGGCGCGTCGATAGGCTGGCCGCGCTCGCATCAGGAGGATCGGCCATGTCCGCGACCGTCCTGCTCACCGGGGTCACCGGCTTCGTCGGCAGCGAGATCCTCTACGAGCTTCTCGCGCGCAGCGACGCCCAGGTGAACTGCCTGGTGCGCGCCCGCGACGACGCCGAGGCGAACCAACGCCTGCGCGCCGTGGTGACGCGGATGCTCGGCGAGGGCGGCTGGGAGGTGGTGCGCCGTCGCGTCACGGCGGTGCGCGGTGATCTCACCGAGGAGCATCTCGGCCTGACTCCGTCGGTGGCGTCGCGACTCGTCGACACCACCACGCACATCCTGCACGGCGCGGCGTCGGTGCGCTTCGCGCTGCCGCTGGAGCAGGCGCGCGACATCAACGTGCGCGGCACCTGGGAGATGCTGGCGCTGGCCGACGCCGGTGCCCGCGCCGGTGTGCTGCAGCGATTCGGCTACATCAGCACCGCGTTCGTCGCCGGGCGGTATCGCGGCGTGTTCGCCGAGGACCAGCTGGAGGAGCGGCAGAGCTTCCGCAACACCTACGAACGCACCAAGTTCGAAGCCGAGCAGACGGTGCGCTACGGCGCCGGCGACCTGCCGGTGACCGTGGTGCGGCCCTCGATCGTCGTCGGCCATTCGTCGAGTGGCGCGACGCGCGGCTTCAACGTCGTGTACTGGCCGCTGCGGATGTTCGCCGACGGCGTCTTCCGCTATGCGCCCGCCAGGCCGGACCTGCCCGTCGACCTGGTGCCCGTCGACTTCGTGGCGCGCGGGACGGTGGAGGCAGTGCTCGGCGCCGGCGAGCCGGGGCAGACGTACACCCTGGCGGCGGGGCGCAAGGCGACCACCGCCCGAGCCATCGGCGAGGTCGCCGCTGCGACCTTCGGCGTGGCGCCGCCATTGATGCTGTCGACGCCGCTGGACCGTCTCGTCTGGCCGCTGGCGGTGCGGGCGGCGACGGTGGGACCGTGGGGACGGTACGCGCGCTCGTTCCGTGTGTACCTGCCGTACTTCCTGCTGGGATCGCGCTTCGACACCCGGCACGCCGACGCGTTGCTGAAGCCCCGGGGGATCGAGGCGCCGGCGGTCGACGAGTACCTGCGCACCGTGCTGGAGTTCGCCCGGGAGACCGATTTCGGGCGCGACCGCGAGGCGATCGCGCGGCGGGAGCGGGAGGTGGCGGAGGAGCGGCTCGCCGCGCTGCAGCGGGGTGCGGCGGCGCAGCGCGTCCGTGCTTCGCGGCGGACGGCGCGTGGTGATGCCCAGGCTGCGCGCCGCGGCGCTGCGGCCAGGGAGCGCGGGGTCGAGGGACGGCCGGCGCGCCGGCGCAGGCCGGTGGTGGCGGCGGGCTAGCGGCCGCGGCTCAGGCGTCGCGCAGGCGCGCCGGATCGCCTCATCCCACCACGGTGATCGATGCCGTGTCCGAGGGCTCGGCGACGCGCTCGTCCTCGATCGTCCAGGCCAGCAGCGTCGGCCCGAGGGGCATGGATCCCGGCACGTCGAGGTGCATCTCGAAGGTGACCTGCCCGCCGGCCGGAATCGACTGCACCGGCGCGCAGTTGAGCAGGTAGGAGCCCACCGCCTGCTTGGTCCCGAGGTACTCGACGTAGCTGGGGCACGGCTGCAGCAGCAACGGCACGCTGTCGTCGTCGGCAACGGTCACGTCGTAGACCAGGGTCGACCCCCGGCGGACCGTCGCGGGAGCGGAGACGCGGACGCGGACCTGGATGGTCTGCGGCGCCGGCGGCCAGGTGAAGGTCGCCGGGCTGAGCGTGCCCACGGCGAGGGTACGCAGCGGGTACTGCGCGGACACGCACGCGGGGGACATGGCGGCGCGGACATCGAAGGGCACCACGAGGCGGCCCCCGCCGTTGGGCAGGTCGAGGCGCAGAGTGTGGGCGGCGGGCTGGCTGCAGTCGTACCAGGCCATGTTCATGACCGCCTGGCCGCGACTGGGCTGCAGCGGCAGCGGCGCGGCGGTGGGGTAGGCAGGCGTGCCGGGCACCATGAGCACCTGCACCACCGGCCAGTCGTCGAACATCGTCCCGTGGCCCTCGGGGCCTCCGCTCGGGGCCAGCACGGCGCCCGAGCTGGAGAGGACGGCCACGGTGGCGTAGCCGGAGAGCACGCAGGCCGTGCTGCCACGATTGCGCAGGCCGACCAGGAAGTTGGTGTTGCCCCCGGCGGCGCTGCTGCCCAGGAAGACCCCGTCCAGCTGGGTCGACCGGCAGGCCGGAGTGCCCGGTGGCACGGGGATGGGCGGGGAGGCGACCGCCGGCGGGGTCGCCCCGCCCACGATGCCGCCCGGGGGCAGCGCCGCCCAGGGCACGGCGGACGGGTGCGGCGTCGGCCGAGGCGAGGCGGCGCCCGTCCGCACCGGGCCGCTCGGGGGCGCCGACCCGTGCCC
>CAZCJX010000103.1:5935-8765 GCA_964499205.1 uncultured Actinomycetes bacterium | reverse complement strand
CCGAGTCGTGGAGGTGTCATGACCGAAGTCATCCGTTCCCGCCGCGCAACGCTCCCCCGGGCCAGATCGGTCCGGTGGAACCCCAGCCCGGAGGAGCTGAAGCAGCTCACCGCGCGCATGCCCAACGCGCGGCGGACCGTGTACGACAACCTCAACGTGCAGACGCGGGTGGACTCGCGCAGCAAGGCGAGCACCTACGTGGTCACCGACACCCCCGAGAAGCACAGCGACCAGACCATCACCTGCACCGAGGGTGAGCGCATCGCCCAGATGCAGGACGAGTACATCGCCGGCCAGGACATGCTGGTGATCGACGGCTACATCGGCAACGACCCGCAGCACCGCGTCGCCGCCCGGCTGTTCATCGAGGCCAGCAACGCCAACATCGCCGGCATGCAGCAGGCGCTCTACTTCGACAACGAGGGCGCCGGCGGCCCCGACTGGGAGCCCGAGCTCACCGTCATCTACACGCCCAACTTGGCCGCGCCCGGCTTCCCCAACGACCGCGTCATCGCCGTCGACCTCGAGCACGGCGTCACCCGGGTGCTCAACTCCGACTACTTCGGCGAGTCGAAGAAGGGCGGCCTGCGGATGTGGAACGCGCTGACCTACGACCGCGGCGGCCTGGCCCTCCACGCAGGCTGCAAGGTCATCCCCACCCAGCGCGGCGAGCAGGTGATGCTCATCGTCGGCCTCAGCGGCACCGGCAAGACCACCACCACCTTCACCCGGCAGAACAACAGCCAGCCGGTGCAGGACGACTTCGTCGCCCTCTACCCGGGCGGCAAGATCGTGGCCACCGAGAACGGCTGCTTCGCCAAGACCTTCGCCCTCGACCCCAAGGACGAGCCGGCCATCCACGGCGCGGTCACCAAGCCCGAGGCCTACCTGGAGAACGTCTCCCAGAACGACAGGGGTGAGGTCGACTTCTTCGACACCTCCTACACGCAGAACGGCCGCGCCGTCTTCCGCATGGCCGCGCTGGGCATCGCCAAAGATGCCCGCGAGGTGAGGAAGGTCAACCAGCTGCTCATCCTCAACCGCAACGAGAACATCATCCCGGCCGTCGCCCGCCTCGATCGAGAGCAAGCGGCGGCCTATTTCATGCTCGGCGAGACGCAGGGCACCAGCGCCGGCGGCAAGGACGAGATGGGCAAGTTCCTGCGCGTCCCCGGCACCAACCCGTTCTTCCCGCTGCTCCACGCCATGCAGGGCAACCGTTTCCTCGAGCTGCTCGACGACGCCGGCTTCGAGGTCTTCCTGCTCAACACCGGCCGCATCGGCGGCGGCGCCAAGGACGAGCGCAGCAAGAAGATGACCATCCCGACGTCGAGCGCGGTGGTCAAGGCCATCGCCGAGGGCACCATCACCTTCGAGCGCTGTCCCGACTTCGGCTACGAGATCGCCACCTCGGTGCCCGGCATCGAGGACGAGGAGCTGCTCCAGCCGCGCAAGCTGTACGAGCGGCAGGGCCGGGTCGAGGAGTACGAGACCCTGGTGGAGCGCTTCAAGTCGGAGCGCGCCGACTACCTCAAGAAGTTCGCCGGCCTGCGCCCCGAGATCCTCAGCGCGGCCGAGGGCCGCTGAGCCTCGGCGCGCCGCGGGCGGCGACGGCACGGCGTCGGGCACACTGACGCCGTGCCCCTCCCCCTGCCCCCCGACGACATCCGCGCCCTGGTCGACGCGCGCTTCGACGACACCGTCGACATCCGCCGCGACCTCCACGCGCATCCCGAGCTGTCGCATCGCGAAGAGCGCAGCACCGCGGTGGTGCGCGACCGCCTGCGCGCCCTCGGCCTGACCGAGCTGCCCTGCCCGACGCCGACCGGCGCGGTGTTCCGGCTCGACGGCGGCCGGCCCGGCCAGCGCGTGCTGATGCGCGCCGACCTCGACGCGCTGCCCCTGGTCGAGGAGGTCGACGTGCCCTGGCGCTCCGCCGTCGACGGCGTGATGCACGCCTGCGGCCACGACGGGCACACCGCCATCCTGCTCGGCGTCGCCGCAGCCCTGGCGCAGCGCGCCGAGTCGCTGCCCGGTTCCTACGTGTTCCTCTTCCAGCCCGCCGAGGAGGACCTCGCCGGCAACGGCGGCGCCACCCAGATGCTGCGCGGCGGCGTGCTCGACACCGCGCCGGCGGACCGCATGGTCAGCCTGCACCTCGCCTCGCTGCTGGCCACCGGGCTGATCGGGGCACGCGCCGGCATCGCCATGTCGCAGGCGCAGTACCTGCGGCTGCTGCTCACCGGCGCCGGCGGCCACGGCTCGATGGCCGGCGCCGCCGGCAACGTGGTGCTCGCCGTCTCGGCGCTGTCGAGCGGCCTGCCCGACGTGGTCGAGGAGCTCAGCTACGAGGACGTCAGCTGCGCCTGCAGCGCCGGGATCATCCGCGCGGGCGCCGCCGCCAACGTGGTGCCGCGCCACGCCACCCTGGAAGGCACCATCCGCACTTTCACCGACGACCAGTACGACACCGCCCGCGACCGCCTGCACGACCTGTGCACCCGGGTTGCTGCCGAGTTCGACGTCAACGTGGAGACCGACCTCCCCACCGCGGTGCCGGCGGTGGTCAACGACGCCGGCGCGGTGGAGGCGTGGCGCAGCGCCAGCACCGCCGTGCTCGGCGCCGACCGCGTCCTCGACCTGCCCCCGATGCCGCCGAGCGACGACGTCAGCATGTTCCTGCAGCGCATCCCCGGCGTGCACTTCTTCGTCGGCGCCGCGCCGGGCCCGTCCGTGCCCCCGATGCACCACGCTCCTGACTTCACCATCGACGAGGAGTCGCTGCGCTTCGGCATGCTGGGCATGGCCGCCACGGCGCTGGAGCTGGCCG
>CAZCJX010000103.1:0-5835 GCA_964499205.1 uncultured Actinomycetes bacterium | reverse complement strand
GAGTCGCTGCGCTTCGGCATGCTGGGCATGGCCGCCACGGCGCTGGAGCTGGCCGGGCCGTAGGCGCTCGATTACACTTCCCGGCGCGGGAAGGGCTCGGCAACAGGAAGGGACGTGCACATGGCACTCGTCGGACGTCGGGCGCGGCGGCGCGCCCTGCTCGCGCTTCTCGTCGCATCGCTGACCGCCCTGCCGCAGCTGGTCGCGGCGCCGCGCGCCGCACTCGCCTCCAGCGGCTCCTGGACGCAGCTGGCCTCGACCGGCCCCGGGGCCCGCAACCGGGCCGTCATGGTTCGCGACGAGGCGCGCGGCGACGTGCTGCTCTTCGGCGGCCAGGGCTCGAGCGGCGTGCTCAATGACACCTGGACGTGGGACGGCACCACCTGGACCCAGCAGCATCCCGCCACCTCCCCGCCCGCGCGGGCCGCCGCCGGCGCCGCGTACGACCGGCTGCACGGCCGCGTCATCGTGTTCGGCGGGGTCATCTCGATGGGCGGCAACCTGCAGTTCTTCGGCGACACCTGGAGCTGGGACGGCAGCACCTGGACGGAGCTGCATCCCGCCACCAGCCCGTCGGCCCGCCAGCTGGCCAACATGGCCTGGGACCCCAGCGGCAACCAGCTCCTCCTCTTCGGCGGCCACAACGGCGAGGCGCTGGGCGACACCTGGACCTGGAACGGAACCACCTGGGCGCAGGTGGTCAGCGCCGTCTCGCCGAGCGCGCGCGTCGAGTCGGCGATGGCCACGGACGACGCCAGCTCCAACGTGGTGCTCTTCGGCGGCTTCGGCGTCGCATCGACCGAGGATGGCGACACCTGGAGCTGGCACAACGGCGCCTGGACGCAGCTCTCGCCCTATCCCGCACCGCCGGCGCGCAGCGGCGCGGCCCTGGCCTACGACGCCGCCGGATCGCGCCTGGTCCTCTTCGGCGGCGGCTGCTGCGGCTACCCGGCCACCAGCACCGACAGCGACAGCTGGACCTGGGACGGCCAGCGCTGGACCCTGGCCAGCTTCACCACGCCGTCGGCACGACAGTACGCATCCGCAACATCGGCAGGCGCCGGCGGCACCGTGGTGCTGTTCGGCGGGCAGACCGCCAGCGGCAACGCGGCGGACACCTGGCAGTGGAACGACACCGCGCCGCCGCCGCATCCCACCGCCGGCATCCTCTTCGGCCAGTACCGCGGCATCGGCTGCTCCACCGGGCCGAGCACCTGCGGCAGTGAATCCGATCCCACCGGCACCCAGCAGTCGTACGACGGCGTGGAGATCGGCTGGGAGGGCCGGCGCGACGCCATCGTCAACACCTACGCGGGCTGGGGCGAGAGCGACGCCACGCTGTTCCAGCGCACCCTGCCCGGCATCTGGAACGGCGGCAGCGTTCCCTCGATCAGCTGGAACCCGACCACCATGGACACCACCGTCGGCGCCGGCGCCTTCGACGCCTACCTGATCGGCTTCGCCCAGGAGATGAAGCAGTTCCTCGCCGGTCCCGACGGCGTCTACGGCACCGCCGACGACCGCCGCGCCTACCTGCGCCTGGCCTGGGAGATGAACGGCGACTGGTTCAACTGGATGCCCGCCTGGGACGGCGACGACGTGCAGGTCCAGGGCATCACCCCGCTCAACCCGGAGAGCTGCAGCTCACTGGCCTCCAAGGAGGCCCAGTTCGTCGCCGCATGGCGGCACATCCACGACGTGATCACCGGGCAGGGCCTCGACAGCACGCGCCTGGCCTGGGACTTCTCGGTCAACGCCGGCGACGCGGACACCAACGGCTGCGACGACTACAGCAGCACGCGCGGCACGGGCCTGATGGAACACCTCTTCCCCGGCGACGCCTACGTCGACTGGGTGGGCATCGACGGCTACAACTGGGGCGGCACCGCCTCACCGTCCGCGGTGTTCGGCCTCACCGCGTCGCGGCTGCGCGCCATCAGCAGCAGGCCGCTCGCCGTCGACGAGGTGGGCACCGCCGACAACGCCACGTACCACAAGGCGCAGTGGATCAACGACTACTTCAGCTACCTCGCCGCCAACGGCTTCCGCAAGTCGACGTGGTTCAACATCGACAAGGAGGAGCCGTGGGGCGTCTTCCAGCCGCCGACCTACGCCAACTGGAACGGCGACGGCTCGCTGGCCTACGGCGGCACCACCTACCACCTCTGGAACGAGTACCAGGCCGGCATCGACGCCAGCAACATGATCGGCGCCGACCCGTCCAACCCGCGACTGCTCAGCGACGCCGACTTCCTGGGCCAGTAGCGCCAGGAGGCGACTACGCCGGCGTCAGCGGGATCAGCCCGCGCGTTCCGGTGAGCGGCGCCTCCGCCACCGGCATGCCGAGGTCGGCCAGCATGGCCAGGTCGACCTCGGCGCTGCGGCCCAGCGTGGTCAGGTAGTTGCCCACGATCAGGCCGTTGGCGCCGGCGAGCATGCCGTAGGCCTGCAGGTCGCGCAGCACCACCTCGCGTCCGCCGGCGTAGCGCAGCACCGAGTCGGGGATGACGCAGCGATAGACCGCAACGCAGCGCAGCGCGTCGAGCGGGCGCATCAGCGCGGCGTCGCCCAGCGGCGTGCCGGCGCGCGGGTTGAGGAAGTTGCAGGGGATCTCGCGCGCACCCAGGTTGCGCAGCACGAAGGCGAGGTCGAGGCGGTCGTCCCAGGTCTCGCCCATGCCGAAGATGCCGCCGCTGCACAGCTCCATGCCCGCGTCGACCACCATCCGGCAGGTGCGCACGCGATCCTCGAAGGTGTGCGTCGTGCAGATCGTCGGGAAGAAGCGGGGGCCGGCTTCGAGGTTGTGGTTGTAGCGGTGAATCCCTGCTGCGGCAAGGCGTTCCGCCTGTCCCTCGCGGAGCAGCCCGAGCGACGCGGCGACCTCGATGTCGACCTCGGCGCGGATCGCGTGGGCGGCCTCGATGACGTCGCGCATCATCTTCTCGTTGGGTCCGCGAACCGCGACGACGATGCAGAACTCGGTGCCGCCCAGCGCTTTGGTCCGCCGCGCCAGCTCCACCAGCTGCGACGCCGGCAGCATCGGCTCGCGCTCCACCTCGGTGGTGTAGCGCGCCGACTGCGAGCAGAAGGTGCAGTCCTCCGGGCAGCCGCCGGTCTTGGCGCTGATGATCGACTCGACCTCGACGGCCGGGCCCATCCAGGCCAGGCGGACGCGGTGGGCGAGCTGGATCAGCTCGGGAAGGTCGTCGTCGGGCAGCGCGGCGAGGCGCTCGGCGAGAGGGCGGTCGATCAGCTCGCGGCGGTCGAGCAGCGCGGCGGCTGCCTCGCCCAGCGCGTCGGGGATGTCGGGCATGGAGCGGCAGGATAGCTCGACGGGGCTCGGGCTCGAAGCCGGAGAATGGCCGGCATGGAGTCCGGCGCGGCGCGTCCCCGCCGCCTGATCCGCGCCATCGCGACCGACGTCACGCCGCTGCGCACCGAGCGCAACTACCGGCTCCTGTGGTCGGGCAACCTGGTCAGCACCGTGGGGCGCCAGATCACCGTGGTGGCGCTGCCCTACCAGGTCTTCCTGATGACCCACTCGTCGCTGGCGGTGGGCGCCATCGGCCTGGTCCAGCTGGTGCCGCTGGTGGCGCTGTCGTTGATGGGCGGGGCCATCGCCGACATGGTCGACCGCCGCCGGCTGCTGCTGGTCACCAACACCTGCCTGGCGGGGTGCTCGGCGGTGCTCACCGCCGGCGCCTTCCTGCACTGGGGCTCGGTCGGCTACCTCTACGCCACCGCGGCGATGATCGCCGCCTTCTCCGCCGTCGACCAGCCGGCGCGCTCGGCGACGATCCCCAACCTGGTCAGCGCCGAGCACCTGGCCAGCGCGCTGGCGCTCAACTTCGCCGCCTTCCAGACTTCGCTGCTGATCGGCCCGGCGCTGGGCGGGGTGATCATCGCCACCGTCGGGCTGGGCCCCGGCTACCTCATCGACGTGCTCACCTTCGGCGCCGCCATCGCCGCGCTGGTCGCCCTGCCGCCGCAGCCACCGCACGGCGCGCAGCGCGAGCCGGTGGTGCAGTCGATCCGCCGCGGCCTCGCCTACGTGGTGCAGCAGCGCGTCCTGCTGGGCAGCTTCGCCGCCGACATCGTGGCCATGGTCTTCGGCATGCGCCGCGCCCTCTACCCTGTTCTGGCCACCTCTGTCTTCAACAGTGGGGCTGTGGGGCTGGGCCTGCTCTCCTCGGCGCCGGCGGTCGGCGCGGTGGTGGCGGCGCTGACCGCCGGCTGGGTGGGGCGGACGCGCGCCCAGGGCCGCGTCGTGGTCACCGTGGTGGCGGTGTGGGGCGTATCGGTGATCTGGCTGGGATTGGCCCGATCGCTGTGGATGGCCATGGTGGCCCTGGCCGTCGGCGGCGCAGCGGACGCCTTCTCGGCGGTGGCGCGCTCGACGATCATGCAGACGATCACGCCCGACAACATGCGCGGGCGCATCTCCGCGGTCTACTCGATGGTGGTCGTCGGCGGCCCCAGCCTCGGCGACATCGAGGCCGGCTCGGTGGCCACCGCCTTCTCGCCGGCGGCGGCGATCGTCAGCGGCGGGGTGCTCTGCCTGGTCGGCCTGGGCGCGGTGGTGCTCACCATGCCGGCGCTGCTGCACTACCGGGCCCGCTATTTCACGGAGACCGCCGCCGGCTCCTGACCGACCCGGCATGACGCGGTGCGGCAGCGGAAAACGGGGCTGTCCGTGTATCGTCCGCCTGCACGGCGACCGCCCTGCGACGGCGTCGATGAGGCGTGGAGGAGACAGGTTTCATGCTCGACAAACTGGAAGGAACCAAGCTCGGCGAGATGCCGCCACTCGGTGTCGTCCCCGAGCGGATGCTGGCCCAGGTGATCCGGCCGGAGCGCTACGGCGAGCCGCAGCAGGCGTTCGCCGTCGAGGAGATCGAGACGCCGCGGCCCGGCCCGGGCGAGGCGCTGGTCTACGTGATGGCCGCCGGCGTCAACTACAACAACGTGTGGGCGTCGCTGGGCAAGCCGGTCGACGTCGTCGCCGCGCGCATGAAGGCGGGGGCGCAGGAGCCCTTCCACATCGGCGGCAGCGACGCCTCGGGCATCGTCTGGTCGGTCGGCGAGGGCGTCACCAACGTCAAGGTCGGCGACGAGGTGGTCGTGCACTGCGGCATCTGGGACGCCAACGATCCCTGGGTCAAGGCGGGCAGGGACCCGATCATCGCGCCGAGCAACCGCATCTGGGGCTACGAGACCAACTGGGGCTCGTTCGCGCAGTACACCCTGGTGCAGGCCCACCAGTGCCTGCCCAAGCCGCCCAACCTCCCCTGGGCCGCCGCCGCCGCGTACATGCTGGTCGGCGCCACCGCCTACCGCATGCTCTGCGGCTGGCCGCCGCACACCGTGGAAAAGGACGATGTCGTCCTGATCTGGGGCGGCAGCGGCGGCCTCGGCTCGCAGGCGATCCAGATCGCCACCGCCAAGGGCGCCAAGGCGATCGCGGTGGTGAGCGGCGAGGACAAGGGCGAGTACTGCAAGAAGCTCGGCGCCGTCGGCTACATCGACCGCCGCAAGTTCGACCACTGGGGCGCCATGCCCGACTGGCGCGACACCGACCGCTACAACGCGTGGCTCGCCGGTGTGCGCGCCTTCGGCAAGGCGATCTGGGACGTGCTCGGCGAGCGGCGCTCACCGCGCATCGTCTTCGAGCATCCCGGCGAGTCGACCATCCCCACCTCGATCGTGGTCGTCGACAACGGCGGCATGGTGGTGGTCTGCGCCGGCACCACGGGATATCTCGCCAGCGTCGACCTGCGCTACCTGTGGATGCGCCAGAAGCGGCTGCAGGGCTCGCACTTCGCCAACGACGAGCAG
>CAZCJX010000102.1:0-8831 GCA_964499205.1 uncultured Actinomycetes bacterium | reverse complement strand
CTGGCGGAAACGGCTACATCATCGCCAGCGAGACCTGCGCCCTCGACGTCGTCGGGGCCACCTTCGTACGCGAGATCGAGGCCGGCGAGATCGTCGTCGTCGACTCCGCCGGGGTGCGCAGCGAGAGCATCAACAAGCCGGTGCCGCACCACGCGATGTGCTCGTTCGAGTTCATCTACTTCGCCCGTCCCGACAGCGTGATGATGGGCCGCTCGCTCTACGAGTCGCGGGTCAACATGGGCCGCGAGCTGGCCGCCGAGGCACCCTGCCCCGCCGACATCGTCATCTCCCTGCCCGACAGCGGCACCCCCGCGGCGATCGGGTACGCCGAGGCTTCGAACATCCCCTACGTCGAGGGCATGATCAAGTCGCGCTACATCACGCGCACCTTCATCCAGCCCAACCAGCGCCTGCGTGAGGCGGGCATCCGCCTCAAGTTCAACCCCATGCGCCACGTGCTGGAGGGCAAGCGCGTGGTCCTGGTCGACGACTCCATCGTGCGCGGCACCACCTCGCGCCGCATCGTCCAGGAGCTGCGCCGCGCCGGCGCCGCCGAGGTGCACGTGCGGGTCGCCTCGCCGCCGATCGTCTGGCCCTGCTTCATGGGCATCGACATCGCCTCGCGCAACGAGCTGATCGCCGCCCACCACGACGAGCCCCAGATCGCCGAGCTGATCGGCGCCGACTCCCTTCGCTACCTCACCATCGACGGCCTCAAGCGCGCCGTGCAGCAGCAGAGCGGCGAGGGCTTCTGCTTCGCCTGCTTCGACGGCGCCTATCCCCTCCAGGTGCCGCAGCAGCTGGAGATGGACAAGCTCGCCCTGGAGAGCTGACCACCGACAGGCGGCAGACAGGTGCTCCCGCTGGACATCGGGAATGCGGCGAGTTACTGTCAGGTTCCGCTCCGACCGTGCAAATCCGGGGCGTCGACGAGCAGGTCCACAAACGGGAGTACAGGGGCAGCAATGACTGAGAGACGTACATTCGCGCGTGCGCGCCTGCTGGCGGTCGGGGTGGCCGCAGTTCCGATCGTCGCAGCGGCGATGAGCACAGGACCGGTCTCGGTGGCCGCGTCGACGGGCAGCACACGCGAGATCGCGGCCTCGGGGACCGCCGGCTTCGGCGGCAGCGTGACCAGCAGCACCACCGCGGTGGACAGCTGGGAGACCCCGGGTGTCGGCGGTGACGGCGGTATCGGCACCGACCGCAGCAACAGCGGTCCGGGCGGCACCGCGGTGGGGGCGATCAGCCAACCCAAGCCGGTGACCACCTCCACCCCCGGTTTGACCGCCAGCTTCGACGGTCTCAACCACTTCCAGAACCGCTTCGGCAGCACCGCCGGCGGCAACCAGTTCAGCCTGGAGCCGCCCGACCAGGGCCTGTGCGCGGGCTCCGACGGCAACGGCAACACCCGCGTCCTCGAGACCGTCAACGACGTGATGCGCGTGTACACGACGTCGGGTGCGGCCGTCACGCCGCCGCAGGCGCTCAATGGTTTCTACGGCTACGCCCCGGCGATCATCCGCGGCAGCAACCCGACCTTCGGTCCCTTCGTGACCGACCCGAGCTGCATCTACGACGCGGCGACGGGCCGCTGGTTCATGGACGTGCTGACCATCGACACCTTCCCGCACCCGGGCAGTGACGGCGCCCAGCACTTCACCGGCACCAACCACATCGACCTGGCGGTGAGCCAGACCAGCGATCCCACCGGAGCCTGGACCATCTACCGCATCCCGGTGCAGGACGACGGCACCCAGGGCACGCCCGACCACCACTGCCAGCCCAACCAGGACACCGCCACGCCGCTGCCCACCAACCCCAACGCCTGCCTGGGTGACTACCCGCACATCGGCAGCGACGCCAACGGCATCTACATCACCACCAACGAATACTCGCTGTTCGGCAACAACTTCATCGGCGCGCAGGTCTACGCCATCTCCAAGGCGCAGCTCGCCTCGGGCTCGGCGACCATCGGCGTGACCCAGTTCAACACGCACGGCATGGACACCTTCGGCTTCGCGCTGAACGGCTTCACGCTGTGGCCGTCGCAGACGCCGGGCGGCGGTGGCGACCCGTCCGCGGGCGGCACCGAGTACTTCCTCAGCAGCAACGCGGCGGCCGAGGCGCACGACACCGGTGACGGCACCAGCACGGCGCACCCGTCGACGCAGCTGCTCACCTGGGCGCTGACCAATACCAGCTCGCTCGACAGCGGTACCCCGGCGCTGACCCTGAGCAACACGGTGAACACCGTCGGCCTCTACGCGCCGCCGCCCTCGGCGGAGCAGAAGTCGGGCCCGCAGCCGCTGCGCGACTGCCTCAACAACAACTCCTGCAGCAGCTTCCTGGAAGGCATCAAGGATCCCTTCGCGGAGAAGTCGGCCAACCTCGACAGCAACGACACCCGCATGCAGCAGGTCACCTGGGTCAACGGCAAGCTGTGGGGAGCGCTCGACACCGCGCTGCAGATCAGCTCGGCCAAGCAGGCGGGCATCGAGTGGTTCACCGTCGGGCCGTCGACCGCGACCGGCACGGTGACCTCGACACTGGCCAACCAGGGCTACGTCGGCCTGGGCAACGACAACCTCACCTACCCGGCGATCGGCCTCACCGCCGCTGGCACCGGGGTGATGGCCTTCACCGTGGCGGGCACCGACTACTACCCGAGCGCCGGCTACGCCACCGTCGGCAACGACGGCGTCAGCGCGGTGCACATCGCCGCCATGGGCCAGGGGCCCGACGACGGCTTCAGCAACTACAAGCTGTTCGGCAACCCGCCCGGCACCACCCGTCCCCGCTGGGGCGACTACGGCGCCGCGGTGGCCGTCGGCAACACCGTGTGGATCGCCTCGGAGTACATCGGCCAGAGCTGCACCCTGGCGCAGTTCGAGCGCACCAACTTCCGCTGCGACAACACCCGCACGGCACTGGCCAACTGGGACACGCGCATCAGCGCGGTGACGGTTCCCTAGGGCCGGCAAGCTTCGCAGCCACAGAGGGCGGTCGCCGACACGGCGGCCGCTCTCTCTCTTTTTTTCGCCGGTACACCATGCCTACACTCGGCTCCCGCTTCGCATCGGAACAGAGGGCAGGCCATGAGAAAGCTGGCAGTCATCCCCGCCGTGGCCCTGGTGGCCGCCGTGGGGTCGGTGTACATGGGGGCGCGGGCCTTCAACCCGGACACCAAGGTGACCGTCGGCAGCCCGACGACCCCGTTCTCCGAAAACAAGCAGAATGAGCCGGCCATCGCCGTGGACGCCAACCATCCCAACGTCCTGGTCTCGGGCGCCAACGAAGAGGTGGACATGGAGGCGTGCAACGCCGGCACGGACAACACCTGCCCGTTCACCCCGGGCGTGGGCGTCTCCGGCGTCTACTTCTCCTTCGACTCCGGCACCACCTGGACGCAGCCGACCTACACCGGCTGGTCGGCGCG
Organism: uncultured Actinomycetes bacterium; assembly: GCA_964499205.1. Classification (GTDB taxonomy): domain Bacteria; phylum Chloroflexota; class Dormibacteria; order Aeolococcales; family Aeolococcaceae; genus DASRDZ01. The sequence goes on along the minus strand of CAZCJX010000102.1, from coordinate 5,392 downwards.
CAACTGCCAGGGCGTGCCCGGCGACAGCGACCCGCCCTGCCAGCCGCAGGTCGGGCCCATCGGCACCCTTCCCTGGTACTACGAGAACGGACTTGCCTCGGACGGTGACCCTGCGGTCGCCTTCGGCCCCGTGCCCGGGGCCGGCGGGTTCTCCTGGGCCAACGGCTCGCGCCTCTACTACGCCAACCTCACCGCCAACTTCTCCAGCACCCGCAGCAACGAGGCCTTCCGCGGCTTCGAGGCCATCGCCGTGTCGCGCAGCGACGACGTGCAGGCTGCGGCCAGTGGTGACAAGAACGCCTGGATGGCCCCGGTGGTGATCTCGCGGCAGTCGCAGACCACCTTCTCCGACAAGGAGCAGGTCTGGGCCGACAACGCCTCGAGCAGTCCCTTCTTCGGCACCGTCTACGTCTGCTGGGCATCCTTCGTCGGCCAGGAGAAGGGCAACGCGGCGCCGGCGCCGCTGCAGGTGGCCGTGTCCCACGACGGCGGCAACACCTGGCAGCAGCACCAGGTCAGCGCCGCCGCCGACAACAGCCAGCGCAACCCCACCGACGGCTGCACCATCCGCACCGACAGCCACGGCAACGCCTACGTCTTCGGCATCGGCACGGTGCAGAACGCGGGCAAGCAGGACTTCGAGCTGATGTCGGTGTCGAGCAACGGCGGCCAGACCTGGTCGACGCCGCGCCCGGTGGTCGGCCCGGTGACCCAGCCCGGCCTCTTCGACCCGGTGCAGGGCCGTCCCGTCATCGACGGCGTGGCCGGCGCCCGCAGCGACCTCGCGCCCGCGCCCAGCGTCGACATCGCCAACGGCGCGCCCAGCGGCGCCGACGCCACTGACCGCATGGTCATGAGCTTCGTCAGCGGCGACATCACCGCGCCGCACGTCTACTTCACCGAGTCCACCGACCACGGCGCGAGCTGGGCGGCGCCACGGGCCATCGAGGCGGCCGGCGACCGTGGCTTCTACGCCGCGCCGGCGATCTCGCCCAACGGCACCGACGTCTACGTCGTCTACAACGCCTTCACCACGCCGTTCCGGACCAACACCACCGACCCGCGCACCCTGGTGGGGGTGGTGACCCACGCCGACTCCTCGACCAGCCCGGCCACCGCCACGGGGGCGTTCACCGAGCTCGGCCGCGGCCAGCCCGGCGACCCGCGCGGCTCCAGCGCCAACGCGCTGACCGACGAGTTCCTCGGCGACTACGTCTATGCCGCCGCCACCCGCGACTACGGCGCGGCGGTCTGGAACGACGCCCGCGACGCGGCCGACTGCCCGGCGGTCGACGCCTGGCGCATGGCCCTGCAGACCGGCGACACCAGCGTGCCCAAGCCGGCGCCGGAGCAGGACTGCCCGCCGAACTTCGGCAACAGCGACATCTTCGGCGGGTCGTTCCCTGACCCGACTCCCTAGACCGGGAGCCGCCTAGCAAGCGGCAATCCACACCGAGCAGTGGCGGGGTGCCGAACAGCCGGCGCCCCGCCACTTCGTCAAAGCCTGGTATCCAACGTGTCGCGTTGTGCGCCGGTGGTGGCCCGGCGGTGGTAGCGTGCCGAGCGATGCGCCTGCTCATTGCCGACGACGACGCGTCCCTGCGCAAGCAGATGAAGCGCTTCTTCGAGAGCCGTGGCCATCAGGTCCAGATGGCGCGTGACGGCATCGAGGCCTGGCACCTGCTCCGCCAGGAGGAACCCGACGCCATCCTCACCGACGTCTACATGCCGGAGATGAACGGCGTCGAGCTGCTGCGCACCATCCGCCGCAACCCGGGGACGCGGCACATCCCGGTCCTGCTCTTCAGCGCCAAGCCCAACGGCGCAGTCACCACCGGCATGGACTTCGCCGACGAGGTGCTGCCCAAGCCGCTCGACCTCGACCTGGTCGAGGCGCGCATCCATCACGTGCTGGAGACCGTCCGCGACGGCCGGCCCGACCGCCCCCACCACGCCGGCGGCCAGGTGATCGTGGTCACCAGCGCCAAGGGCGGCTCGGGGGTGAGCAGCATCGCCGCCAACGTCGCCCTGGCCGTGGCGCTGCCCGGCGCGCTGAGCACCGTGGCCGTGGACCTCGACCTCGAGTACGGCGACCTGCCCATGCTGGTCGACGTCCCGCCCCGGGCCGGCGCCGACGAGCTGATCCACGCCATCGAGGCCGACCCCCGCGGCGTCGCCCCCGAGGACTACTTCGCCCGCCATCCCTCCGGCCTGCGCGTTCTCGGCGCGCCGCGGCGCCCCGTCGACGCCCTGCGCGTCGGCGAGCATGGGGTCAACGCCCTGGTCACCACGCTGCGGGCGATGCACGACATGGTGGTCCTCGACGTGCCGCCCGGCTTCTCCGACCCGGCGCTCACCGCGCTGGCGCTGGCCGACCGCATCGTCATCGTCATCACCCCCGAGGTCACCGCGCTGCGCCGCACCCTGACGCTCTTCGACATCCTCCGCGACCTGGAGATCCCCGAGGAGCGGCAGCTGCTGGTGCTCAACGAGACGGTGCAGTCACCCGACCTCACCCGCGACCGGGTCGAGGGCTTCCTGCGCCGCCGCATCCCCGTCGACATCCCCCACTCGCTGCCCGTCTTCCACCGCGCCACCACCTCGGGCCGCCCCGCGGTGATCGACCAGCCCGACCACCCCGTCGCCCAGGAGCTGGTCCGCCTCTCCAAGTTCGTCGCCCAGCTGGCCCAGCCCGTCCGCGCCTGACCGCCGCGCCCGGTACACTACCGGCGCGCCGCGCCGCCCTCCGTCGAGGTCGTCGCGCGCCATCGATCCGCGAGCACCAGAGGGCGGCCGTCTTGGGCGACCTGCGCTACGCCGACGCCGGCGTTGACATCGACGAGGGCAACCGCGCGGTCGCCCTGATCAAGCGATCCGTCGCCTCGACGCACACGCCGGCGGTGCTCGGCGGCATCGGTGCCTTCAGCGGCCTCTTCGCCTTCGACACCGCGCGCTACCGCCAGCCGGTGCTGGTCAGCAGCGCCGACGGCGTCGGCACCAAGATCAAGGTGGCCATCGCCACTGGGCGGCATCGCGGCGTGGGCCAGGACCTGGTCAACCACTGCGTCAACGACATCCTCTGCTGCGGCGCCGAGCCGCTCTTCTTCCTCGACTACTTCGCCACCGGCAAGCTGCGCCCCGAGCAGCTGGCCGAGATCGTCGAGGGCATGGCCCACGCGTGCCGCGAGGCGCAGTGCGCGCTGGTGGGCGGGGAGACCGCGGAGATGCCCGGGCTGTACGCGCTGGGCGACTACGACCTGGCCGGCTTCATCGTCGGCGTGGTCGAGCGCGACGGCATCGTCGACGGCTCGCGGGTGCGCGCCGGCGACGCGGTGCTGGCCTTGCCCTCGAACGGCTTGCACACCAACGGTTATTCGCTGGTGCGGCACATCGTCACCGAGCACGAGCTGGACTACGAGAAGCCGCTGCCCGGCACCGACGCGCCGCTCGCCGACCTCCTGCTCGAACCCCACCGCTCGTACCTCGCCGCGGTGCGCGCGCTGCGCGAGTCGGTGGACGTGCGCGCCCTGGCCCACATCACCGGCGGCGGGTTGAAGGAGAACACGCCGCGGGCGCTGCCGGCCGGGTTGGGCGTCGAGATCGAGCGGGGTTCCTGGCCCGAGCCCGCCATCTTCGCGGCGCTGCAGCGCGCCGGCGGCATCAGCCCCGACGAGATGTGGCGCACCTTCAACATGGGCGTGGGCATGGTGGTCGTGGTGCCGCAGGAGCAGGCCGAGCGGGTGTCGATGGCGGCCGGCCTGCCGCTGTACCGCATCGGCCGCGTCGTCGAGCAGAACGGGCCGGAACGGGTGGTGCTGCGCTGAGCGATTCGCGCGTCCCGGTCGGCGTCCTGGTCTCCGGCGCAGGCACCAACCTGCGCGCCCTGATCGACGCCGCCGCCGCGCCCGGCTATCCCGCGCGCATCGCCGTGGTGGCCAGCAACCGGCGCACCGCCGGCGCCCTCGAGATCGCGCGCGCGCACGCCATCGACGCCGTCGCCCTGCCCGTCGGCGACTTCGACGGCGACCTGGTGCGCCGCGACACCGCGCTGCGCGACACGCTGCTCGCCCACGGCGTGCGGCTGGTGGTCTGCGCCGGCTACGACCGCGTCCTCACCGAGCCGGTGCTCGACGCCTTCCCCGACGCCATCCTCAACGTGCATCCCTCCCTGCTGCCCGCCTTCGGCGGCGGCATGCACGCCGTCGAGGACGCGCTGGCCTTCGGCGCCAAGGTCTCCGGTTGCACCGTGCAGCTGCTCGAACCCGGCGAGGCCGACGGCGGCCCCATCGTGTTGCAGGCGGCCGTCCCCGTCCTCGACGACGACGACGCCGACTCGCTGCGCATGCGCATCCACCAGCAGGAGTGGACGCTTCTTCCCCAGGCCGTCGCGCTGTGGTGCAGCGGCCGCCTGCGCCGCGAGGGCCGTCGCGTGCGCATCCTCACCGAAGCACACAGGAGCTGAGACCCATGGCACTGCGAGCCCTGCTGGGGGTGAGCGACAAGACCGGACTCGCCGCGTTCGCGCGCGGGCTGAAGCAGCACGGCGTCGAGCTGATCGCCACCGACGGCACGCGGCGGGCGCTGCAGGCTGACGGCATCGAGGCGCGCGCGGTCAGCGACGTCACCGGATTGCCCGAGATGCTCGACGGCCGGGTGAAGACGCTGCATCCCGCCATCCATGCCGGCATCCTGGCCCGCCGCGACCTGCCCGACCACATGGCCCAGCTGGAGCAGCACGGCTTCGTGCCCATCGACATCGTCGCCGTGTCGCTCTACCCGTTCCGCGACACGGTGGCGCGCGGCGCGCCGCGCGACGAGGTGATCGAGAACATCGACATCGGCGGCCCGACGATGATCCGCGCCGCCGCCAAGAACGCGGACAGCGTCGCCGTGGTCACCTCGCCGCAGCAGTACCAGGCGGTGCTCGACGATCTTGCCAAGGACGGCAGCATCTCCGCGGCCACCCGCCGCCGCCTGGCCGCCGACGCCTTCAGCCACGTCGCCGCCTACGACACCGCGGTGGCCGCCTACCTGCAGGGCGAGCAGGAGACCGAGGAGGGCGCCGTCCTCCCCGCCGAGTTCACCATCGGCGGCCCCCGCCTGCACGAGCTGCGCTACGGCGAGAACCCGCACCAGCGTGGCGCCGTGTACGCCATCCCCGGCGCGCCCGGCGGGCTGGCCCACGCGTCCCAGTTGCAGGGGCCGGCGCTGAGCTTCACCAACTGGCTCGACGTCGACGCCGCCCGCCGCCTGGTGCTCGACTTCGAGGAGCCCGCCGCGGCGATCATCAAGCACACCAACCCCTGCGGCTTCGCCACCGGCGACACCTTGCTCGACGCCTACCGCCGCGCCTACGAGTGCGACCCGCGCAGCGCCTTCGGCGGCATCGTCG
>CAZCJX010000101.1:0-8929 GCA_964499205.1 uncultured Actinomycetes bacterium | reverse complement strand
CTGCACAACTCGCTGGGTTTCGCGCTTGCCTGGGGCGCCTTTCCCGCGCTGACCGGCTGCTTCGCGCAGGCCGGCCGGCTCACCCCCGCGTCCGGACTCGTCGCGGCCGCCGCCTGCGGCCTCTCCATGGTGCAGCGCGCGCTGAGCACCGACGCGCGCCGCCTGCGCCGCCGCGCCGCGCACGTCGACGGTTTGCTGACGTTGCACGACGGATCGGTGGAGCGACTCGACCGGGCCACGCTGCTGAAGCCCGTGGAGACGTCGCTGCGGCTGCTCTCCTGGACCACCGCGGTGCTCGCCGCCGGCCTGGCGCTGAGCCACCTGCCGTGAGCGGCACGGCGCCGCCGCCGTACCTCATCGAGTACCGCGGCAGCTTCACGCTTCCCGCCGCGCCGGACCGCGTCTGGTTCGACCTCGGCCGCTTCGACCAGTACCAGGCGTGGTGGAGCTGGCTGCGCGACCTGCGCGTCGAGGGCGGCGGGCTGGTGCCGGGATGCATCCTCGACGGCGTGGTGGTGCCGCCGCTGCCGTACCGGCTGCACCTTCGCATCACCCTGCTGCACTGCGTTCCGCCACGCGAGATCCGCGCGGCGCTGGCGGGCGACCTGCAGGGCCAGGGGTGGCTGCTGCTGCGGCCGGTGAAGGCGGGGACGCGCGCCGACGTGGCCTGGACGCTGGAGATGATGCAGCAGCGCATGCGCGTGGTCTCGCGCGTCGCCCGCCCTTTCCTTCTCTGGGGCCACGACCGCGTGGTCGAGGCGACGCTGGCGGGATTCTCACGCCATCTCACCGCGCCAGCAGGCGCGCCCCGATGGTCGCGGGAACCAAGGTGAGCAAGCCGCCCGCGACCAGCGCCGCCGCCATCGCGGGCGAGAGCAGGTGGCTGCTCAATCCCAGTGACGCCGCGGCCGCCGGCATGCCCAGCTGCGCCGACGCGGCGAGCCCGGTGGCCAGCGGCTTTCCCCTGCGCTGGGTGACCGACGCGGCCACCACGTGGGTGGCCACCGCGGCAACCGCGATCAGCACGGCAAGGGCCAGCCCGGACGGCGAGGCGAACAGCGCCCGCATGTCCAGCTCGGCACCGAGCAGCACGAAGAAGATGGGCACGAAGAACCCGTTGGCCAGCCCGGTGAGCTGCAGCGCCAGGCGACCGGGCTCGCGCAGCCGGACGATGACCATGCCCGCCAGGAAACCCGCCACCAGGGTGCTGGCACCGGTGCGCTCGGCGATCGCCGACAGCCCGACCAGCAGCAGCACCGAGAGGCGCAGCTGCACCGCCCATCCGCGCTGCAGCGACTCACGGCGCATCTGTTGCGCCACGGCACGGCGGCGCGTCCGCAGCGCCAGCAGCAGCGCCAGCGCACCCGCGGCGACGATGGCGACGTCGCCGGCCAGCGCGATGCCGAGGTTGCCCGACCGCGACAGGGTCAGCGGCATGGCCACCACGGTGACCGAGTCGGCGACGGCGACCCAGGCCACCAGGGTGGCGATGCCCGCACCGCGCAGGCCGCGCTCCTCGATGATGGGAAAGGCGATCGCGGCCGAGCTGCCGGCGACCAGCACCATCAGCAGCGGCGCGTGGCCGGTGCCGGCGACCTGGTCGAGCAGCAACCCGGTGGGGACGGCGAGAGCGGCGACCACCAGAAATGTGGCCAGCCCTGGCAGGAACCCGGCGCGGATCGCCGGCGAGGCGATGTCGACGTGGGTGCCCGCGGTGAGCATCAGCATGGCGAAGCCGATGGCCCGGAACGCCGGCAGCGGCTGAACCGCGGGGTCGATCAGGCCGGCGCCGGTGTGGCCGAGCAGCACGCCGGCGAGCAGCTCGCCGACCACCACGGGGAGCAGCCCGCGCCGCCCGAAGGCGAGCAGGGGACCGGCCAGGCCGGCCAGCACCAGGGCGGTGAGCTGGGCGAACACGAGCCGACATGATGCGGCGGCGACCCCCCGCCCGGCCGGATCAGGCCACCGGCACCATGGCGGCGGTCAGACGCAGCGGTTGCGAATGCGGCCGATCCCCTCGATCCACGACTCCAGAACCTGGCCGGGGGTGAGGCATCGGGCCGGCTGCCGGGTGAACCCGACGCCCGCCGGGGTCCCGGTGAAGATGACGTCGCCGGGCAGCAGCGGGAGCACGCCGGAGAGCAGGGCGATCAGCCGCGGCACGCTGAACACCATGTCGCCGGTGCGGCCGTCCTGCATCGTCTCGCCGTCGATGGAACAGCCGAGGGCGAGGTCGTCGGGATTGCCCAGCTCGTCGGGGGTGGCCAGCCATGGCCCCATGGGCCCGAAGCCGCGCCGCGACTTGCCCAGCGAGAACTGCGCGCCGGCGGCGAACTGCAGCTCGCGGTCGCTGATGTCCTGGCCCACGGTGAGCCCGGCGACGTGCGCCCATCCGTCGGCCTCGGCGACGCGGTCGGCGCGCCGCCCGATCACCGCCACCAGCTCCACCTCCCAGTCGGTGGTGCCGCCGGCCACCTCGACGTCGTCGAACGGTCCCGCCAGCGAGGCGGGGAACTTGGTGAAGGTGGCCGGCACCACCGGGATCGGCATGCCCGACTCCTCGGCGTGGCTGCGGTAGTTGAGGCCGATGGCGAACACCTGCCGCGGCGCGGGGACCGGGTTGCGCAGCTCGGCCTCGACCAGCGGGCCGGTCGTGTTGCTGACACCTTTGGCAAAATCGAGGAACCGCGCCCAGTCGTCGTAGATGTCCTGCAGGTCGGGGCCGAACCGGCCGCCGGAGACGGTGGCGACGTCGGCGATGCCGTCGCCCAGGACGAGGGCGGCGCGGCCGTTGGCGTTGGCGAGCTTCATCACAGAGTTCCTTGCGTGGGCACGCCGGCCGTGCCGAGGTGGAGGCGGAGGTCGTCGAGCAGCCGCGAGGCGCCGGCGGCGTCGGTGGCGGTGCCGTAGAGGTGGAAGTCGGGGCGCTGCAGGGCGCAGCGGACGCCGTGCTCGCCGAACCAGTGGGTGTAGACGTCGCCGGGTGCCCCGGCGACCGAGACGACCCTGCCGCCGATCGACTCGAACCAGCGGAGAACCGGCGCGTGCAGCGTCGCCGCGGCGATGCCGGTGTCGACGCTGACCAGGCGCCATCCTGCGCCGTGCACGTCGTCGAAGAGCCCGCCGTCGACCTCGCCCTGGACGAAGAGCGTCCCGGCGTGGGCGGACTCGGGGTGGATGAGCCCGGCATCCAGGCCGGGCAGGGGAGGCGCCTCCATCGGCTCGGGCCCGACCGCGGCGGCCATCGCCTCGTCGCGCGCGGCGGCCGCGGCGGCGTCGGGCACGCAGATCACCTTGCCGAGCTCCATGGAGAACTCGATGGCGGCGCGGGCGTTGGGGAGCCGCTCCTGCTGGTAGGTGTCGAGCAATGTCTCGGGAGCCAGGCCGCGGAGGACGAGGTCGAGCTTCCAGGCGAGGTTGGCGGCGTCGCGGATGCCCGTGCACATGCCCTGGCCGGCGAACGGCGGCATGAGGTGGGCGGCGTCCCCGGCGAGCAGCACCCGGCCGGCGCGCCAGGGCTCGGCGTGGCGGGCGTGGAACGAGTAGACCGCGTGCCGTTCCAGGCGGGCGTTGCCGGGATGCACGTCCCAGGGCGCCAGCAGCTGCCACGCGCGCGCCGCGTCGTTGAGCTCGTCGACGGTTTCGTGCGGCAGCCGCATGAACTCCCAGCGGCGCCGGCCGGGACCGCCGGACACCGCGGTGGTGGGCCGCGCCGGGTCGCAGATCTGCACGTTGAGCGGCTCGAACACGCGCGGCTGGTCGAGGATGACGTCGACAACCAGCCAGTCGTGGCAGAAACCCAGGTCGTGGAGGGCGATGTCGAGCAGGGTTCGCACCGTGCTGTTGGCGCCGTCGCAGCCGACGGCGTAGCGGGCGCGGACCTCGCCGCCGTCCGCGGTCAGCAGCACGACGGGCTGGTCGCCGCCGCCCGGCTCGAGGCCCGCGACGTCAGCGCCGCGGCGGACGTCGACGCCCGGCAGCGAGCGCGCCCGGGCGTCGAGCAGCGCTTCGAGCGCGGGCTGGTGGAACATCGACGACAGCGGCCAGCCCGACGGGCTGTCGCCGGCCCGGCCGAAGCGGAGCAGGGTGGTGCCGGACGCGTTGCGCCACTCGTAGACGTCGGCGCGCTCGGTGGTGCGCCGCAGCGCGTCGCCGATGCCGCAGGACTGCAGGATGCGCCCCACCTCGTGGTCGAAGTGGACACCGCGTGGCAGCGGGTACGGCGCGGGCTGCCGCTCCAGCACCACCACCGAGCGACCCAGCTGCGCCAGCAGGATGGCCAGGGTGCTGCCCACCGGCCCGTAGCCGACGACGGCGACCTCGGCGTCGACGCTGCTCACGCGGGTGTTCGCTGCGGGATCGGCTGGTGCCCCCAGGCGCTGATGCGGTCGTAGCGGCGGTTGCCGTCCCAGCCGTCGGTGATCACCCTGCCGCCGTAGCCGACCTCCACCTGGAATCCCGCAGGGCTGGCCACGTAGAAGCTGAACATGCCGTCGTTGTCGTGCCGGCCCAACCCGTTGGCGATGTTGAGGTCGGTGGCCCAGGCGCGGTCGAAGGCGGCGCCGACGTCGTCACGCTGCACCGCCTCGACCATCACGTGGTGCAGCGCCTGGGGCAGCTCGAACGGTGCCCTGGCCAGGGCGACGGTGTGGTGCCGCGGGTTGCAGTGGTAGAAGCGCACCTCGAGCTCGATGCCCTCGGCGATCTCCATCTCCAGCCAGTCGGACTGGGCGAAGCCCAGCGCCTCGACCAGGAACCGGTGCGACTCGTCGAAGGCGGTGGTGGCGAACACGGCGTGGCCGAAGCCGACTCCGTCGGTGCAGAACCCGCCCGGCATCAGCGGCGAGGCGAAGGGCGTGCTCGCCTGCTCCAGGCCATGCACCAGCTCGATGCCGACGCCCCAGGGCGCCACGGTGCTCAGCATGCGCGCCACCCGCCGCTCCGCGCAGTGCGCTGCTGACGCCTCGGTCAGTTCGCATCCGTAGCTGCGCAGACGCTCGGCGGCGCGGTCGAAGGCGGCGCCGTCGGCGGCTTCGAAGCCGGCGAAGACGGCGTCGTTGACCGGCCCCGGCTGGACGATCAGCCGGTGCGCCCTGCCGTCGTTGCGCCAGGTCAGGGTTCCCGGCGCCGCCGCCGGCTCACCCGGGACCAGGCCGACGACCTCGGCGAAGAACGGCGTCAGCACTGCAGGATCCGGCACCTCGATGCCGAGGTAGGCGATCTCGAGTTCGTGTCGCATGTGACAGTTTCGTCCTGTGGTGGGGGTTTTCAGCGCCCGAAGAGGAGGGTGATGACGGCGTCCGCGTGCGCCGCGATGACCTCGGGTGACTGCGGGTCGATGCCGGAGAGGCGCCGGCACTCCGGCCCCAGCACGAACATGGTCGGGCCCGCGCCGGTGAGGATGTAGTAGAGGTGCGCCGCCGGGATGTCGGGCAGGTGGCCCTGCTCGACGAGGCGCGCGAAGAGCGCCGTGGTGGCCTCGTACAGGGGACGGATGTGGTGCTCGACGAGCCAGTCCATGCGCGGCCCGTCGGTCTTGCACTCCTGGGTGATGATGCGGTGGAGCTGGGGATGCTGCGCCGAGAAGACGACGAACTCACGCACCAGCAGCCGCGCCATGGTGGCGTCGTCGACGCCGCGCAGCCCCTCGGCGCGCAGCGACAGCTCGCTGGTCAGCGTCTCGAACAGCCCGTCCACGGCGGACCGCCACAGCTCCTCCTTGGAGCTGAAGTGGTAGTTGAGCAGCGGCTGGGTCACGCCCGCCCGCGCGGCGATCTCGCGCGTCGTCGCCCCCTCGTAGGAGAGCTCGGAGAAGAGGTCGAGGGCGACCGCGAGGATGCGCTCGCGGGTGGCGTCCGCGGAGGGCCGGGTGGTGCGCGCAGCCGGGGTCGCCTGGGTCATCGGGGTAGCCTAATCATTTGATCAGGCAAATGGCAAGTACCTGATCTGGCGATCAACAGCAAGCCAGCCGGCGGCCGCCAACCACCGACCGGCGGGTGATTCCCCCACCCGCCCCCGGCCGCCACACTGGTCGGGCAAGGGCCGAAGAAAGCACGCGGGTGGACGAGCCATGGCGCACGTAGCACAGACCCATCGCCCCCTGGGCACCAGCGGGCTGGACATCACCGAGGTGGGCTTCGGCGCCTGGGCCCTCGGCGGCGGCGGCTGGGCCTACGGCTGGGGCGCCCAGGACGACACCGACTCGCTGGCGGCCATCCACCACGCGCTCGACCGCGGCATCAACTGGATCGACACCGCCGCGGTGTACGGCTACGGCCACTCCGAGGCGGTGGTCGGGCAGGCGCTGCGCAGCATCCCCGCCGCCGACCGGCCGCTGGTCTTCACCAAGGGCGGCATGGTGTGGGACAGCAGCGACCCCTACCGGGAGCCGCTGCGCGACCTCCGCCCGCAGACCATCCGGCGCGAGGTGGAGGAGTCGCTGCGCCGCCTCGGCGTGGAGCGGGTCGACCTCTACCAGTTCCACTGGCCCGACCAGACCGGCACGCCGGTCGAGGAGTCGTGGGGCGAGCTGGGGCGGCTGGTCGACGAGGGCAAGGTCGCCCACCCGGGTGTCTGCAACTTCAGCGTCGAGCTGCTGGAGCGCTGCGAGCGGGTGCGCCACGTCGACAGCCTGCAGCCACCCTTCTCGCTGGTCCGCCGCGGCGCCGGCGCCGACCTCCTCCCCTGGTGCGCCGCCCACGGCACCGGCGTGATCGTCTACAGCCCGATGCAGTCCGGCCTGCTCACCGGCCGGTTCAGCGCCGAGCACATCGCCTCGCTGGCCGAGGACGACTGGCGGCGGCGGGCATCCGAGTTCACCGAGCCGGAGCTCTCCCGCAACCTGGCCCTGGTCGAGGCGCTGCGGCCGATCGCGGCGCGGGTGGGGGCGACGCTGCCGGAGCTGGTGGTCGCCTGGACGCTGAGCTGGTCCGGGGTCACCGCCGCCATCGTCGGCGCGCGAACGCCGGAGCAGGTCGACGGGTGGATCGAGGCGCCCTCGCGGGTGCTCAGCGCGGCCGACATGCGCGACATCGCCCGGGCCATCGAGGCCACCGGGGCCGGGGCGGGGCCGGCGCTCCCCGCGGAGCTGCGGGCATGAGCGCGCAGCAGCGCCGGCTGCCCCGGGTCGCCGTCATCGGCGCCGGCATCATGGGCTCGGCGATGGCCGAGCGGCTGCTCGACACCGGCTTCGCCGTCGAGGTGTGGAACCGCGATCCCGAGCCGGCGCAGCGGCTGGCCGCCCGCGGCGCCACCGCCCACGGCAGCGCCGCCGAGGCCGCGGCCGCCGCCCAGGTGGCGATCACCATGCTGGCCACCGCCGACGTGGTCGAGGCGGTGATGCTCGACCAGGGCGGGCTCGACGGCGTGCCGGCGCAGGGCGCCTGGGTGCAGATGGGCACCGTCGGCGTCGACGCCACCGACCGCCTGGCCACCGCGGTGGCGCGCCGCCGGCCTGAGGTGGCCTTCGTCGACGCGCCGGTGTCGGGCAGCCGCGATCCCGCCCGCACCGGGCAGCTGGTGATCCTCGCCTCCGGCCCCGAGGGCGCCGTTCGCGAGACGCTGCAGCCGGTCTTCGACGTGCTGGGGCGGCGGACCATCTGGCTGGGACCGGCCGGCAACGGCAGCCGCATGAAGCTGGTGCTCAACATCTGGCTGGCCTTCGAGGTGGAGGCGGCCGCCGAGGCGCTGGCGGTGGCGGAGGCGCTGGGGGTGCCCCAGACCGCCCTGGCCGACGCCGCCACCGGCTCGCCGCTGGTCTCCCCGTTCGCCATGGCCAAGTTGCAGAAGATGCAGAGCGGCGACGACTCCACCCAGTTCCCGCTGGCCTGGGGGGTCAAGGACATCGAGCTGGCCCTGGAGAAGGCGGGCGAGCGGTCGCTCCCCGTCGCCGCGGCCATCGCCGAGCGCTGGAGCCGGCTGGCGGCGTCGGGGCTGGGCCGCATGGACGTCAGCGCGGCGCGCCACGGCCTGTCGCCGGCGGCCGCGCCCTCGACGGCTACCTGAGCCGGCAGCGCTGCGGGACGGCGGTCGCGGCGGTGCGGCCCGGGTCGCCGGCGAGGCGGCGCAGGTGCAGGTAGGCGAGCGAGCCGCCCACGGTGGGCAGGGCGACGAACCAGGCACGCTGGATCAGCGCCGCGGCGGCGGCGGCGACGGGATGGACGCCGAGCAGCACCAGCACGCCGGTGAGTCCCGCCTCGTTGGCGCCGACGCCGCCGGGCAGGAAGCTCAGCGCGCCGCCGACGAAGGAGACGCCGAGCACCAGCGCCGCCTGCCACCAGCCGGCGCTGTCGACGTGCAGCCCACGCAGGATGAGCAGCAGGGCGGCGACGGCGACGGCGACGCGGGCCAGGTCGAGCAGCGAGCCCAACAGGGTGGCGGGATGGCGCAGCAGGGCGGGCAGCTCGTGCTGCAGGGCGTCGACCTCAGGCAGCAGCCGGGCGCCGCCGGGGAGGCGCGCCAGCAGCCGTCGCGTCTGGGCGAACACCGGCGCCACGGTGAGCACCGCGACGGTGGCGGCGATGCCGCCCAGCACCACGGTGATCAGCAGCCCGCCGGCGGGCAGGTGGACCAGCCCCGGCGCCGCGGCGGCGACGATGCAGAGGGTGAAGGTGAGCTCCTGCACCGTGACCGTGGCCGCGGCCGCACCGAAGCGCACGCCCGAGGAGCGGGCGATCAGCAGGGCGCGGGTGAGGTCGCCGAGCGGCACGATCGCGGTCATCGCCTGGCCGGCGAGGTTGGTCACCACGCTGTCGGCCATCCCGCCGCGCACGCCGATGTGGCGCAGCAGCAGGTGCCAGCGGATTCCCTGCAGGGCGTAGTAGGCGGCGCTCAGTACGACCAGGGGAAGCACCTCCCGCCCGTCGAAGCGGCCCACCGCGGTGGCTAGGGCGCGGGGGTCGACGACCAGCACCAGGCTGGCCAGCGCCAG
>CAZCJX010000100.1:0-8960 GCA_964499205.1 uncultured Actinomycetes bacterium | reverse complement strand
CGAGCAGCAGGTTGGCGTCGGTGACCGTCGGCTCGCTGCCGCCGCGGCCGTAGCACGCCGGTCCCGGCTGCGACCCGGCGCTGCGCGGGCCGACGCGGAGCAGGCCGCCGTCGTCGACCCAGGCGATGCTGCCACCACCGGCACCAACCTCGGCGATGTCGACCACGGCGATGCGCACCGGCAGGCCGCCGCGCCGCGCCTCGCGTCCGATGGCGTCGCGCACCCGCACGCCCAGCTCGCGGGCCAGCGCGGGGCGGCCGCCGGGGAGCAGGCTGGCCTTGGCGGTGGTGCCGCCCATGTCGAAGGAGATGGCGTCGCCGGGCTGCTCCTGCGGCTGCTGCTGCGCGTGCGCCGCGGTGAGGAACACCGACGCCGCGCTGACCGCCGCCGCGGGTCCCGACTCCAGGCAGGCGATGGGGCGGCGCAGCACCGCGTCCACGCCCATCACGCCGCCGCTCGACTGCATCACGTGCAGCGGCGCGCGCACGCCGAGCTGCACCAGCCCGGCGTCGAGACGGCCGAGGTAGCGGTGCATCACCGGGCCGACGTAGGCGCAGAGCAGGGTGGTGACGGCGCGGTCGTACTCGCGGTGTTCGGGACAGACCTGCGAGGACAGCGCCACATAGGCGTCGGGACAGTGCCGCTGCAGCGCCGCGCCGATCAGCAGCTCGTGGGCGGGGTTGCGGTAGGCGTGCAGGAAGCAGACGGCGATCGCCTCGGGGCGCAGCGCCGCGACGGCGCGCGCACAGGCATCGGCGTGCTCGGGCGTCAACGGGCGCACGATGTCGCCGCCGGCGCCGATGCGCTCCTCCGCCTCGACCACCATGGTGCGGCTGAGCGGCGGGCGCGGCGGCACGTGGAAGAGGTCGTAGCGGTCGGCGCCCTCGCGGACGCTGCGGCCGATGTGGAGCAGGTCGCCGAATCCCGCGGTGGTGACGTAGGCGACGCGCGCCCCGGTGCCTTCGAGGATGAGGTTGCCGGCCAGCGTCGTCGCGTGGGCGACGCGGGTGACCTGCGCGGCGCCGACGTGGGCGCGGCGCAGCACCGCGGCGACGCCGTCGAGGACGCCGCGCGCGGGGTCGTCCGGCGTCGTCGGCACCTTGACGGTGACCGGCATCTGGCCATGCCTGGCCAGAACCACGTCGGTGAAGGTGCCGCCGATGTCGACGGCGATCTCGCAGGGCTGCCCCGCCGCCTCGGTCACTGCGCCGCGGCACCCCGCGAGGAGCCGCGCAGCGAGCGGCCGCCGCAGGCGTAGAGCAGCTGCCCGGTGATGGCGCCGCTGGCCGGCAGGGCGAGGAAGCGCACCGCCCGGGCCACGTCGCGCGGCTCACCGAAGCGGCTGCCCGGGTGGCCGCTGCGCAGGCGCTCGCGGGTCTCGGCGGGCAGGTTCTCCATCGCCGGGGTGATGATCGCGCTCGGCGCCACGGCGTTGACGGTGATGCCGTGCCTGCCGACCTCGAGGGCTAGGGCGCGCGTCAGGCTGACCGTCCCGCCCTTGGCGGCGCCGTAGTCGGCCTCGCCGGGAAAGCCCAGCCAGGCGCGTGAGCCGATGTTGACGATGCGGCCATAGCCGGCAGCAACCATGGCGGGCAGGACGGCGCGGGCGCAGAGGAACTGGCTGGTCAGGTTGATGTCGAGGATGCGGCGGAACTCGGCGCCGTCGATCTCCGCCACCGGGGTGTCCATGCGGCCGACGCCGGCGTTGTTGACCAGCACGGTGGGATCGCCGAAGGCGTCGCGCGCGGCGCGCATCAGGCTGTCGACGCCCGCCTCGCCGGCGACGTCGGCGGCCACCGCGACGGCGCGGCCACCGCGCGCGGTGATCTCCGCGGCGGTGGCCTCGGCCGGCTCGATGCGCAGGTCGTCGACGACGACGGCGGCACCGGCCTCGGCGAGAACGGTCGCGATGGCGGCGCCGATGCCGCGGCCCGCGCCGGTGACCACGGCGACCTGTCCCTGCAGCGGCTGCGCGCTCATACCGACATGCTGCTGAGCACGGTGGTGCCGGCGCAGACGTTGAGCGTCTGCCCGGTGATGTAGTGGCTCTCCGGGTCGGCGAAGAAGGCCAGCGCGTTGGCCAGGTCGGCGCTGCCGACGCTGCGCGCCAGCGGTGCGCCGGCAGGGATCTCGCCGGTGCGGAAGGCGGTGGCCAGGGCGATGGTGTTGACGGTGATGCCGTTGGCCGCGCGGCGCAGCGCCTGGGCGCGCGAGTGCCCGACCACGGCAGCGCAGCGCATCGCCTCGCGCTCGTCGCCGTCGACGCCCAGCCAGGCGGTGGTGACCACGCTGACTACCCGCCGCAATGCCCCGCCGGCGGCGATGACCCGCTCCACCGCGTCCACCGTCGCCTCCAGCGGCGTCGCCGCGTCGAGCATGGCGGCGTCGACCAGCAGCTCCACCGAGCCGTCCAGCACCGCCTCGGGGAGGGTGGCCGGGTCGGCGACGAGGTGCCAGGTTTGAGCCAGATCCGGCAGCAACATGCGGACCTCGGCGGCGAGGCGCTGCGGGCCGAGCCAGCAGGCGACGGACCAGCCGGCCATCTAGCCCGCCGCTCCGGCGTGGCGTGCCAGCCCGGGTCCGCCCGCGGCGCTCTCCGCCTCGGTGGGCGGGTGCATCCCGGCGGGGCCGCTGCCGCCGTCGACGTCGAGCACCGCGGCGGTGACGAACGAGGCGCGGTCGGAGAGCAGGAAGGCGATGCACGCCGCGACCTCGTCGGCGCGCGCGATGCGGCCGAGGGGGATGCCCTTCTCCAGCTCGGTCATCCGCTCCGGCCAGCGCGCATGGGCGCGGCGCTGCAGCTCGGTGTCGACCAGCGAGGGGCTGACCGCGTTGACCCGCACGCGCGGCGCCCAGCGCAGCGCCAGGGTGCGGGTGATATCGACGATGGCGCGGCGGCTGTAGAAATAGGCCTGCCAGAAGGAGTCGAGGCGGTCGCCCATCCGCTCCAGCCAGTCGTCGCCGAGCGGATCGATGCCGTCCGCGTCGCCACGGGAGCGGTGGCGGCCCTGCGAGGTGAGCGTCACCATGGCCCCGCTGCCGCCGGCGAGGCGCGGCTCGGCGGCGAGGCAGGTGAGGGCCGTGCCGGTGACGGCGGCGTGGACCAGGTGGCGGCCGTCGCGGGCGTCGGGCGGACCGACGTCGGCGAGGCAGACCACGCCGCGCAGCGGGCCGAAACGGCAGGCCACGTCGAGGGCCGTCTCCACCGCGGTGTGGTCGAGCACGTCGCAGGTGAGGCCGCGCGCCTCCACGCCGGCGCCGCGCAGCTCCGCCATGGTCGTGGCCAGCGCGTCCTCGCGGATGTCGAGCAGCACCGGCTGCCAGCCGTCGGCGGCCACGGCACGCGCGGTGGCCGCGCCGATGCCGCCGGCACCGCCGGTGATCACGCAGACCGGCGCGTTGCTGACGGTGATGTCCTCAACCATCGGCCTGCTCCGTCGCGCCGACGTTCGCCGGCGCCGTCGCCCGGCCCTCGCGCACGTCCTCCGCCACCGCGGCGGGGTCGCGCAGGCTGGGGTCGCCCCAGCCGCCGCCACCCGAGGTGAGCATGGTGAGCGTCTGTCCCGCCCGCAGGCGGACATCGCCGGACTTGGCGGGCAGCCACCGCTCGCCGGCGGTGCCGGCGTCGACCAGCCAGCCACCCGGCGCCCCGGCGTGCCCGCCCTGCCTGCCCGGCGGCGGGTTCTGGACACGGTCGGCACGAACCGTGAAGTGGGCGTCGCCGAGCACGCGCACGGTGCGGCGCAGCCCCAGGCCGCCGCGCCACCGTCCCGCGCCGCCGGAGTCGGGCCGCAGGCGGTACTCCTCGAAGCGCACCGGGTACTCCATCTCGATCGACTCGACGGGCAGCACGTTGGGACGGCCGCCGAGGATGTGCGGGCCGGCGCCGTCGACGCCGTCGAGTCCCTGGCGCGCGCCGGTGCCGCCGAAGTCGTTGTCCATGTACATCCAGAAGCCGCCCCCGGCCCGCTCGCCGCTGGCGATCACCGTGCTGTGGATGGCCGACGGCGCCGTGCCGCGCAGCGCCCCGACCTGGCTGCGGGCGTCGAGCAGCGCCTCGATGACGGCGAGCACGGTCATCATCCGCCCGCTCACCGCCGCCGGCGGGCGCGGGTTGACCAGGGTGCCCTCGGGTAGGCTGATCCGCAGCGGGCGGAAGGCGCCGTCGTTGAGCGGGATGGTGGCGTCGACGAAGCAGCGCGACGCGTAGACCACCGCGGAGAGCACCTGGGAGCGGGCCGCGTTGATCGGCGCAGCGACCTGCGCGTCGGTGCCGGCGAAGTCGAACTCCATGGTGTCGCCGCGCACGGTGACGGCGACGCGCACGGTGCGCGGCGTGCCGATGGCGACGCCGTCGTCGTCGACCGCGTACTCCGCGTGCCAGGTGCCGTCGGGGAGGGCGGCGATGCCGGCCCGGGTGCGGCGCTCGGTGTAGGCGAGCAGGGTGTCGACGATGGCGGCGAGCTCGCTCGCGCCATGGCGGTCGATCAGCGCCTGCAGCCGCCGCCCCCCGGTGACGGTGGCGGCGACCAGCGCCTGCACGTCGCCCCAGACGCGATCGGGGGTGCGGCTGTTGGCGCGGATGATCTCGGCGAGCTGCTCGTCCACATCGCCCTCGCGGACCAGCCGCACCGGCGGCAGCACCAGGCCCTCCTGGTACACGTCCGTTGCGGCGGTGGGCAGGCCGCCCGGTGCCATGCCGCCGAGGTCGGCGACGTGGACCAGGCTGGCGGTGACGAAGCGCACCGCGCCGTCGTGGAGCAGCGGGCGGAAGACGGCGACGTCGTTGGAGTGGATGCCCCCCGCGTACGGGTCGTTCATGGCATAAACATCGCCGTCGCGCATCTGGTCGAGGGGAAAGCGCGCCGCGATCGAGGGGAAGCAGCTGCGCAGGCTGGCCGCGTGGGTCAGCAGCGTGCCGTCGGAGAGGGCTACCAGGCGGCCGCGCGCGTCGAGGATGCCGGCGCTGGCGTCGGTGCCCTCCTTGATCGCCGTCGAGTGGGCGCCGCGCAGGACGGCGATGCCGATCTCCTCGGCGATGCTGCCGAGCGCGTTGCGGACGATCTCGGCGGTGACGGCCCCGTCCACTACGCCGAGAGCACCAGCCGGTGCTCGCCCTCGACCTCGACCGCCCCCTGGGCCAGGCCGGCCTCGAGGCCGGCGCCCCCGCCGTTGCGCTGCACGTGGTGCGACGCGTCGCGGCGGTAGTTGAGGAAGGCGAAGCCGTCGGCACCGGCGTGGAAGTTGTAGTAGAGGTTGGCCGGAATCGCCAGGCATGTGCCCGGGCCGTACTCGTGCGCCTTGCCGAAGAGCAGCGAGCCGCGCAGTACGTAGATCAGCTCGTCCTGCGTGTGGTGGTGCGCCTGGGAGACGTAGGTGGAGTCACGCTCGGTGTAGAGCAGCGTGGCCCGGCAGGTCGGGCAGGTGGAGTCGGCGTAGAAGTGGTAGTGGGGACGCCCCGGGGCCGCCTCGTAGCGGCCGCGCGGCCCGACCACGTGCACGCCGTGGCCCTCGCCGGCGGGCGCTCCGTACGGGCCGTCCGCGGGCGGCGCGTGGTCGACCGGGCCGAAATGGACGATGCTGGCAGCAACGTCGGCGTGCACCTCGGCGGCGACGCCCGACTCGACGATCAGGGCGCCGCCCTCGGCGCAGGTGACGTCGCCGAGGCGCAGGCTCCCCGAGCAGACGTACACCACCTCGTCGCCGTGCTCCGCGTTCCAGCGCATGGTGGCGCCGTTCTGCAGGGCGGCGACGCGCAGCCACAGCGAGTAGTCGTCGGGCGAGAGGCGCTTGGTCCAGCGCAGCCCGGTGACCTCGCAGGTGGGCGCGTAGTCGCTCTCCTCGGGCCGCTCGGCCAGGGAAACGAAGTTGGCTCGCAGGTTGGTGGACATGGCGTCCTGCCCCTACACCGCCGCCGGCACGGCCAGGCCGTACATGGCGGCCGGGTTGTCGCAGAGGATGCGCTGCTTCTGCGCCGCGCTGAGATCCTCGCGCTCCACCACGATGCGCACCGAGTCGGGGAACTGGCAGTCCCAGTGGTGGTAGTCGGAGGCGTAGCAGACCAGCCGGTCGCTGAGCTGGCCGCTGACGTAGCCGATCAGCTTCTCGTCGGGCTCGCCGCTGATGAAGCAGCGGCCGCCGAGGATCAGCGTGCTGGGCGGCTGGTCGCACTGCGCCTGGTCGCGCATCAGCTCCCAGTGCTCGTCGAGGCGCTCCAGCCAGAAGGGCAGCCAACCGACGCCGCCCTCCATGAAGCCGGCGCGCAGCCGCGGGAAGCGGCTCAGCACGCCACCGGCGGTGAAGCACATCACCGCCATCATCTGGCCGAAGGGATGGGTGATCGCGTGCACCATGAGTCGGGTGCTGAAGCGGTCGATCGCCCAGGGAACCTGATCCGGCGCCTGGCCGCCGCCGTGGATGCACACCGGCACGTCGAGGTCCTGCGCCGCCTGCCAGACGACGTCGAAGGCGGGGTCGTCGAGGTTGCGCTCCAGGATGTGCTGCGAGGTCACCATGCCGACCATGTCCAATTCGGTGACGGCGCGGTGCAGCTCCTCGGCCGCGGCCTGCGGCTCGATCATCGGCAGCTTGGCCACCGCCTTGAGGCGCTGCGGCGCATGCGCGCAGTACTCGGCGCGCGCGTCGTTGAGGGTCCGGCACAGGGCGATGGCGAAGCGCGGGTCGCGCAGCGCCCACTCCTCGCCGGCGCCGGGCGGGAAGAGCACCGCCATGTCGATGCCTTCGAGGTCCATGTCCTCGAGGCGCGGCGCGGGGTCGTACATGCCGGGGCGCATCGCCGACGGGTCCCACTGCGTGTGCCCGGCGCCCGGGCGCATCCCCTCCCCCACCTGCGAGGTGGGGATGTCGGCGTAGCGGCCGCGCACCTTGGCGACGAACTCCTCGGTCTGCGCGGCGAGATGCGAGGGCATGCGCGTCCACCACTGCGGTGGCTCGCCGCCGTGTCCGTCGGCGTCGATCACGTAGTGGCTGAAGCGTCCCATTTTTGAGTCAGCCCGCCGACGTGGCCGGTGCGGCAGCTGCGCGACGGGAGCGCAGCGCGTCGAGGTCGAGGTCGTAGAGCGTGGCAGGAGCGTCCTGCAGGATGTGCCGGCGCGTCTCGTCGCTCATGCTGTCGAGCTCACGGATCTCGCGCAGCGCGCCGGGGAAGGTGGCGTCGGGATGCGGGTAGTCCGATGCCCACATCACGTGGTCCGCGCCGAGGTAGTCGACGGTGGCGGCGAAGGTGGGCTCGTCGGGCTCGGCGGAGATCCAGCACTGGCGCCGGAAATACTCGGTGGGACTGAGGCTGAGGTGGCGCGCCATCGACACCGGACGCAGCCATTCGCAGTGCTCGTCCATGCGGCCCAGCCAGAACGGCGCCCAGGTCCCGCCCGACTCCAGCACCGCGATGCGCAGCGTGGGGTTGCGCTCCAGCACGCCGCCGACGATCAGGCTGGCCAGCGACTCCATCTGCTCGAAGGGATGGGAGACGAGGTGCCAGAGGATGTGCTCGGCGAAGCGGTCGGGGCCGTGCTCGGCCATGTAGACGCCGAGGCCCTCGTGGATCGACACCGGCAGCTGCAACTCGGCACAGGTCGACCAGAACTGCGCGTACGACGGGTGGTGCATCGGCCGTCCCGCAATGGGATTGGGCCGGATCATCACGCCGCGCAGGCCGAGCTCCTCGGCGGCGAAGCGCACTTCGCGCACCGCCACCGCGGGATCGTGCAGCGACACCAGGCCGATGCCCACCAGGCGCTGCGCATCCGCCGAGCAGAAGTCGCGGATCCAGCGGTTGTAGGCGCGGGCGATGGCGCCGGCCAGGGGCCCGTCGATGTCCTCGACGGCCAGCGCGTAGAGGCCGCGGCTGGGATAGAGCACCGCGGCGTCGATGCCCTCCTCGTCCATCACCTCCAGCTGGGTCTGCGCCGACCACCCACTCGCCTTCTCGCGGTCGTGGGTGGAGTCGATGAGCTGCTTCATCCATTCCACGTAGCCGTCGCTGACGGCTTCGCGGGCGCGCCCCATGGTCTTTCCGTTCACCGTCAGTCCGGTCGCCTGGCCCGGCTCACCGCGCGGTGCGCGGTCGCGGAACTCGGGGTCGATGTACTGCAGCCAGAGATCCCACGGCTCCATGACATGGGCGTCGGCGTCGATGACGAGGTGGCCGTCGATCACGAGTGCACGTTCGCCTTCAGCGCGGGGATGTCGACCACCTTGCCGACGAAGGTGCCGTACAGCGGTGTGCTCACCGTGATCGTCGCCCAGAAGGTGCTGAAGTCGGCGCCCTGGGGATCGTGGTGCTTGGCGCTGTAGTCGGGATTGGTGAAGGCGAAGGTCCCGGTCAACGACGCCTTGGAGATGTTCTCCAGGGCGCTGCGCAGGCCGTCGGAATTGGTGCCGCCCGACTTCTGGATCGCCCACGCGGAGATGCGCGCGATGTCGCTGGCGAAGAGCGACGCCTGCAGCGACGGGATGGTCGACATCCAGTGCACCGCCTGCTTGGCGAAGGCGTCGGACTGCGGGTCGAGCGCGTCCTGCTGGCTGCGCGAGAGCACGTGGGAGACCAGGGCCTTGAACTGCGGCACCACCGAGGCCGGGACCAGCTTGGAGATGTCGCCGGTCACCGTGCCGTTGGTGGCCAGGATGCCGACGTTGGTCCAGCCCAGCTGCTGGACGGCGCGGGTGGCCACGCCGAGGGCGTTGGCCGGCGTCTGCAGGATGAGGAGGTCGGGGTTGGCCGCCTTCAGCTTGGCGACCAGGCCGGTGACGTCCTGCGCGGTGGGATCGAAGCCTTCGGAGTCGACCACCTGCATCCCCAGGCTGCTGTTGCTGGTGATGGCGTCCTGCACCGCGCCGATGGCGGCCTTGCCGCTGGTGTCGGCGGCGGCCAGCAGGCCAACTTTCTTGGCACCCAGCTGCTGCGCCTCGTAGGCGACGGCCAGCGCCTGCACCTGGAA
>CAZCJX010000099.1:0-9346 GCA_964499205.1 uncultured Actinomycetes bacterium | reverse complement strand
CGCCGCTGAACCCCAGCGGCACCGCCAGCGACGCCAGGGCGAACGACATGGTCGGCTGCCAGGCGCCGGGATCGTCGCGCCGGATGCGGTAGATGGCGCGGTAGTGGCGCAGCATGCCGGCGCCGACGAAGAACAACACGCAGAAGCCACCCAGCGCGCCCAGCGCCTGCAGTGCCAGCGGCGTGCTCTTCGAGGCGCCCGCGCCCTCGGAGATCGACACCAGGACCAAGCCGATGATGAGCACCACACGCGCCGGCACGCCGGGACTGGCCAGGCTGCGATACACCGCCATGCGGTCCGCAAGCGACCGCTCCTTCTTCGGTGGCGTGGTCACCGCACGTTGCGCGCGCGGCGTGCTGCTGCGTTCGCGCGCGGCGCGCTGGCGTTGCGAACGGGTGCGACGGCTCATCGTGACCACCCAGCCACTCAGTCGGCCGGGGCCGTCTGCCGCGACTGCCGCCAGACGAACCAGATGCGCTGCACCGCGGTGAGGTTGGTCAGCAGCGCGAGCACCCACAGCACGGGCAGCAGCAGCTTGTCCGGGAAGAGCAGCCCGATCACGGTGAGCACGACGCGCTCCGGTCGGGCCAGCAGTCCGCCGTCACAGATGAAGCCGAGCGACTGCGCGCGCGCCCGCACGTACGACACCAGCAGTGACCCGTTGAGCGCCGCGATCACCAGCATCGGCTCCACCGTCTTGTGGCCCAGGGCCACGTAGTAGTAGAGCAGCGCGATGTAGGTGAAACCCTCGGCGTAGCGGTCGGTGGTGGAGTCGAGGAAGGCGCCGTAGCGGTACACCTTGCCGGTGACGCGGGCGACCGCGCCGTCGAGGATGTCGAACAGCGCTGCCAGCAGCAGCACCAGGCCACCTTCGACGAAGTGTCCCAGGGCGATCAGCACCGACGAGGCGGCGGTGATGACCAGGCCGATGAGGGTGAGTGTGTTGGGAGTGAGGCCGAAGATGCGCAGCAGGGGAACCAGCTTGCGCGCCTGCGCCCTAACCCAGTCCTGGAACTTGCTCGTGAACACCCGCGGCAACCCTGTGACGGCGCGCCCGGTCGCGCGCCTCCGTGTACACATCGAGGACGCGCTCGACGATGCGCGACCAGTCGTAGCGCTGCGAATGCTGCAGCCCGGCGGCCGCCAGGCGCCGCCGCATCGCCGCGTCGGCAAGGATGCGCTCCAGCGCAACCGTCCAGGCGGTGGGATCGCCGGTGGCCACCAGCATCCCCGTCTCGCCATGGGTGACCACCTGGGAGAACCCCGGGATGGCCGAGGCCAGCACCGGCACGCCCGAGGCCATCGCCTCCAGCAGCACGATGCCGAAGGACTCCCGTCCCACCGCGGGGGCGCAGAACACGTCGGCCGACGCGTAGCAGCGCGGCAGCATGTCGGCGTCGACGTGGCCGAGGAAGAGCACGTCGGGAATCGCCTCGGCCTCGACGTACTTCTCGTATCCCCAGCGCCCCGGACCGTCACCCACCACGACCAGGCGCACGTTGGCCCGGCGACGGCGCAGCTCCGCGTAGGCTTCGAGCAGCGTCGGCAGTCCCTTGCGCTGCTCCAGCCGTCCCACGAAGAGCAGCGTGTGCCAACCCGGCGTGCGCAGCTCGGGGATCGGCGCGTAGTCAGGCGTGAAGCGCGCGACGTCGATGCCGTTGGGAACGATGTGGTAGTCGCCGGGGAAGTAGCGCGACACGAAGTCGCGCGCCGGCACGCTCACCGCGATGCAGGAGTGCAGGCGCTTGAAGTACCGCTTCAGGAACGGCCGTGCGTAGTAGTAGCCGAGGTTGCGCTTGGCATAGGCGTGGAAGGTGCCCACGTTGGCGCCGCGGTGGAAGCGCAGCGTGGTGATGGGCAGCGCCGGCGAGAGCGGCTCGTGGTAGTGCATCACGTCGAAGTCGTGCTCGTCGAGGACGCGGCGCACCCGGCGCACCAGGTGGAACGACAGGGTGATGCGCGCCACCGAGCCGTTGCCCGGCACCGGCACGCTGCGGCCGATGCGGATGTAGTCGGGGATGTGGTGCTCGTCGTCCAGCTCGGTGGACGGCGCCATGATGTAGACGCGATGGTCGCGCTCGCGCAACTCCTCGGCGAGATGGCGCACGTGCTCGCTGACCCCGCCGGGATGGGTGTAGTCGTAGGGCGAGACCAGACAGATCTTCATGCGGAGGCTTCGCTGCCCTCAGCCGAACGCCAGATGGGATCGAGGACGTGCCACTGGTCGGGGTACTCGCGGATGATCCCCTCGAAGAAGCGCAGCACCTCCTCGGCGACGCGACGCACCTCGGCCTGGCGCGGCGCGGCGGCATCGTAGGTGAATTCGGGATACACGCGGGCGTCGACGCGGTGCCCGTTGCGCAGCAGCACCACCGGCAGCAGCGCCGCGCCGGTGCGAATGCCCACCTCGACGACGCCGACGGGGATGCGCGCCGGCTTGCCGAAGAACTCCATGGGCTCGCCGTTGCCGGCGATGTCGCGGTCCATTGCCATGGCCACCATGCCGTTGTTGCGCAGCACCTTGTAGACCTCGCGCAGCGCGGAGGCGCCCAGCAGGCGTGCGGTGCGCGAGTCGACTTCGCGCATTCCCGCCAGGTCGACGGGGATCACCTGCACGCCCATGGCGTTGCGCTGCCTGGTGATGCGGTCGAAGAGCTGCGGCGGGTTGAGCGACTCGGCGAGCAGGGCCATGCTGCCGTAGCGGTGGTTGTAGGCGGCGATGCCGTGCTCCCAGGAGCCGAGGTGGAGCGACACCACGATGGCGCCCTTGCCGCGAGCGAGAACCTGCTCCAGCAGGTCGTAGCCCTGGGTGATGTCGAGACGCGAGACCATCTGGTCGGCCTTGTGGCGCATCTCCATGACGTCGATCCAGGCGCGCACCAGGTTGCGCACGTTGCGGCGGGTCACCCTGTCGACGGTGCGCTGATCGGCGCCGGCGAGGACGTGGCGCAGGTTGTCGCGCAGGGCGTCGAAGCGGCGCGGCTGGGTGCGCGTGGCCACCTCGGCGGCGAGGTCACCGACGCGGTAGGCGAGTCGATGCGGCACCACGCGCACCATCGCCTCGGCGGCACGGAACGCGTAGTAGGGGAACATCGCCGTGCGCTTTCGCGCCTGGCGCGCGCCGCTGCGGGCCGGGAGGCTGGTGTCCCGGCCCGCCTCGATCACGGTGCGGTTCCCCGACCCGCTCAGCCCGCGGTGGGCGGAGCGGGAGCCGGCGCCGGTTCGGTGGGCAGAGCGTGGGCGGCGCGTCCATTGGGACCGGCGCCGTTGCTGCCCACCCCGGCGATGAAATCCTCGGTCAGCTGGCGCGCCACCGCGTCCGACACCTGCCGGGGCGGCGACTTCATGAAGTAGCTCGACGGACCTTCCAGCGAGCCGCTGATGCCGCGGTCGAGGCCCAGCTTGCAGCAGCGCACCGCGTCGATGACGATGCCCGCGCTGTTCGGCGAGTCGTGCACCTCCAGCTTGAGCTCGACGTTGAGCGGCACGTCACCGAAGCTGCGCCCTTCCAGGCGGATGTAGGCCCACTTGCGATCCTTCAGCCACGGCACGTAGTCGGACGGGCCGATGTGCACGCTGTCCTTGCTGATCTCGTAGTCGAGCTGGGACACGACGCTGTTGGTCTTGCTGATCTTCTTGCTGATCAGGCGCTCGCGCTCCAGCATGTTGAGGAAGTCGGTGTTGCCGCCGAAGTTGAGCTGGTAGGTGTTCTCCAGCTTCACACCGCGCTCGCGGAACAGCCGGGTGAGCACGCGGTGGACGATGGTGGCGCCGACCTGCGACTTGATGTCGTCACCGATGATGGGCACGCCCGCCTTCTCGAAGCGGCCCTGCCAGTACGGCTCGCGGGCGATGAACACCGGCATGCAGTTGACCATGGCGCAGCCGGCGGTGAGGATCTGCTCGGTGTACCACTTGACCGCCTCCTCACTGCCCACCGGCAGGTAGTTCACCACCACGTCGGTGCCGGTGTCCTTGAGGATGCTGACGATGTCGGCGGTGCTGCCCGGGGCCTTGGTGATCACCTCCTTGAGGTACTTGCCCAGGCCGTCGTGGGTCATGCCGCGATGCACCGGCACGTTGAGGTGCGGCACGTCGCTGAACTTCACGGTGTTGTTCATGCTGCGGAAGATCGCCTCGGAGAGGTCGTAGCCGACCTTCTCCTTGTCGATGTCGAACGCCGCGCTGAACTCGATGTCGCGGATGTGGTAGCCGCCGAGGTCGACGTGCATCAGGCCCGGGATGAAGTCGGCCGGGTCCGCATCCTTGTAGTACTCGACGCCCTGGACGAACGAGGATGCGCAGTTGCCCACGCCGACGATCGCCACCCGAACCTTCTTGCTCACTGTGTCACCTCACTGATCAACTGCTGCACCTCGGCGGCGGTGGGGCCGCCCGGGGCGCCGTATGCCACGAGCCGGACGAAGCTGCGCAGGTGGGCCGCGATGGCGTCGCGATCCAACCGGCAGAAGACCTCGCGGCCGTCTCGCCGGGTGCGGATCACCTGCGCCCTGCGGAGGATGCGCAGATGCCAGCTCATGCGCGGCTGGCTCACCTTGCAGAACTCGGCCAACTCCGACACGCGCACCTCCGCCGCGGCGGCGAGCCGCTCCACGATCTTCAGGCGTGTGGGATTGGCCAACCCTTCGAAGTGGGCACTCAGGTCCGTGGCGGGGGGCACCCTGTTGTGGTCTCCAATCTACCGATCCGGCCGTTGGCGTGGGGGGTCGGGGCGGCCCGGACGCATAAGGAATCCTTTGATAAAGGTTCCTTTATGGATCCTAGCCGACCGCCTCGCCGGATCGCAAGTCGAGGGCCGGCGCGGAGCTCAGCTGCGCTTGGCGCGCGGCGCCTCGGCGAGGAGCTGGGCGACGCGCTGGTGGGAGAGGCCGAGGATGCGGCCCGCCTCCCGAAAGGTGAGGCGATGGCGCTCGACCAGCGCGGCCGCGGCGGCACGGGCGGCCCCCGCCGCCTCCCGCTGGTAGCGCTCGGCCGTGTCACGCAGCTCGCGCGTGGCGTCCACCTCGGCGGCCAGGTCGGGAGGCAGCTCGGGGACGAGCACGACGTCGAACGAGTCAGCGGGGATGTCCTCGAGCAGCGCGATGGCGTCGCGGGCCATCGCCGGCACCTGGTCGAGGCGGCGCGCCTGGGTGTGCACGCCGCGGACCTCCGGCACGGTGACCGCCCACCAGTCGCCGGAGCGGCGGCAGTGCGCGGTATAGACGCGTCGCCCGGTGTCGTTCGCCGCCGTCATCTCCACCACCTCTCGCCGAGCTCGCGCTCCAGCGCCTTCATGATTCCGCCCGCGGTCAGCTCGTTCAGCTCCCGATGCCGCGGGATGGTCACCACCGTCGCGCCGCAGCGCCACAGGTCGTGCCTGCCGCCGCGCCGTTCGAGCTGCCATGTCACGCCCACCTGTCTTGCCCTGGTCCGCACCGCGGCCACCAGCAGCCGCGTCTTCATGCGCAGTCTACCAAGGTAGACACGACCGCGTCTAGAGAAATAGACAGGCCAGAATTATCCCGCTCTTTTCACCCCCTCGTCTGCCACCGACGCCGGTTCGGGGTGGTCCTCGTCACCCTCGTGCGCGCCAGGCTCCACGGTGGGGTCCTGGGCGGCGTGCAACGCCTCGGCGCCGCTGTCGCCGCCGGGGAGGACGGCCTGGAGCAGGGCGAGGATCACCGCGGCGACGCCGGCGACCACGGCGAAGCCGAGGACCGCGAAGAGCAGGAGGAGGAGGCCGTCGAGGGCGCCGGAGGCGAGGACGGGAGGACCGAGCACCGCCATACGATGACACGAGCATGGAGAGCGACAGCAGCGTCGAGACGGCGGCGGCGGAACCGCGGCAGCACGGGGCGGAGATCCTGCGCATGCGGCGCGGGCGGCTCGTCTTCCGCGCCCGGCGCCCCGCCGCGCTGGTGGTGCCGCTGGCGGTGGTCACCGAGGTGGCGGGCCTGCTCTTCGTGCTCAACGGGGCGACCATCGGCTGGTTCGTGATGGCGGCGCCGGTGGCCGCGCTGCTGTTCACCGGGGTGCTGCTGCGCCCCACGCTGGAGCTGACCCGCGACGGCCTGGTGCACCGCCAGTACCCGTTCACCCAGCTCAATCCCTGGGAGGTCATCGACGGCTTCGGCATCACCCGCGCCGGCAACCGCGTCATCCTCGGCTACCGCCTGGTCGAGGGGGCTCGCCGGCCCCGCCGGCAACCCGCCGCGTCACTGCTCCGCGCCGCCAAACAGCCATGGGACGGCGGCTATTTCGCCGACAGCATCGCGGCGCCACCGGAGGTGCTGCTGGCCACCGTCGAGGCCTACCTGCGCGACCCCGCACGCCGCGCCGCGCTGCCGCCCGCCGGCAAGCGCTAGCGCCTGGAGCCGCTGCTAGGATAGCCGCCTCCCAAGCGGCAAACCTGATTCGGGGGCGTGCAGTGCCGGACAGCGCAGCCGGGAATCCTCCCGACATCGACGGCGATCCCATGAACGGCGCCGTCCTCATCCGCACCGGGTCGCGGCGGCGCGGCCGGCGCAGGGACGATGACACCACCACGGCCTTCACGCGCGTGCCCATCGCCGACGGCGACGACGACGCGCCCGACCTCGACGACGACGCGGTTGTGCTCAACGGCCATGCCGTCGGGCCCCACGACGTCGAGCCTGCCGACGGGGACGTCGACGACCGCGACGACACCGACGAGCCCGCAGCCGACGACGACGACGTGGTCGACACCACGCTGCTGCGCCAGCGCCTCACCCACCTGCACTCCCTGGCCACCGCCGAGCTGGCCCGCCGCCGCCCCGGCGCCGCGCTGGAACCGGCCGAGGGGGCGCCCGTCCCCGTCGAGCGCCTCAGCTCGATCGCCCGCGAGGTGCCGCGCCTGGCGCGCAACGTGCCCCACGCCGCCGCCGAGGTGCTCAGCGCCGCCCGCGTCGAGGAGCTGGGCCACCTGGTGCGCGCGGTCACCAGCTTCCTCGCCCGCCAGGCGGAGCTGGCCGGCCGCCACGCGCGCGGCGAGATCGAGCTCGACGAGTTCGGCTTCGACGTCGAGTGGACCGAGTCGCTGCTCCCCCTGTTCCGCTTCCTCTACCACCACTACTGGCGAGTTCAGGTCACCGGTCTCCACAACGTTCCCGGCGAAGGCCGCGCGCTGCTGGTCAGCAACCACGCCGGCGTGCTGCCCTTCGACGGCGCGATGATCCGCACAGCGATCATCACCGACCATCCCCAGCCGCGCCATGCGCGTGCGCTGATCATGGATGCATTCTTCGGCGTTCCCTTCATCTCCTGGTTCCTGCGCCGCACCGGCAACACCCTGGCCCACCCCGGCGACGCCGAGCGACTCCTCGAGCGCGACGAGCTGGTGCTGGTCTTCCCCGAGGGTGTCAAGGGAACCGGCAAGCCCTACAGCGAGCGCTATCGCCTGCGCCGCTTCGGCCGCGGCGGCTTCGCCCAGATCGCCCTGCGCACCGGCGCGCCGATCATCCCGGTCAGCGTCGTCGGCTCCGAGGAGCTGTACCCGATGCTGGCCAACCTCGGTCCCGTCGCCAGGATGATCGGCATGCCGTACTTCCCGGTGACGCCGACATTCCCGCTGCTGGGACCACTGGGCGTGCTGCCACTGCCGTCGTCGTGGAGCATCGAGTTCCACGAGCCCATCCCCGTCGAGCAGTTCGGCGCCGACGCCGCCGAGGACCCGGCCACGGTGATGCGCATCAGCGACCAGGTGCGCGACATCATCCAGGACGGCATCTACCGCGGCCTGGAGCGCCGCGGCTCAGTGTTCGCGTAGAGCCGCAAGCCCCATCGGGTTGGGGTAGGGAACCCCGCCCGCCGCGTCCACGACGCGACGCACGTCGCCCAGCAGCGCGACGAGGCGTTCCAGCTCCACGTCGCTGAGCGGCGACGGCGAGGGCAGCGCCAGCGCATCGGTCATGGCCTCGACGCGGGCGCGCAGCTCGACGCCCGCATCGGTCAGTGTGCCGCCGGCGTCGACGAGCCCGCGCGAATGCAGCCGCAGCTGCGCCGCATCCCACTCCTCCGCGGTCCAGCCGCGATGCGGCTCCAGCGCCTCGCGCACCGCCCTGCCCGACGCCACCTGCATCACCAGCGCCTCGCACCCGTCGATGCCATGGGTCAGCAGGGCGGCGAAATGCCCGTCGGCACGGAACTCGCGCAGCAGCGTGGCGGCGTGCCACAGGCGGAGCCGCGCTCCGTCCGGCCAGGGCAGCGCTGCGTACCCGCCGAACAAGGCCCGCCCCTGCACCGGCAGCGCACCGGCGAGCCGCGCAGCCAGCGAGGCCGCCTCCTCCACGTCGACGCCACCGAGCACGCGCTGCACCACCGCATCGGCGACCGAATACCGCGTGGCGACGACATCCTCCGGCGTCGCGTGGGCCCAGGCATCGGGAATGGCGCGCGACACCATGCGCGGCGCGAAGTTGTAGAACGCCGATGTCACCGTGCCCGCCGACACCGCCCCCATCGGCGCCGCGCGCGAGGCGAAATATCCCATCCAGTAGCCGCGCAATCCCAGCTCTCGCCAGGCATTCACCGCCTCCGGCGCGAAGTACACCATGCAGTGGATCGGCTCGACGCCTTCCCACAGCCGGCGCGCAAGCGAGGTCATACAGGCGCGCCCCCCTACGGCGTGAGCACCACCTTCAACGCCTCGCGGCCTTCGAAGATGCGGTAGCCCTCGACTGCCTGGTCGAGCTTCATGCGGTGGGAGATGATCGCGGTGGGATCGACGGCGCCCTCGCGGGTCAGCTTCAGCACCTCGTCCCACTGCCCCACCACGTTGGCGGTGCCACACATCTTGAGGTCGATGCCCTTGGTGAACACCAGCGACATGGGCAGCTGGAACTCCGGCTCAGAGTACACCCCGATGACGCTGATGGTGCCGCCCGCACGCACCACGTCGATGGCCTGGCTCAGCGCCGGCAGCGCGCCGACGCATTCCAGCACCTGGTCGGCACCGCGGCCACCCGTCGCGTCCTGCACGAACGACGGCGGATGCACGTTCTTGACGTTGACCGGCACGGCGCCGAACTGTTCGGCCATCTCCAGCCGCTGGTCGACCGAGTCCAACGCGTAGATCACCGACGGCTTGTAGATGCGCGCCGACTGGATGGCGAAGAGTCCCACGGGGCCGCAGCCCTGCACGACGACGACGTCGCCCTCCTTGATGCCCGCCTCGGCGGCGCAGTAGTAGCCGGTGGTGAAGATGTCGCCGGCGAAGAGCGCCTGCTCGTCGCTCAGCCCGGGCTCGACGGAATGCAGGCAGAGGTCGGCGGCGGGGATGCGCACGTACTCCGCCTGGCCGCCGTTGACGTCGCCGAGGAAGGCGCCG
>CAZCJX010000098.1:0-9508 GCA_964499205.1 uncultured Actinomycetes bacterium | reverse complement strand
CACGCGCCTGCCGCGCCAGCAGCGGGAACGGCGCGCAGCCGAGGCCTCCGGCGATGCACAGCACGCTGCGCATTCCCCGGCGCAGCGTGAAGCCGATGCCGAGCGGCCCCAGCGAGGTGAGCAGGTCGCCGGGTCGCATCGCGGCGAGGCGGCGCGTCCCCTCGCCGACCCGCTCGAAGACGAACGAGCAATTCTCCCCATCGACCCACGCCACACTGAAGGGACGGCGCAGCAGCGGCACCGGCCCCGGCCCGCAGCGCAGCTGGGCGAACTCGCCCGCGCGCGCAGTTGCGGCCAGGTGTGGCAGATGCGCGGTGAGCTCCACCAGCCCGCCGCCCAGCTCCTCGACGCCGACCACGTCGCCCGTCTCGTCTCGGGCGCGACGAAGGTCGGAGAGAGTGTCCGGTTGCGTCACTGCTGCGCCGCCCCCACCGCGCCCTCGCGATAGGTGCGCACCGGCGCCACCGCGTAGCTCTGCCCGCTGCGGTGTCGCGACATCGCCTCGACCAACGCGCGTGCCGTGTCCAGCGAGGTGCAGCAGGGGATGCGCCGCTGCGCAGCGGCGAGGCGGATCGTGTACCCGTCCTTGACGCTCCGCTCCTCCTGCTCGAAGAGCGAGCCGGAGTTGCCGCCGAACACCGGCTCGTCGGTCTGGATGTGCGACACGGTGTTGATCACCAACGAGACGCGCCCCTCCTCGATGACGTCGACCACGTTGGGCCGCCCGTTGCCCAGCTTGCCGGCCACCGTCGCGCTGACACCCGCCTCGCGCAGCGCCCGCGCGGTTCCCTCGGTGGCGTACAGCGTGAAGCCGAGGGCGCTGAGCTGCATCAACACCGGCAGCGCCTCGGCCTTGTCGCCGTCGGCGATGCTGCACAGTGCGCCGCCCTGCAGCGGCACGCCGCCGAGCGCCGCCAGGAACGACTTCTCCAGCGCGGCGCCGAGCGACACGTCGACGCCCATCACCTCGCCGGTGGACTTCATCTCCGGTCCCAACGTGGGATCGACGGCGGTCAGCTTGACCATCGAGAACACCGGCGCCTTGACGGCGACCAGCGGCCGCGCCGGGACCAGGCCGGACGGCCAGCCCAGCGAGCGCAAGGTCTCGCCGCGCATCACCCGGGTGGCCAGCTCGACCATGGGCACGCCGGTCACCTTGCTGATGAACGGCACCGTGCGCGACGAGCGCGGGTTGACCTCGATGACGTGGACCCGGTTGCGGTGCACCACGTACTGCACGTTGCAGAGTCCGCGCAGTCCCAGCGCCAGGGCCATGCGCGTGGTGTGGTCGACGATCTGGCGCTCGATCTCGGGATCGAGGCCCTGCGCCGGATACACCGCCATCGAGTCGCCGCTGTGCACGCCTGCGCGCTCGACGTGGGCCATGATCCCGGGGATCACCACCGTCTCACCGTCGCACACCGCGTCGACCTCGATCTCGTCGCCCAGCAGGTACTTGTCGATGAGCACGGTGCCGCGGCGGCCGTGTGCCGTCCTGGGCAGGGCGGCCATCGCGGTGTGCAGGTAGCGCTCCAGCTGGGTGCGCGAGTGCACCACCTCCATGGCGCGGCCGCCGAGCACGTAGGAGGGTCGCACCAGGACGGGGAAGCCGATGCCTTCGGCGATGCGCACCGCCTCGTCGAAGTCCTCGGTGGCGGCGCCCTGCGGCTGGGGGATGTCGAGCGAGCGGAGCAGTGCCTCGAACTGGCGGCGGTCCTCGGCGGCGTCGATGGCGTCGACGCCGCTGCCGAGGATGGGGATGCCGCGCGCGGCCAGCGGCGCGGCGAGGTTGATCGCCGTCTGCCCGCCGAACTGCACCACCGCGCCGGCGGCCTGCTCCTCCTCGATGACCGCCGACGCGGCCTCCTCGTCGAGGGGTTCGAAGTAGAGGCGGGTGCTGGTGTCGAAGTCGGTGGAGACGGTCTCGGGGTTGCTGTTGACCATCACCGCGGAGGCTCCCTGCGCCCGCAGGGCCGTCGCCGCCTGCACCGAGCAGTAGTCGAATTCGATGCCCTGGCCGATGCGGATCGGCCCGCTGCCGAGGACGACGACCGGCGCCTCGGCAGCCGATGCGGCCAGCGACGTCCGCGGTCCCTCGTCCTCCACCTCGAAGGTCGAGTAGTAGTAGGGCGTGGCGGCTTCGAACTCGGCGGCGCAGGTGTCGACGCACTTGTAGGTCGGCACGATGCCCAGCGCGCGGCGCCGCTCGCGCACGTCCTGCGTCGACGTGCCCGCCAGGCCGGCGATGCGCGAGTCGCTGATGCCGGCGCGCTTCGCCCGGCGCAGCGCTTCCGCGTCGTCGAGGCCCGCCCAGCGCATGCCCTCCTCGGCGTCGACGATGCTGCGCAGCCGCTCGACGAACCAGGGCATGTAGCCGCTGCGCCGGGCCAGGTCGGCGACCTCTGCGCCGCCGCGCAGGGCTTCGAGCAGGGCGAAGATGCGGCGGTCGTTGGGCACGTCGACCAGCACCGACGACTTCAGCTGCGCCGCCTCCGGCGGCGGTTGCTCCAGGGAACGCAATGCCTTGGTGAGCGCCGCCTCGAAGGAGCGCTCGATGGCCATCACCTCGCCGGTCGACTTCATCTGCGTGCCCAGGCGGCGGTCCGCCTCGGGGAACTTGTCGAAGGGCCAGCGCGGGATCTTGACCACGCAGTAGTCGAGGGCGGGCTCGAAGGCGGCGCAGGTGCGCTGGGTGACCATGTTGGTGATCTCGTCGAGGCGCAGCCCGGCGGCGATCTTGGCGGCGACGCGGGCGATCGGGTAGCCGGTGGCCTTGGAGGCCAGCGCCGACGACCGCGACACGCGCGGGTTCACTTCGATGACGTAGTACTCGTGCGAGTCGGGCGCCAGCGCGAACTGCACGTTGCAGCCGCCGGCGATGCGCAGCGCGCTGATGATCCGCAGCGCCGCGCTGCGCAGCTGCTGGTGCTCGCGGTCGGTGAGCGTCTGCGAGGGCGCGACGACGATGGAGTCGCCGGTGTGCACGCCCATGGGGTCGAGGTTCTCCATGTTGCAGACGGTGATGCAGGTGCCCGAGGCGTCGCGCATCACCTCGTACTCCAGCTCGCGCCAGCCGTGCAGCGAGCGCTCCACCAGGACCTGGCCGATGGGCGAGGCGGCCAGGCCGTTGAGCACCGTCTCGATGTACTGGTCCTCGGTCTCGCAGAGGCCGCCGCCGGTGCCGCCGAGGGTGAAGGCGGGGCGCACCACCAGGGGCAACCCCTCGGTCTGCTTGAAGGCGCGCGCCTCGGCGAGCGAGGAGACGGTGGCGGAGACGGGCACCGGCTCGCCGATGTCGACGAGCAGCTGCTTGAACAGCTCGCGGTCCTCGGCCGCCTTGATGGCGGCGAGTGGGGTGCCCAGCAGGCGGACGCCGTACCTGTCGAGGACGCCGGCGTCGTCGAGGGCGACGGCGAGGTTGAGGCCGGTCTGGCCGCCGAGGGTGGCGAGCAGTCCGTCGGGGCGCTCGGCGGCGATGATGCGCTCCAGCACCGGGACGGTGAGGGGCTCGACGTAGACCGCGTCGGCGGTCTCGTCGTCGGTCATGATGGTGGCGGGGTTGCTGTTGACGAGGACGACGCGGATGCCTTCCTCGCGCAGCGCCTTGCAGGCCTGGGTGCCGGCGTAGTCGAACTCGGCGGCCTGGCCGATGACGATGGGCCCGGAGCCGATGACCAGGACGCAACGCGGCTTCTCGGCACTCTGCGCGGATTCCATCGCGGCTTCGGCGACCGCCGCCGCTGTGGAACCGGGGGCGATGTTGACCGCGCCCGCCGCGGGCGCGGTTCCCGCGTGCAGGCTCTCACTCCGGAGAGACGGTGTTTGCGAGGTGCCCCGCGCGCACATCGCCAGGAACTCGTCGAAGACCGGCCCGCGGTCCTGCGGCCCCGGCGCACCCTCGGGGTGGTACTGCACCGAGAAGGCGGGCAGCTCGCGGTGACGCAATCCCTCGACGCTGCCGTCGTTGAGGTTGCGCTCGCTGACGTACCACCCGGAACCCTCGGGGATCGACTCGGCGTCCACCTGGAACTCGTGATTCTGCGAGGTGACGAACACCGCGCCGGTGGTGTCGTCGCGCACCGGGTGGTTGCCGCCGTGGTGGCCGAACTTGAGGCGAGAGGTGGTCGCCCCGATCGCCTGGCCGAGGATCTGGTGCCCCAGGCAGATGCCCAGCAGCGGCACCCGGCGTTGCAGCAGCTCCTGGCACAAACGCACCGCGTGGGGGAGCCGCGAGGGATCGCCGGGCCCGTTGGAGAGGATCACCCCGTGCGGCGACTGGGCGAGCGCGTCCTCGACGGTGGCGTCCTGGCGCAGCACCATCACCGTGGCGCCGCGGCTGCGCACCGCGCGCAGCATGTTGCGCTTCACTCCATAGTCGACCACGGCGATGCGCAGGTCGCCGTGGCGGCCGGCGTTCCCCGCCAGGCGCACGGCGCGCTCCAGCGTCTCGTCCAGCCCCTCCTCGTACACCTCGAAAGGAGACGAGATCGAGGTCTCGCCCACCAGGTCCTGGTCCGACACCCACGGCGCCGCCGCGGCCCGCGCCACCTGCTCCTCGGCGCTGATCAGCGCGGCAGGTGCGATGACGCCGCGCAGCGTGCCGCGCTCGCGCAGGTGCCGGGTCAGCGCGCGCGTGTCGACACCGGCGATTCCCGGCACTCCCCAGCGCGCCAGCTCCTCCGAGAGGGTGCGCTCACCGCGGGGATGCCCGATCTGCGGCGACAGCTCGCGCACCACCATGGCGCGCGCGTGCACCCGCCACGACTCCAGCGCCGCGTCGGTGCAGCCGTAGTTGCCGATCAGCGGATAGGTCATCACCACGATCTGCCCGGCATACGAGGGGTCGCTGGCGACCTCCTGGTAGCCGCTCATGCAGGTGTTGAACACCACCTCACCGTTGACGCCCTCTCCGTCGATCGCCGCGCCGAAGAGCACGCCCTCGAAGACGGCGCCGGATTCGAGGGCGAGGCGTCCAGCGATCTGGTCAGGCACGAACCACCTCCAAGCTGTTGCCGGCGTACAGGGTCGACTGGTCAACGAAGGACACGCGTCCCTCCATCAGGGTGAGCAGCACCCGCCCGCGCAGGCGGGTGCCGAGCAGTGGCGTGTTGCGCGAGAGCGAGCGCATCGGCTCGGCGCCGACCTCCCACTCCTCGTCGGGATCGAAGAGCACGCAGTCCGCGATATCGCCCGGGCGCAGCCGCGGCTCGTGCAGCCCCACCGACGGCCCGAGCACCCGGTAGGGCCCCACGGTGAGCCGTTCGACCAGCACCGGCAGCCAGCCGCCGCCCATGCCGCCCAACGTGATGCAGGTGGCCAGCGCCGTCTCCAGCCCGACCATGCCGGGCGCGCAGTCGGCGTAATCGCCAGACTTGTCAGCAACGGAGTGGGGCGCGTGGTCGGTGGCGACGGCGTCGATCAACCCCTCGCGCAGCGCCTGCACCATCGCCTCGCGGTCGCGCTCGGTGCGCAGCGGAGGGTTGACCTTGCGCAGCCCGACGGGGTCGGGCTCGACCTCGAAGGGCAGCCACATCGCCAGGTGGTGCGGCGTCACCTCGGCGGTGACCGGCGCGCCCGCCTCCTTGGCGCCACGCAGCAGGTCGAGCGACGCCGACGCCGAGACGTGCTGCAGGTGCAGCCGGCCGCCGCGCGCCATCTCCTGCGCCCGCAGCGCCGAGCGCACCGCGGTGGCCTCCACCGCCGCCGGCCGCACCGGCCCGCGAACCACCGACGCCGCGCCGGGATTGGCGGCGGCGACCATGCCCTCGTCCTCGGGATGCACCATCACCGTGCGGCCCAGCTCGTGGGCGATGCGCAGCGCGTCGGTGAGCAGCCGCTCCGACGCCGCGTTGCGCCCGTCGTCGGTGAAGGCCACCGCGCCGGCCGCCGCGCAGCCGCGCATGTCGACCAGCCGCTCGCCGCGCAGCCCCACCGTCACCGCGGCGACCGTGTGCAGCGCGGCCCGCCGTCCCGCGCCGCGCGCCCGCGCGTCGCCGACCGCGGCCGGGGTGTCGACCGGCGGGGTGGTGTTGGCCATGGCCACAACTTGGGTAAACCCACCGGAGGCCGCCGCGTTGGCGCCGGATTCGACGGTTTCCTTGGCCTCCTCGCCGGGTTCGCGGAGGTGGGCGTGCAGGTCGATGAAGCCGGGGCAGAGCACCCGCGCAGCGCGGCCGGGCGGCGGGGTCAGGTCGATGACCGGCACGCCGGGGGCGTTGACGCGACGGTCGATGGCGGCGATCCGGCCGTCGCAGAGCCAGACCTCCTGGCCGTCGGCGTCGACGCCGGCGATGGGGTCGATCACCCGCACCCCGCGGAGGATCACGTTCATGCCAGGTTCACCAGGAACGCGCCGTCGTGCCCGTCGACCTCGCGCAGCCGCACCGCGACGCGCTCGTCCTGCGCGGTGGGCACGTTCTTGCCGACGTAGGTGGCGCGCAGCGGCAGCTCGCGGTGGCCGCGGTCGACCAGCACCAGCATCTCCACCGTGGCGGGTCGGCCCACGTCGGCCAGCGCATCGAGCGCCGCGCGCAGGGTGCGCCCGGTGTAGAACACGTCGTCGACCACGATCACCGCCGCCCCGTCGACGTTGGGCACTCCGCCGCTGCCGTCGACCAGCTGCAGCGCGCCGGGCCGGGGCACCGCGGGACGGGGGCGGTCGTCGCGGTAGTCGTCGATGTCCAGCTCGGCGACGGGCACGCGCGGCTCGCCGAGCGAGTGCAGCGCGCGGGCGACGCGCTGGGCCAGCGGCACGCCACGGGTGCGCACCCCGGCCAACAGCACGTTGTCGAGCTGCGGGTGCTTCTCGCGCACCTCGTGGGCGAGGCGCAGCAGGGTGCGCGCCATGGCGGCGTCGTCGAGCAGGCAGCGGACGTTGTCGCCGTCGTGAGCCTGGGGCAGTCCGGTCATCCCAGCAGCATCTCCAGCAGTGCCATGCGGATGGCCACGCCATTGCGGGCCTGGCGGAAGTAGGCGGCGCGCGGGTCGGCGTCGACCTCGGGGTCGATCTCGTCGACGCGCGGCAGCGGGTGCATGACGATGGCGTGCGCCGGCAGCGCATCCATGACCCGCAGGTCGATGCGCGTGTCGCCGCGCGCCCGCTCGTAGTCGGTGGGCTCCTCGAAGCGCTCCTTCTGCACCCGGGTCTGGTAGAGCACGTCGACGTCGCCGACGGTGTCGAGCAGCGAGTCGGTGATGCGGTAGGGGACACCGCGGTCGTCCATCAGGGCAAGGATGTCGGGTCGCATCTGCACCACGTCGGGGGCGACGAAGGTGAGCCGCACGCCGGGGTAGAGCGAGAGCAGCAGCGCCAGTGACCGGGCGGTCCGTCCGTAGCGCAGATCGCCGCAGAGGGCGACGTGCAGGCCCTCGATGCGCTGCAGCTCGCTGTCGATGGTGTAGAGGTCGAGCAGCGCCTGGGTGGGATGCTCGCCGGGGCCGTCGCCGGCGTTGACGATGGGCACGTCCGACACCGAGGCAGCGCGCGCCGCCGCGCCCGCCTCGTCGTGGCGCAGCACGATGACGTCGGCGTAGGCGGCCACCATGCGGATGGTGTCCTCCAGGGTCTCGCCCTTGATGACGCTGGAGAACTCGCGCGCCGACTCGGTGCCGATCACCGACCCGCCGAGGCGCAGCATCGCCGACTCGAAGCTGAGCCGCGTCCGCGTGCTCGGCTCGTAGAAGAGGGTGGCCATGATGCGTCCGCCCAGCCGCCGGTCGCGCACCGTGGCCAGCTCGCGCGCCGTGGCGAAGACGGCGTCGAGCAGGGGGCGATCGAACTGGTGGCTGCTGAGGACGTGGTCGAGGAGCCGCGGATGGGTCGCAGTCGCCACGGGCAGCCTCCTGGTGGACCGGCTCGGGCGCCGCTGGCAAGCGGGCGCCGGCGGGCGGTCACCCTCGGCGCGCTGCCTGCGTCTGCTCCTGCGGCCTCGCGCTGTGCTGAGGCCGGCGCGACGCGTGCGCCCTGGGGCTGGGCTCCCGGCGATCCCCTTGCCAGCCTCGCTGGACCGGCTTGAAGTGGATCTCTCGGGCGCGAAGTCTAGCACGGCGAACATCCGTCCACGCGCTGCGACCGGTGGCTACAGCGGCATGCACAAGAAATGGGGTCCCGCAGGCGTCGTTCAGAGAAGGTGGGGTCGCCGCGGTCCGGTTGGGCCTCCTGCCCGAGCTCCGATCGCCACGGCGCGTGACGAACCATCCCGCCACCGCCCAACCGCCTGAGGGTCGTAGAGCAGAGTGCTTCGTGTCGCCCGGACAGCCACGGTCGCCCTGGCGCTGATCGCCGTCGAGCTCGGCCTCGCCGTCCAGGCCGGCGCCGACGTCCTCCCCCAGCAGAGCCCCGCGGCCAACAGCACCTCCGCCTCGCCGGCGCCAACCCCCTGCCCCACCGACCTCACCGGCGTGCTCTGCGGCGCCACCGGCGGCTCGACGCCGACGCCCAGCCCCGCGCCCACCCCGACGCCCACGCCGAAGCCGGCGTCGAGCAGCAGCTCCGGCACGGCGCCCGGCGGTGGAGCCGGCTCCGCAAGCCAGCCGCCCAGCGCGGCCGCGGGGAGCACGGGCGGCCAGCCGGGCGCGCCCGGGAAGACCGCCGGGCCGACGCCCTCGCCGGCCGCGGTGGCCCAGGTGGCGGCGAGCTTCCGCAACGCGCCCTTCCTCGGGCAGCTGCTCGACATCCTCAAGCACCCGACCGCCGCGCAGCGCCCCGACCTGCGCCACTTCCGGCCCGCGGGCGGGGGAACGCTCGGCGGCCCCGGCGCAGGCCCAGGCCCCGGCCCCGGCGGCATGGCGATGAGCCTGGTGGTCGGCCCGGCGGCGTCGCGCGGCTCGATGGGCGCGGCGATGGCGGTGGCCCTGCTGGGGATGCTGCTGGCGATGGGCATCGCGGTGCTCGCCGGCTACCCGCAGGCGCGGCTTGCGCTGCGGCGGCTCGCCTGGCGGGCGTGGCGCCTGCACCCCTCGCTACACCCCGTCTTCGTCGCCTGGCACAACCTGGCCGTCCGCGTCCGCACGGGGATGCACGGGCTGCGGCGCCGCCTCGGCGTGCCGCGCCTGGCGATGCGCACCCACTCTCACCGCAGCCTGGCGCTGGCCAGCGCCACCGCCACGCTGCCCGCCCTGCTCACCGCCGCCGTGCTGGCCAGCGCCGCCACCACGGCCGCCGGGGCTGCCGGCCTCGCCTCCGCCTCTCCCGCACCGCAGAGCGCCTACATCCGCAGCGAGATGGCGCTCGTCGACGACGCCCAGCAGGCGTCGAGCCAGGTGGCCACCGCCTCGTGGGTGCGCCTGGTCGGCATCGAGAAGGGCCTCGCCGCCCAGCAGGACGAGCTGGCCGCCCAGGAGGCGCAGATCAACCGCCTGGTCCTCAACCTCGGCGGGCACGACCCGGAGAACGAGGACAGCGTCGCCGTCGGGCCGGACAGCACGGTGCAGCAGCGCAACAGCCTGGCCTCACTGGTCGCCGCCCACGCCGCCACCCAGGCCGCCTACCAGCAGAGCCTGCAGGCCG
>CAZCJX010000097.1:0-9576 GCA_964499205.1 uncultured Actinomycetes bacterium | reverse complement strand
GCGGCGG
This sequence comes from uncultured Actinomycetes bacterium, assembly GCA_964499205.1. GTDB lineage: Bacteria > Chloroflexota > Dormibacteria > Aeolococcales > Aeolococcaceae > DASRDZ01. Next base: position 9,569 of record CAZCJX010000097.1, on the reverse strand, counting down.
CGCGCAGATCGCCGAGAAGCACGCCAACTTCATCGTCAACATCTCGCATGCCAGCGCCGCCGACGTGCTGGCCCTCGCCGAGCTGGCCCACGACACAGTGCTGGAGCGGTTCGGCGTCGACCTGGAGCGGGAGATCGTGGTGATGGGTGAGCCGCGGAGGGTGCCGCGATGAGCGATTCGCGCCTGCGCATCGCCGTGGTGTGCGGGGGCCGGAGCAGCGAGGCGGAGGTCAGCCGCACCAGCGGCATGCAGGTGCTCCGGGCGCTGCAGGGCCTCGGGCACGACGCCGAGCGCGTCGAAGCGGACGGCGAACTGTGGGACGCCCTGCGCGGTGGCGGCTACGACGTCGCCTTCCTTGCCCTGCACGGGCGCTTCGGCGAGGACGGCACGGTGCAGGGGGTCTGCGAGCTGCTCGACATGCCCTACACGGGAAGCGGCGTGCTGGCCACCTCGCTCTGCCTCGACAAGGCGATGGCCAAGCGAGTTCTGGTCGCTGAAGGCATCAAGACCCCGGCATACACCACCCTCTCGCGGCATCTGAAAGGCGAGCAGGCCGCTGCTGCCATGCACGCCGCCGCGCGTGACCTCGGCTGCCCCCTGGTGGTCAAGCCCAACCGTGGCGGCTCGACCATCGGGCTGAGCATCGCGCGCAGCGAGGACGAGCTGGTCGACGCATACGCCGCGGCCGCCGAGCACGACACCGTGCTCTGCGAGTCGTTCGTGGACGGATTGGAGATCACCATCGGCGTTCTGGGGCATAATCCCCCTGAGGCGCTGCCGACCCTCGAGATCGTCTCCCACCGTCCCCTCTACGACTATGCAGCGAAATACACCGCGGGTCAGAGCGAGCACATCATCCCGGCGCGGCTCCCCGAGGAGCAGCGCCAGGCTGCGCAGCGTGCCGCCGAACGTGCCCACGCCGCGCTGGGCTGCTTCAGCATGTCGCGCGTCGACATCGTCGTCGATCGCGCCGGTGAGCCCTGGGTGATCGAGGTGAACGCCATCCCCGGCCTCACCGAGCTGTCGCTGCTGCCCGACGCCGCGCGCGCCGCCGGCATCGGCTTCGACGCGCTCTGCGAGCGGCTGGTGCGCGAGGCGATCGCCCGGCACGCCGAGGAGTCCGCGCCGTGACGCCGGCGGTCGACGAGCGGGTCCGCCGCCAGGCCCGCGCCCGCGCCGCTGCGGCCAAGATCATGGACGCGCCCCGCGTGCCCCGACACTTTGCGGCGGCGGCCGAGAAGCCGCTGCACCCCGCGCCGCGCCGCCGCGTGCATCGCCACACCGTGCCGCGCATCTCGTTCCCCGGCGCGTCGATCTCGCGCCGCCGCCTCGGCCTGACGGTGCTCGCGGTGCAGGTCGTCGCGCTGCTGGCCATCCTGGTGCTGCCCACCTTCCGGGCCAGCAGCGTGCTGGTCAGCGGCAACCACCTGCTCGACCGCAACGCCATCCTCGCCGCCGCCGGCATCTCGCCCTCGCAGAGCCTGTTCACCGTCGATGGCGAGCAGGTGCGCCAGCGCATCGAGAAGCTGCCCTGGGTGCGCAGCGCCAGCGTCGAGACCGAGCTGCCCCACACTGTGCGCATCACCATCCGCGAGTGGTCGCCGGTGCTGGTGATGCGCCGCGGCGAGCAGGAGCTGGCCATCGCCGACGACGGCAGCCTGCTCGACCTCGGCCGCGTCCGCGTCCCCGCGCCGCCCGGCGTGCCGGTTCTGGTCGACTCCCGGCCAGAACTCGCCGCCGCGCACAGCGGGGGACGCGCGCCGTCCGTCGATCCCCTGCTGGTGCGCACCCTGGTGATCACCGCGCAGCGCTTCCCCGCGGTGTTCGGCGTCAGCGTCGACCACTTCGAGTGGCAGTCCGACGGCCTCTTCGCCATCGTCACCACCTCGGGGTGGCGCGCCATCCTCGGCCACATGATCAGCGACGACGACATCGCCGCCGTCCCCGACCAGCTCGCCGCCCTGGTCTCGCTGAAGGGCAGGCTCGACTTCGCCAAGCCGACCTTCGGCTACGTCGACCTGGAGAACCCGCAGCAGCCCGCCGTCGGCGGCAAGCCGGCGCCGGCGACCGCAACGCCGCCCACCGGCGGGCAGAACGGGGCGCAGGGCCGCCAGACACCGAACGGGACATCAGCGACGCCGGCCGCGTCAGCGACGCCGCAGCCGACACCGGCGGCGACGCCGAAACCGACGCCGATCCAGTTCGTCATCGGTCCCCAGCCGGGACACTAGGGCCGGCCGCAGCCCTCCGCTCCTAACGCGCCCGCTCCCAGGGCCGCGAGGCCAGCAGTGCGCTGAGGATGGCGCGCGTCGCCGGCACGCGGTTGAGGGTGTAGAAGTGGACCCCCGGCGCTCCGCCGGCAAGCAGCTCGGCGCACTGCAGGGTGGCGTACGCGGTGCCCAGCGCCACGATCGCTTCTGGCTCCTCGCGCTGCCGGTCGATCTCCGCCAGCAGCGGCGCCGGCACCTGCGCACCGAACAGCGTGCCGCGCTCGCGCGACAGGCGTCCCAGCGAGGTGATCGGCATGATCCCCGGGATGATCGGCACGGTGACGCCGGCGGCGCGAGCCCGCACCACGAAATCGAAGTAATGCCGGTTGTCGAAGAACATCTGGGTGATCAGGAAGCTCACCCCGCTGTTGACCTTGAGCACGGTGTGCTGCATGTCGGCGTCGAGCGACGGCGACTCCAGGTGTCCCTCGGGGTAGCAGGCGCCGCCGATGCAGAAGTCGTACTCGTCGCGGATCATCGCCGCCAGCTCCGACGCATGGGCGAAGCCGCCGTCCACCGGCTCGAATTCGGCCGCGCCCTTGGGGGGATCGCCGCGCAGCGCCAGCACGTTGTCGACCCCCGCGTCGCGCAGGCCGCACAGCGTCTCGTGCAGCTCGTCGCGAGTGGCGCCGGCACAGGTGTAGTGGGCCATCGGCTCCACGCCCATCTCGTTGCGGATGCGCGTCACCACCTGCAGGGTGCGGCCGCGCGAGTGGTTGCGGCAGGTGACCGACACGAACGAGGGGCGCAGCTCGCGCAGCTGGGCGATGGCCTGGAAGAGGCGCTCCTCGCCCTCGGGCGTCTCGGGCGGGAAGAACTCGAAGGAGAACACCGGCCCGTCGCGGCGCAGCAGCTCGTCGATGCGCATGGTGGCGCACATGGTGCCATGCGGGCGTGCCCGCGCCCTGGTTTGCTAGCGTGCGCTGAGCCATGCACGCCGCGTACGCCGCCCGTACCGACCGTGAGAATCCGGTGGCCGCCCTGGAGGTGGGCCAGCGACCGCGGGCCGAGCCCCCGCCCGGGTGGGCGCTGGTGCGCATGGCCGCCGCGTCGCTCAACCACCACGACATCTGGACCCTGCGGGGCATCAGCTCGCGCCCCGTGGAGCCGCCGCACATCATCGGCTGCGACGTCGCCGGCACCGTCGCCGGGTACGGTCCCGACCGTCCCGACGGCGCGCCCGCCGAGGGCACGCGCGTGGTCGCGCACAGCGTCATCGGCTGCGGCCGGTGCAGTGCGTGCCAGGACGGAGATCCCTTGTTCTGCAAGGACTTCGCAATGCTCAGCGAGGGTCCCTACCAGGGCACGCTGGCCGAGTACGTGCCCGTCCCGGTTGGCAACCTCATCCCCCTGCCCGACAGCCTCGACTTCGTCGAGGCGGCATGCCTGCCGACTGCATACCTGACCGCGTACAGGATGCTCTTCACCCGCGCCAACCTGACGCCGGGCGACACGGTGCTGATCCAGGGCGCCTCCGGCGGCGTCGCCACCGCGGCCATCCTGCTCAGCCGCGCCGCCGGCGTCCGCGCCATCGCCACCTCGCGCGACGAGCAGCACCGCGGCGTGGCCGTGGAGCTCGGCGCCGCCGCCGCGATCGGCACCGACCGCGAGGCCTCCAAGCAGCTGGCTGGCCTGACCGGAGGCCGCGGTGTCGACGCGGTCATCGAGACCGTCGGCGAGGCGACCTGGGAGTTCAGCCTGCGCGCGGTCCGCATCGACGGCACCGTCGTCGTCGCCGGCGCCACCAGCGGGCCCAACCCGCCCGCCCAGCTCAACCGCGTGTTCTGGCGCCACACCCGCATCCTCGGCTCGACGATGGGGACGCGGGCGGAGTTGCTCAAGCTGGTCGCCATGGCCGCCGCGGGCACGCTGAAGCCCCTGGTCAGCCAGACCTTCCCGCTGGCCCGCGCCCGCGACGCGGTGGAGCTGCTGGCGGCCGGCGAGCAGCGCGGCAAGGTGGTCGTCACCGCCTCCTGACCGCGCGGACAGGAACTCCGCCGGGACGGCTTTACACCCGGAGACCCCGGTGCTACCGTTGCCGGGCTCACGCGGCCCGATGGGGCCGCAGCCGACAGGGCTTCGTCAGCCAGGTGCAGTGGCGAGGCCCTGTTCGTGTGTAAAGGAGAGGAAGTGGATCAATCGCCGACCACGCCGCAGACCGATCCATCGGGGCAGCCCGAGGAGCAGCTCGCCCAATACGCCCAGCCGACCGGCGTGGGCATGCTCTCCCCCGACGGTCTCTGGCGCTGGGACGGGAGCGCCTGGGTGCCCACCGGCGCGGCCGGTCCGGCCGCTCTCGCCGCCCGCGCGCCGGTCAAGGACGCGCGGCCGCTGGTGCCCTGGGTGATCGGCGGGCTGATGCTCTCCATCGTCACCAAGGTGATCCTGCTGGTCGCCGCCGCCGGCCGCCTCGACATCGTCAACCGGGCCCTCAACGGCGGGGGCGTGTCGGAGAGCGAGGCCACCTCCAGCGACGACTTCGTGCGCCTCGCCGCGTTCCTCGAGATCGCGGTGATCGTGGTCACCGCGGTGGTCTTCCTGATGTGGCTGCACCGCGTCGTCGCCAACAACCACGCCCTCGGCCTGCGCCGACTGCGCTTCAGCCCGGGATGGGCCGTCGGGTGGTGGTTCGTGCCCTTCGCCAACCTGGTGCGCCCGTACCAGGTGATGGTGGAGAACTGGAAGGCCACCGACCTCAGCGCGCCGGAGAGCGAGTCGTACCAGCCGCCCAGCGGTCCCACGCCGGCCCTGGTGGTGGCCTGGTGGTTCTCGCTGCTGGCCGGGTACGTACTGGGGCGCATCGTCAACGCCTTCCAGTCGGGCGACGGTCTGCAGCAGCTCCACGACGCGACCATCACCGTGATCATCGCCACCGTGGTGACGCTGATCGCCGCCGTGCTCTGCGCGCTGGTGGTCTGGCAGCTCACGGCGCGCCAGGAGGCGCTGGTCGCCAAGCTCCGGGGGAGCGCCGCGGCGGCCTGACGCGGCCGCCATCCGGTGGTTTCGTCCGGCTTCGGCGCGCCCTCGAACGGGTGCTCGACGGCCTCCACATCTTGTGCCGTCCTGCCGGCCCAAACCCAGCATGTTGCGGTTTTGTGCCCGCGAACCCCTATTCGAACGCGCCATCCATCGCTATACTCGGAGCCCGACGTGACCCGTGCCCGCCGTGTAGCCGCCCTCGATCTCGGCACGACCAAGGTCTGCTGTGCTCTCGCTGACGTCGAGTCCTCTCCGTCCGGGGGTTTCGAGCTCCGCATCCTCGGTGTTGGCATGGCCGCGTCGCGCGGGCTGCGCAAGGGCGCGGTGGTCGACATCGAGCGGGCCGCCGAGGGCGTGGCCGAGGCGGTCGACGCCTGCGAGCGGGTGGCCGGCGTGCCCATCCAGAGCGCCGTGGTCGGCCTCGCCGGGGGGCACATCCAGTCGCAGAACAGCCGCGGCGTGGTCGCCGTTGGCGCCGGCCGCCGCGAGGTGCGCGGCGACGACATCACGCGCGCCGTCGAGGCGGCGCGCGCGGTCAGCGTGCCCAGCGATCGGGAGATCCTCCACGTTCTCCCCCGCGCCTTCACCGTCGACGGGCAGGAGGGGGTGCGCGAGGCGATCGGCATGTCGGGCACGCGGCTCGAGGTCGAGACCCACATCGTCACCGGGGCGACCACGGCGATCCAGAACGTCGTCAAGGTGATGCACGAGGCGGGCCTCGACGTCGACGACCTGGTGCTGCAGGTGCTGGCCAGCGCCGAGGCGGTGGTCACCGAGGACGAGCTGGAGCGGGGCGTGGTCGTCGCCGACATCGGCGGCGGCACCACCGACGTCGCGGTGTTCAGCGGTGGCGCCATCGTGCACACCGCGGTGATCCCCGTCGGCGGCAACCACGTCACCGGTGACCTCGCCGTCGGGCTGCGCTGTGACCTCGACACCGCCGAGGTGGTGAAGCGGAGTTATGGCCATTCTCTGCAGTTGACCGTTCCCGCCGACGCCACGGTGACGCTGACCCCGATGGGCTACGACGAGCCCGTTGCGGTGCCGCAGCGCTACCTCGCCGAGGTGATCGGCCCGCGGGCGCGCGAGATGGCCACGCTGATCGCCATGGAGATCGAGCGCAGCGGCGCCACGGTTCTGCCCGGCGGCATCGTGGTCACCGGCGGCGGCTCGATGCTGCGCGGCTTCGCCGAGATGTGCCAGCAGGTGACCGACCTGCCGGTGCGCGTCGCCGCACCGGGCGGCACGGTGGGCATGGACGACGAGCTGCAGGGTCCGCACTGCGCGACCACGGTGGGGCTGCTCCGCTGGGCGGCACGGACTCGGGCGCGCAGCATCGCGCGTCCCAACGGACACGGGGGCAACGGACAGCACGGAATGAGCGAGCGTTTCAGCAGGTGGCTGCGTGAACTTTTCTGACCGCATGAAGATGTACGGCGTGGGTCCCGATGAGGTTCGTCGCCGACCCGGACAACGTGAGGAGGCGCCCATGGCCGATCTGGACCGGACCCTGGAAGGCAATGCCCGCATCAAGGTGGTGGGCGTCGGCGGTGGCGGCAGCAACGCCGTCAACCGGATGATCCGCAGCAAGCTGCGGGGCGTCGAGTTCGTCGCCATCAACACCGACCTGCAGGCGTTGAACGCCAGCGAGGCCCAGCTCAAGATGCACATCGGCCGCAAGCTGACGCGCGGCCTGGGTGCGGGCGGCAATCCCACCGTCGGCGCGGAGGCGGCCGAGGAGTCGCGCGAGGAGCTCAGCAAGCTGCTGCACGACTGCGACATGGTGTTCGTCACCGCCGGCATGGGCGGCGGCACGGGCACGGGGGCAGCGCCGATCGTCGCCGAGATCGCCAAGCAGCAGGGGGCGCTGACCATCGGCGTGGTCACCAAGCCCTTCCGCTTCGAGGGCGTGAAGCGGCAGAAGTCGGCGGAGGAGGGCTGCGTCGCCCTCAACCAGCGCGTCGACACCCTGATCACCATTCCCAACGAGCGGCTGATGGCCGTCGTCGACAAGAAGACGCCGATCACCGACGCCTTCAAGATCGCCGACGACGTGCTGCGCCAGGGCGTGCAGGGCATCTCCGACCTGATCGTCTTCCCCGGCCTGATCAACCTCGACTTCGCCGACGTCAAGGCGATCATGAGCGGCCAGGGCCAGGCGCTGATGGGCATCGGCTTCGGCAGCGGCGACACCCGCGCGGCCGACGCGGCGCGCGACGCGGTGGCCAGCCCGCTGCTGGAGACCACCATCGCCGGGGCCAAGGGCATCCTGCTCAACATCACCGGCGGCCAGGACCTCACCCTGTTCGAGGTCAACGAGGCGGCGCAGATGGTCGCCGAGTCCGCCGACCCCGAGGCGCAGATCATCTTCGGCACCGTCATCGACGAGCGCCTGCAGGGCGAGGTCAAGGTGACGGTGATCGCCACCGGCTTCACCGGCACCATGGACGTGCACGGCACGGTGGCCTACGAGCCCGTCGTCCGCCCCGTCCAGGAGCGGATGCCGAGCTATTCCACACTGCGCACCGACGACCTCGACATTCCCGCCTTCCTGCGGGATCGTCGCTGAGTTCGGTGAAGCCCCGGGAGCCACTGCACCGGCTCCCGGGGCGCCATTCCCATGAAGTGCCCCTACTGCGCCCACCTCGACAGCAAGGTGGTCGACTCGCGCGACACCGAGACCGGCGCGATCCGCCGCCGCCGCGAATGCCTGGGGTGCCACAAGCGCTTCACCACCTACGAGCGGGTCGAGGCGGTTCCCCTGCTGGTGGTCAAGAAGGACGGCCGGCGTGAGGAGTTCAACCGCGACAAGCTGATCGGCGGATTGCTCGCCGCCACCAAGAAGCGTCCGGTGGCGCGCGACGCCATCGAGCGCCTGGTCGACGACGTCGAGAACGCGCTGCGCTCCCGCGGCAGCACCGAGACTCCCTCGCCGGAGATCGGCGAGGAGGTGATGGCGCGGCTGCGCGAGCTCGACGAGATCGCCTACATCCGCTTCGCCTCGGTGTACCGCCAGTTCAAGGACGTCGACGACGTGCGCGGCGTGATGGAGGAGTTGCTGTCACATCCGCCCGGAACTCGTGCGGCTCCCGCCCGCCGCGGCGGCCGCGCCCGCCCGGGGCGCGGCGAGGAGGAGCTCCCGCTGGACCTGGAGCGCTCCTGAGCATTACGGGCAGAGCCGCACCGCGCCGGGCAGGAAGCGCAGGATGACGGTGCTGCCCGGCGCGACGTCGTCGAGGTAGAGCGTCGCTCCGGGTCGCACCAATCCCGCGGGCTGCACCATGTCACCGGGATCGTCGACGGGACCGGCGAGGAATCCCTGGATCACCTGCGGCGTCACCGCGACCATGCGCAACGCGGCCGGGCCGGTGAAATGCACCACCACGGCGATGTAGCCGGGACCGCTGCCGGTCACCACGGTGCAATCACCGCCGTCACTGCGCGCGGTCGCGCTGTCCACCGCGGTAATGGTTGCGGGCGTCACCGTGTCGACCGGCGTGCCCGACACGGCGACGCCCATGTGCAGCAGCGTCTCCGCTGCCACCGCGGGTGGGATGTGCGCGGGGGGCGGCAGCTCACCCCTGTCGCGCATCCGCACCACGTCGGCGAGGGTGACCGCCCAGGCCTGGTCGGACTCGGGGTGGCTGTCGGCCAGTGCCGTGCCCGTCCGCGACAGGGCGGCGGCAGCGAGGAGGACCTGGTGCGAGTGGTCCGCCGCGGCGCTCGCCGTGGACACCGCGCCGACCAGCTGCGTGGCGCCGTGCGCGATCAGCGCCAGCAACCCCGCGGCCAGCAACGCGGGCGCGAACGCCGCGCGGCGGCGAAGCCTCCACTGCATGTCGGTGAGCGCCAAGGCGATGCCCGGCATCAACAGCACCGCGCCGGTCCAGACGTACCGCGGCGTGGTGGCATCGCCGCCGTTGACCCGCCCCACCGCGGTGAGCAGGAACAGGCCCGCCGCGCCCGCGGCGCAGGCCGGGATGGCCGCCGGCACACCGCGTCGCCGCCAGCGCACTCCCGCCCATGCGGCCAGCGCCACCAGCGCAACACCGCCGAGAACGGTGGCACCGGCGAGGGTGGCCATCGAGCCCGAGAGCCCGTCCCACACGAAGCGGGCCACCGCGCCGACCTCGCCGCGCGAGGCGCCGCCGGGGTGGTCGAGGACATGTCTCCCGGCCAGCTCCAGCCAGGCCAGGAACGCCAGCGCGGGAACGGCCACCGTGGCCAGGCCGCGGCGCACACCGTGGCGCATGGCCAGGACCAGTGCGGGCACCACCATCAGCGCCAGGCCGGCGCCGACGCACATCTCGGCGAGCAGCA
>CAZCJX010000096.1:0-9576 GCA_964499205.1 uncultured Actinomycetes bacterium | reverse complement strand
CTGCGCACCACCGCGCAGCCCAAGTAGGCTCTGCCGGGGAGCTCACTCCCACTCGCAGCGCAGCAAGGCCACGACAGGGCCGCAGCGACACCAGGCTCGCTGCGGCCCTTTCTGTGTGTCAAGCTACGCGCCCTCGGGACACGCGCGCAGAGGTGGTCGAGATGGCGGAACGGACTGCCCTGGTGGTGGCGGGCGCGGGTGCCCGCGGCGCGTACGAAGCAGGGGTGCTGTCGGCACTGCTGCCGGCGATGGAGCAGGAGGGCGCGCGGCCGACGCTGCTCTTCGGCACCAGTGCCGGAGCGCTCAACGTCATCGCCCTCGCCGCTCTCGCCCATGTGCCGGCGGCCCAGGCGACCGGCGAGCTCGTGACGATGTGGGAGTCGGTGGCGCTGAACCAGGTGGCCTCGGTGCCGCGGAGCCTGCTCGGGGATGCGGCGCAGACCCTCAGGCTATTGTTCGGCGGCCATCCCACGCTGTACAGCCTGCTCGACACCAGGCGGCTGCGCAGCACCATCGAGCCGCTGATCGACTGGGACCAACTGCACGCCAATGTGCGCGACGGCGTGGTCGACGCCGTTGCGGTGGCGGCGACCTCGACGGCGTCGCACGGCACCGTGGTGTTCGTCGAGAGGAATGCCTCGGTGCAGCTGCCGCCACCCGACACCGCGCGCGACATCGTGTACGTCGACGCCGAGTTGACCGTCGAGCATGCTCTGGCTTCGTCTGCCATCCCGGTCGCCTTCCGGCCGGTGGAGGTCACCACCCCCGACCCGGTGCGCGCCTGGTACGTCGACGGCGGCACGCGCCTCAACGTTCCCATCAAGCCGGCGCTCGCCCTTGGCGCCTCGCGGGTTGCGGTGGTGTCCACCCATCCCTCGACCTATCCCGCCACCACCCTGCGCGGGGGCGCCGAACCCGACATCGCGTCGTCGTCGGCGCAGCTGCTGCGCAGCGCATTGAGCGACCGCATGGTGGAGGACCTGCACAACCTGCAGACGGTCAACCGCCTGGCGGCCGCCAACCCGGCGTGCCCGCCCTACCGCCCGGTGCCGTTTCTCTTCGGTGGTCCTGCGCAGCACCAGGCCGGGGAGATCGCCCGCACCGCGCAGCGCGTGTTCGAGACGGAATTCAGCGGGCCGTTCGCGGCATTCCGCGACCCGGGGCTGTGGTTCCTCTCCCGGCTCATCGGCGGTTCCGCCGCCGACCACGGCGAGCTGCTGAGCTACCTGTACTTCGACAGGGCCTTCACGGCAGCAGCCGCGAAGCTCGGTGTCGCGCATGCTGCGGCGGGCGCCGTGCGTCCTCTGCCCTGGCTGCTCTGATGTGTCAGCCGTCGCCGGCGTCGTCCTCCCCTACGAGGAGCGGAATCCGAGGCGTTGACGTCGGCTCGTGCCAGGATGGTTTCCCGGCGGGCTCGCCGCGGTCGCGCCATGCGGTTGCTGTGCGGTCGGTGCAGAAGCACCGGCGGGGACGATGCCTCCGAGCACATCACCCGGAATCGTCGCAGCGAGCTCGACCTGCGGATGATTCCCGGTCGGGATGCGAGCGAGTTCGGAGCGGGTCGCGTAGTCGATGACCGAGACGGTGTTCGCCGTCGCGCCGCGCGAGGAGACGAAGCAGTATCGACCGTCGACGCTGGTGACGGCGTAGGCCGGCTCCTGCCCGACCGGAATGATGCGCGACAGCGTCAACGCGGGCACGTCGACCATCTCCACGTCGTCGTCGATCGTTCCCGCCAGGCAGAGCTGTTTCCCGTCGGGGGACAGCGCGACGCCGTGCTGGGCTGCCTCGTTGGGATAGTCGTGCGGCGCGATCTGCGTACCCCGTCCTTCGAGCGGCAGGTCGAGCCGCCCCAGGGTGCGGCAGCCCACCGGGTCGTAGGCGACGATGCCGTTGTAGTACGAGAGCTGCAGGTACATCGTCGTGCCATCAGGCGTGAGGACGAACGGGCGGATGCCGGCCCCGAGCTCGCAGGGGGCGCGCTCCAGCTGCATGGTCCGGGCGTCGATCGCCTCCAGCCAGTGGCGTCCGTCGCTCGGCGGCGTGATCGAGGTCGCCGTGTCGAGCGTCTGCACACCCAGGCTTCCCCCGTACACCGTGGCCCCGTCAGGTGAGAAGCCGAGAGTGTGCGGCCAGTCACCGGCGGGCACCGCGGAGATGATCTGATGCGACGCCGTGTCGACCACCACGACCACGTCGGAGGTCAGCGCCGACACGAACAGCCGGCCGCCGTCCGGCGACATCTCCATGTGGTCAGCGCGGACGCTGGGGATCTGCAGGCGCCACAGCAGCGCATGCGTGCGCAGGCTGAACGCAGCGATGTCGCCGAGATACCCGCGCGACACGTACAGCACGTCGCCGCCCGGCGACAGCTGGATGTCCTGTACGTAGTTGACCCCCATGCGCGACACGATCACCGGATACACGATCGCCTGCACCGGATCCCGCGGTGTGCTCCCATCGCTGATGACGTTGACCGCGTCCAGCCGCGCAAAGCTGTGCGCGTCGACGATATCCACCGTCCCGTCGCCGCTGTTGCCCACCAACAGCACCTGCCGCCCGGCCGCCGCCGCCGCCGCGCGTGTCGCCGTCGCCGGGTGCACGAAGCCCATGAGGGCGGCCGACACCAGAAGCGCAGTCGCTCGCCTGAGGGTACGCATCGAAGCCCTTCCCGATCTCCTTCCCATTGCTGCTCAGTATAGAACGGCGCCGCTCCGTCCCACAGAGGTCTCAAGCCGTGTTGCTGAGATCCCTGTCGGAGGGTGCTGTGTCGGTCACACCAGCTCTACCTGGCAGCGTAGCCGTGGCGCGTTGGCAAGGTGGCGATCGGCCGTAACCAGGTGGAGACCAAGAGCCTCGGCAAGTGCCATTGCCTCCATAACCCCGTCGCCGCAGCCTGTCCGGGTCAGGCGATCTGGCGCGGCGCGGTGGCCAGATAACTGGCGCCCAGCTCCCTGACGCCGCCGTAATCCTGGTGCGAGAAGACGGTGCGGAAGGGCTTCCGCATGCCGCAGATGACGGCGAGAGCCGGGCCGGCGAGGCCGGGGCCGTCGCGGTCGAGGACGCAGAAGAGTCGGAACTGCTCTCGCTTGGGGCCGGTCAGGCGGATCTCGTAGTAGCCGCCCATGTCCCCATGCATCGCCTCCCAGTAGCCGCCGCCCGAGAACTGGGGCGGTGGGGCCGAGGCCACCGCGTCGAGGACTGCGGCGAACTTCGCCTCGACCGTGGTCGGGCACCCGTCGAGGAAGTCGACGGCGGGGACTGAGCCGTCCCGCGCCTTGTAGTAGACGATCGCCCAGGGGCGCCGTTCCCCGCCTCGCGCCATCCGCGCCTCAGGCGCCCGCGAGTGCTTGATGCGAATGCGACCCGCCGCGCTTGGCTGGCTTCTTCGGCGCCACGACGTCCAGCTCCGCGCCGAGCTCGTCGGCCAGGGCGATGATGGTGTCGAGTGTCGGGTTGGCCTCGCTCGAGAAGAGGCGGCGCACCGTGGCAGGTTCCTTGTGGATGCGCCGCGCCAGCTCCGCCTTCGACAGTCCGGCACCGATCCGGAGCTCATCCAGACGCTGCATGATGGCGTCGATCTGAGCGATCCGGCGCCGCGAGCGCTCGTATTCGGCCCGGAACACCGGGTCCCTCATGCGCTGCTGGAGGCGCCGGCCGTGAAAGGACGTATCGAGCTGTCGCATGGCCCGCACCGTATCTTATATGCTACGTCTCTGTCAAGCCCGGAGCGTCGATGCGGAGCAACACATAGGACAGTCGCGCTGCTGGGCTAGTGATCCTGCGGGCCTCAGTCACGCGGGGGCTGCTACGACCATTCGCGACAACGCACACGCCATCCCGTGGACCCACGACGCACCCGTAGATTCGGAGGCTTGCTCGCCGCCGGCATTGCACCAACCCCGCTGGTCGAGCCTAGGGAAGTGGTGGCACTCCCGTACAGAGAAGTTCAGCGACGTGTTGCACGGCTCCAACCCCGCCTGCCGCCGGAGCTCGCGTTGCCGCCACACCATGGAACGCAAGCGACCCCAAGCTTGAGATGCCGACGATCGCCGCTGCGTAGTCTGGCCCCGCCTCCTCCAGAAGGTCTTGCGATGCCTGGTGCATCCACGTTGCGTCCATACCTCGTCCGGCCAAGCCCACGCGGCTAGCATCGATGACGAGAACGACGGGGCCCGAGAAGCTGCCTCGTTTCATTTGGCGATCCGCTTGAAGTCGCTTGGCGGCAGCGGTCTTCGTTACGGCGCGGAATACGTCTGATTCCGCCGAGGGATTGGGTGACTCTCCCATGAACACGCGCATGCCGGGTACTGTGTGCTCCGCCGGCTGCCCAACGATGCTCAGACCAACAAGGGGCGATGCTATGAAACGTTGCCCCCTGGTTAGAGCCCGCACAGCATTTTCGACTGTCGACTTGCGGACGTCGTCTGAGATGGTGAGAGGATGCCCATACAAGGTCACCACGCACTCAACGGCAGCGAGCTCCTCTTCCAGTGCGTTGTGCAGGAGCTGCAAATCATCCTTTGTACGACACCCTATTTCAATGCCGACGGGCACCCCGTCATTACACACAATATCCGGAAACTCGGCGCCGAACTCGAACGGAACATGACGCCTGGCTAGCTGAAAGGCGATCAACAGCTCAACCCGCAGGTCGAGCAAGTTATTGTTGTCCCTTTCCGTTCGGAAGGCTCGACGTTTGCTGGCGAGGCGGTTGGGGGCTGCTAGTTCCAATTCCTGGAGCAGGGTATCCGTGGCGCCGGCGACGTGCGACCGCCAGGGTTCAGGCCAACGAGTCGGGTCGAATATGTGACCGCCTGGCTGCTTCGGAAGCCAGACTTGTAGTGTTCGATACAGACGGGCGGGATGCTCAAGCACGTCTCCGTAGAGCAGTCTCCGACCCGATGGCGTAAGGCCGCGTACCTCTAGTGCGCCACCTGCGCCGGCCGCAAGCCCCTCGACCGACCCGTCGGTCAGCAGTCTCTCAAGCGCCGCACGGACGGCGCCGGGCTGCCGTGACAGGTCCGGGGCGGCCTCATGGAGCACTTCATCGAGGCCGAACGTGCTGCCGCGAGCGGCCTCTTCGGCCCGGGCAACCGTGAAGAGGAGGTTCGACGTGAAGGGGTCAAGCGGGGGTGCGGTGACTTGCCCGCCCACAACTGCCTCCAAAATTGCCTCCAAAGCCTCGCCTGATCTCAAAAGGTGGTGCTGGGGAGCTGGGATTCGAACCCAGGAATGGCGGATCCAAAGTCCGCTGCCTTACCACTTGGCGACTCCCCAGCGGCAGTCGCCGACATCGTACGGCGGCCCGTATGGGCCGGACATCAGCCCCCGGTGAACCGGGGGGCCCGCTTCTCCCGGAAGGCCGCCCACCCCTCGACCGCGTCGGCGGTGCTCTGCGAGGCCGCCTGGGCGAGGGACTCAACCTCCAGCACCGCCTCGAAGGAGTGGTCGACCGCCAGGCGCAGCGAGCGCTTCGACGCCCGCACCGCAGCGGGCCCGTTGGCGGCGATCCCCTCCGCCAGAGCGAGCGCGGACGGCAGCAGGGAATCGTCCGACTCCACCAGCCGATTGGCCAGCCCCATCTCCACCGCCCGCTGCGCCCCGACGATCTCACCGGTCAGCACCATCTCGGCCGCCAGACCCGGCCCGACCAGCCGCGTCAGCAAATGGGTCGCCCCGCCCCCCGGATGGATGCCCAGCCGCACGAAGGTGGCCCCGAATCGCGCCGACGGCGACGCCAGCCGGAGGTCGCAGCACAGGGCGAGGTTCAGCCCGGCCCCGATCGCCGGCCCGCCGACGGCGGCAACGGTGGGCATGGGGAAGTCGCGCACGTCGAGGAAGGTGCGGTAGTAGGCCTGGAGCAGGTCCCGCCGCGCCAGCACCGAGGCGCCGCCCTGCTCCAGGAGGCCGCCCAGGTCGGCTCCGGAGCAGAAGGAGTTGCCGGTACCGGTGACCACCACGCAGCGCACCGACGGGTCCTCGCGCGCCGCGGCAAGGGCGGAGCGGATCGCGGCGGCCATGTCGAGGTCGAGGGCGTTGCGGCGGGCGGGGTTGTCGAGGCGGAGGGTGAGCACGCCGGTGTCGGCGCGGTCGACGTGGAGGGGCATGGGCTCGGAGGCTACACGGCCCGCGGGCGCCCCTGCGGAACAGCGCCGGGCGCGCCCCCGAACAGAAGTGCAACGAGACCCCTGGCCGGGACCGTCGCAGCACCCGCCGTGCCCTATACTCCCGCCGTGGCTGACGGTCCCCGGGCGGTCGTGCTCGCCGCCGGGCAGGGCACACGGATGCGGAGCAGGATCCCCAAGATGCTCCACCCGCTGGCCGGCCGCCCCCTCGTGCTCCATGCGCTCGACACGGCTGCGCAGGTCACCGGCGGGCGCCCGCTGGCGGTGGTCAGTCCCGCGCAGCCCGAGGTCCGCGCCGCCGTCGAGCCCCACGCCGACGTCGTCCAGCAGCCCGAGCCCCGCGGCACCGGCGACGCGCTGCGCAGCGTCCCCCCCGAGCACCGCGCCGACGGCACCGTCCTGGTGCTCAGCGGCGACGTCCCCCTGCTGCGTGCCACGACGCTCCAGCAGCTGCTCCAGCACCACGAGATCAGCCAGGCGTCCTGCACCCTGCTCACCGTCACCCCCGCCGATCCCACCGGCCTCGGCCGCGTCCTGCGCGACCCCCGCACCGGCAGGGTCAGCGCCATCGTCGAGCACCGCGACCTCCCCCCCGGCGAGCCCGCCCCGAGCGAGTGCAACGCCGGCGTCTACGCCTTCCGCGGCGCCGACCTCTGGCCCGCCCTCGACCGCCTCGCCCCCGACAACGCGCAGGGCGAGTACTACCTCACCGACGTCGTCGCCATCATCGACGGCCCGGTGGAGAGCGTCGCCGCCGACGACCCCGGCGAGGCGCTGGGCATCAACGACCGCGTCCAGCTCGCCCAGGCGGCCGCCGAGATCCGCCGCCGTACGCTCGAATCGCTCATGCTGCACGGTGTGACCGTGGAGGATCCCACCACCACCTATGTGGAGCCGCAGGTTCGCGTCGGCCGCGACAGCACGCTGAAGCCGCTGACCACGCTGAGCGGCGACACCGTGCTGGGCGAGGACTGCGTGGTCGGCCCCATGGCCCAGCTGCACGACGTCCGCGCCGGCGACCGGGTCACCATCGGCCCCTCGATGCTCGAAGAGTGCGACATCGCCGACGACGTGCGCATCGGCGCCTACGTGCGCATCCGCCCCGGCACGCGCCTCGACCGCGGCGCCTACCTGGGCACGCACGCCGAGGTCAAGAACAGCCACATCGGCGCCAACAGCCGCATCAGCCACTTCTCCGCGGTGCTCGACAGCACGGTGGGGGAGAACGTCAACATCGGCGCCGGCACGGTCACCTGCAACTACGACGGCGTCGCCAAGCACGGCACCGTCATCGGCGACGGTGTTTTTGTCGGGACCGACAGTATCCTGGTGGCGCCACTGCGCATCGGTGAGGGTGCGTACGTGGCCGCCGGCTCGGTGATCACGCGCGACGTCCCCGCGGGGGCGCTGGCCGTCGAGCGCACCGAGCAGCGCAATGTCGAGGGGTGGAGCGAGCGGCGCCGCCGCCGCGCCGCCCATGAGGCCGGGGAGTACAGCAACGTGGGAGAGACCAGTTCATGAGCAGTCCGCACGGAGACCTTCTCCTGCTCTCGGGGACCGCCAACCCCGAGCTCAGCGAGCGCATCGCGCGCGAGATCAACATGCCGCTCGCCGAGATGCAGGTGACCCGGTTCGCCGACGGCGAGTTCGACGTCAAGATCGGCGAGTCGGTGCGCGGCAAGGACGTCTTCGTGGTGCAGCCGACCTGCCACCCGGTCAGCGACAACCTGGTCCAGCTCTTCATCATCCTCGACGCCCTGCGCCGCGCCAGCGCCTCGCGCGTCAACGCCGTCATCCCCTACTACGGCTACGCGCGCAAGGAGAAGAAGACCCAGGCGCGTGACCCGATCAGCGCCAAGCTGATGGCCAACATCATCGAGCTGGCCGGCGCCAATCGGGTGATCACCGTCGACCTCCACGCCGAAGCCATCCAGGGCTTCTTCGACATCCCCGTCGACGCCCTCACCGCCAGCAAGATCCTCGCCCGCCATGCCCGCGAGCGGCATGGCACCGACGTGGTGGTGGTCTCGCCGGACACCGGCGGCGTGGCCCGCGCCCGCGGCCTCGCCCGCCTACTCGACGCCCCCATCGCCATCATCGACAAGCGCCGCCCCCGCGACGACGACGTCGAGATCCTCAACGTCATCGGCGACGTGCAGGACAAGCCCTGCGTGGTCATCGACGACCTGATCAGCACCGGGTCCACCCTGGTCGGCGCCGCCAAGGCGCTGCGCGCCAACGGTGCGGTCAGCGTCGACGTGGTGGCCACCCACGGCGTGCTCAGCAACAGCGCCCTGCAGAAGCTGCACGCCGCGCCCATCGACGAGATCTGCATCACCGACACCATCCCGCTGCGCGGGGGCCCGCTCAGCTTCGACGACGCGCCCAAGCTGCGCGTCCTCAGCGTCGCTCCGCTGATCGCCGAGGCAATCGTGCGCGTGCACGAGGGACGGAGCGTCAGCGAGCTGTTCCGATGACCGGGTCAAGCGCGACGCCGACCGCGACGCCGACGCCGACCCGCACGGCCCGGAGCGGCCCGTGAGCCTCTACATCGTCCTGCTCGTCATCGGGCTGCTGCTCGCCGCCTTCGCCGCCGCCGCGGAGACGTCGCTGACCAGCGTGTCGCGCCTGCGCATGCGCAGCCTCGCCGAGGAGGGCAACGCGCGTGCTCGCCGGGTGGTCGCGCTGCACAACGATCCCAACGGCTACCTCTCGACCATCCTCACCCTCAACACCGCCGCGGTCACCGTCAGCACCACCGCGGCGACGCTGCTGGCGGTGCAGGGCGGCAGCCACCTCTCCGACGCGCTGGTCACCGGCCTGCTCACCGTGTTCCTGCTGGTCTTCTGCGAGATCGCGCCCAAGTCGCTGGCGCTGCGGTTCAACGAGCGCTTCGCGCTGACGCTGTCAGCACCGGTGCAGATGCTGACCAACGTGCTCCGCCCGGTGGTGGTGGTGCTCACCTCGGTGGCGACGCTGCTGGTGCGCACCGCGGCGCGCGGCTCGGTGCCCCGCCCGTTCGTCACCGAGGAGGAGCTGCGCCTGCTGATGGTTGTCGGCGAGCAGCAGGGGGTGGTGGAGCAGGAGGAGCGCCAGATGATGATGGGCGTCCTCGAGATGACCGACAAGCCGGTGCGCGAGGTGATGGTGCCGCGCGTCGACGTCATCGGCGCCGAGACCGACAGGACCATCGCCGAGGTCATCGACATGGTCATCGAGCACGGCCATTCGCGCATCCCGGTGTACGAGGAGACCATCGACAACGTGGTCGGCGTGGTCTACGCCAAGGACCTGCTGCGCCACCACGACGACCGCGACCAGCCGGTCAAGTCGCTGGCCCGCGAGGCGTACTTCACGCCCGAGGCCAAGCGCGTCGGCGAGCTGCTCCACGAGATGCAGGTGCGCAAGGTGCACATCGCCATCGTGGTCGACGAGTACGGCGGCACCG
>CAZCJX010000095.1:0-9755 GCA_964499205.1 uncultured Actinomycetes bacterium | reverse complement strand
TCCTCGGTGCTGGACGCGCCGTCGACGATGGTGATCGCCGACCGCACCGCCAAGGTGCTGTCCTGGTATGACAACGAGTGGGGCTACTCCTGCCGCGTCGTCGACCTGACCAACCACATCGCGGAGCGGCTCTGAGTGGTGGGCGAGACGACGGGTCACGGCGTCGTGAGCGCGGTGAACAAGGCGACGATCGACGACGTCGAGGTCGCCGGGCGGCGAGTTCTGGTCCGAGTGGACTTCAACGTGCCAATGGCCGACGGACGGATCGTCGACGACCGGCGCATCCGCGAGGAGCTGCCCACCATCGAGGCGCTGCGCGCGCGCCACGCCCGCGTCCTGCTGGTCACCCACCTGGGGCGGCCCAAGGGCAAGGTCGACGAGTCGCTGCGCGTCGCGCCGCTGGCCGAGCGCCTGGGCGAGCTCCTCGGCACCACGGTCCGCGTCGCCACCGACGTGGTGGGTGAGTCGGCCCAACAGCTGAGCAACTCGCTGCGCGACGGCGAGGTGGGCATGCTGGAGAACGTCCGCTTCGAGCCGGGCGAGGAAGCGAACGATCCCGAGTTCGCGCGGCGGCTCGCCAGGCTCGCCGACGTCTACGTGAACGACGCGTTCGGCACTGCCCACCGCGCCCACGCGTCGACGGAGGGCGTCGGGCACGTGCTTCCCGCCGTGGCCGGGTACCTCATGACTCGCGAGCTGGAGATGCTCGGCGGCGTGCTGGAAACGCCGCGGCGGCCGCTGGTGGCGATCATCGGCGGCGCCAAGATCTCCACCAAGATCGGCGTCCTCCGCCATCTCCTGCCGCGCGTCGACACCCTCTGGGTGGGCGGAGCCATGGCGTGCACCTTCTACCGGGCGCTGGGTGAGGAGACGGGCACCTCGCTGGTCGAGCCGGACCAGGTGGAGACGGCGCGCGCGCTGCTCGAAGAGGCGCGTCGCGAGGGGGTCGGCGACCTTCGGCTTCCCGTCGATCTGGTGGTGGCGCGCGACGCCAAGGACGCGAGCGAGACCGACGTGGTGTCGTGGAAAGCGATCCCGGCGGATCGCATGGTCGTCGACGTCGGACCCGACACGGTGGCGCAGATCTCCGCCACCTGCCGCGAGGCCGGCACGGTGGTGTGGAACGGACCGCTCGGCATCTACGAGGTGGAGGCGTTTGCCGAAGGCACGCGCCGCGTGGCCCAGGCGCTGGCGGAGAGCGGGGCGCAGACGGTGGTCGGGGGCGGCGACCTGGCGGCAGCACTGAAGCAGCTCGGCATCGCCGATCGGATCACCCATGTGAGCACCGGCGGCGGCGCCACCCTGGAGTTCCTCGAGGGTCGCGTGCTGCCCGGTGTCGCGGTGCTTCGCGAGCGGGGGGCCTGAGAGCCCGTGGCATCGCAGCGGCGACCGCTGGTCGCGGGCAACTGGAAGATGAACACGACCGTGCCGGAGGGGTTGGAGAAGGCCGCCCAGTTGGTCGAGGGAGAACGACCGGACGACGTCGAGGTGGCGGTGCTGCCACCCTTCGTGCACCTCTGGCCGGTGCGCGAGCGGCTCGCCGGCAGCGGTATCGGCCTGGGCGCGCAGGACGTCTTCTGGGAGGATGCGGGTGCGTTCACCGGTGAGGTGTCGCCGGCGGCACTGTCGGGATGGTGCGACTACGTGCTGGTCGGCCACTCGGAACGGCGCCACCTCTTCGGTGAGACCGACGCTGACGTGTGCCGCAAGCTCGCTCGCGCGTTGACTCATAATCTGCGGGTCATCGTCGCGGTGGGGGAGACCCTCGCCGAACGGGAGCTGGGCGAGACGATGGCCGTGGTGCATCGTCAGCTCGACGCGGCCTTCAGCAGGGTCGAGGCCGCCGACCTGCCGCGATGTGTCGTCGCGTACGAGCCGGTGTGGGCGATCGGCACCGGTCGCACCGCCTCGCCCCAGCAGGCGCAGGAGGTGTGCCATGCCATCCGGGCGCGTCTCGCCACGCTGTACTCCGGCGACGCCGCCGCGGCAGTTCGCATCCTGTACGGCGGCAGTGTGACCGCAGACAACGCCGCCGAGCTGTTCGCGCAGTCGGACATCGACGGCGGGCTGGTCGGCGGGGTGTCGCTCAAGCCGGCCGAGTTCCTGCAGGTTGTGGCGGCAGCGTCGGGGACGGCTGCGTGACCGGGGGGCGTCCTTTCGTCCTGGTCATCTGCGACGGCTGGGGGGAGAACGTCGACGCCTTCGGCAACGCCATCGCCGCCGCCGCCACACCCCGCTTCGACGCGCTGCGGCAGCGCTGGCCGTGGACCACCGTGGAGGCGAGCGGCGAGGCGGTCGGCCTGCCCGCCGGACAACAGGGCAACTCCGAGGTCGGACACCTGACCATTGGCGCGGGGCGGGTGATCTTCCAGGACCTGCCGAAGATCTCGCGGGCCATCGACCAGGGGACATTCTTCGAGAACGACGTCCTGTGTGCTGCGGTTGATCGTGCGCGCGACAGTGGCCATGCCATGCACTGCATGGGGCTCGTCTCGCCCGGCGGTGTGCACAGCCACCAGCGCCACGGTCTCGCGCTGGCCGAGCTGGCGCGGCGGCGCGGGCTCGACCGCGTCCACTTCCACGCCTTCACCGACGGGCGCGACGAGCCGCCGACCAGTGCGGCACGGTTCGTCGCCGAGTTCCGCGACGGGCTGGCGGAGATCGGCGTCGGGCGCATCGTGTCGGTGTCGGGCCGGTACTACGCGATGGACCGTGACAAGAGATGGGATCGCACACAGCGTGCCTACGAGGTGATCGCCGGCAGCGGCAACGGCATCGCGCCCGACGCAGTCGAGTACATCGAGCAGTCGTATGCGCGCGATGTCACCGACGAGTTCCTCGAACCCGTGTCCATCGCCGCCAGCGGGACGGAGCGGGTGCGTATCGAGGACGGCGACTCGGTGGTGTTCTTCAACTTCCGGCCTGATCGGGCGCGGCAGATCTCGCACGCCCTGCTCGACGTCGACTTCGCCGGGTTCCCGCGCTCGCGCCGGCCCAGCGACCTCTACTTCGTCTCGTTCACCGAGTACGAGGCCGGATTGGCCGCGCACGTCGCCTTTCCCAAGGAGGAGGTGACCCAGACGCTCGCCGAGGCGGTGAGCGACGCGGGGCTGCGGCAGTTCCACGTCGCCGAGACGGAGAAGTACGCCCACGTCACGTACTTCATCAACGGCGGCCGCGAGAAGCCGTTCGAGGGCGAGGACCGGCTGCTGGTGCCGTCGCCCAAGGTGGCCACCTACGACGCCACGCCGGCGATGAGCGCGCAGGCGGTCACCGATGCCGTGGTGGCGCACATCGCGAGTGGCGACGACGCGCTGGTGATGGTCAACTTCGCCAACCCCGACATGGTCGGCCACACCGGCATCTTCGACGCGACGGTCGACGCGGTGGAGGTGGTCGACGGCTGCATCGGCCGCATCGCCGACGCGGTGCTGTCGCGGGGCGGCGCCCTGCTGATGACCGCGGACCATGGCAACGCCGAGCTGAAGATCGACCGGCGCGACGGGTCGCGGCTCACCGCCCATACCACCAGCCCCGTCCCGGTGCTGCTCTGTGGCACCGACGCCGTCGCGCTTCGCGCCGGCGGTGGGCTCGCCGACGTGGCACCCACGCTGCTCAGCGCCATGGGGCTTCCGGTTCCCGCCGCGATGACCGGGCGAGACCTCGCCGAACGCTGACGTCGCGGCGCTCATGGGAGGCTCGCTGACCAGTCGGCGTCGACCATGCGGGTGAGCTGCGCGGCGACGGTGGGGGAATCGACGACCAGCACGTCCAGCTCGTGGTTGCGCTCGAAGCCGCCGTTGGTCCAGTTGGCGCTGCCGAAAAGAGCAGTCGTCCCGTCCGCGACCCCGAGCTTGGCGTGCAGCTTCTCGCCGCTGCTCCGGTAGATGCGCACGGCCACGCCGGCAGCGCTGAGCGCAGCCGCGGGACCGTCGCTGGGGCGCTCACTGGGGTCGAGGAGCACCCGCACCCGCACGCCGCGCTCCTGTGCTCTCTCGACGGCGTGCACGATGCCGGTGTCGGTGAGCACGTAGAGCTCCAGGTCGAGGGTCGAGCGCGCCGACTCAATGAGCTGGAGCGCGAGTGGACGGATGTCCGCTGCGGGCAGGGTCGAGGCGACCAGCACGCGGTCGTCGGGGTCGGCCTGGGGCTGGACGGCGGCGCGACCGCAGGTGACCAGGTCGGCGAGGAAGATGCGTTCCAGGTTCCATGCGGCTGGGCCGGTGATCTCGGCGTCGACGTCGTGGTTGCGGTCCGACGTGGCGCCCCAGTTGATGCCACCGACGACTGCAACGTGGGCGTCGACGACGAGCAGCTTGACGTGGTCGATCATGCCGGTGCGCACCGGGTAGTCGAGGACGTCGACGCCGGCGGAACGCAGGCGGGACGCGGTGGCCCGGGTCACATCGACGCTGGGGTCGACGATGATGGTCACCGCGACGCCGCGGCGGTGCGCCGCGACCAGGGCGTCGGCGAGGTCGGTGCGGCCGAACTCGTACATCTCGACGTGCACCTCGGTGCGTGCGTCGGCGATGAGCGAGAGGATCACCGGGAAGGCTGTGCTTCCGCGGGGGAGCACACGGAGGGTGTCGGCACCGACCCGTACGGGTGATCCCGGAGTCGCCGGGTAGGCACTCGCCGGGTCGTGCGCATGGGGGACCGGCGCGGCGGCCTGGGCGGCGCATGCGGAGAGGAGCGCGGCGACCAGCAGGCAGCTGAGGCCGCGGACAGGGCGCCATCGGGGCGGCCGCCGAGTGGAGGTGGACTTGACGAGGAGCATGGGCGGCAGTCTATACTGCGTTGTAGTGGATATGCAAGCGCGAAATTACGGATGAGAAGTGATGCAGGCGGGTTCCGGCGATGGTGGCGGCGTGGCCGATCCGGGGCGCGGCTATACTTCCCCGGTTCCAACTCGGAGGTTTCCTTGGGTGAAAAGCGTCCTCGCGGTCGTTCAGGTGGTGATCGCAATCCTGGTGACCCTTGGCGTCTTGCTCCAGACACCCAAGGCGACCGGTCTCGGCGGGACGATCGGCGGCGGAGGGGAGATGAGTGGCGGCTACCGTCGTCGCCGGGGCCTGGAGCGCACGCTGCTGCGGGCTACGGCCGTGCTGATCTTCCTGTTCGTCGTGGTCACCGCGGCCAGCACCTACTTCAGAAGCTAGCCGCAGGGCGCCACCGGCGCCTGCTGCAGGCCCTGCTCCTCCTCGCCCTGCTCGGCGTGGGCGCCGGCGCCGCCGCACTGGCCTCGGCCACCCACGTCGACACCGACGTCTACCGCGAAGCGGTCGTCGTCGCCCATCCGCCGCTCTCGCTGGATCCGCTGGTGGGGCGGGGCGACCCGGCGGTGCGCGACGTCGGGCAGCTGCTCTACCGCCGGCTGCTCAAGCTCGACGGCCACGCCGTTCCTACCGGCGACCTGAGCGAGAGCTGGGGGATGAGTGGCGACGGGCTGTCGTACCGCTTCACCCTGGAGACAGGCGTGCGCTGGTCGGACGGCAGCCCGTTCACGGTTCGCGACGTGCAGGCGACCGTGGCCCTGGTGCAGGCGCCCGGCTTCCCCGATGCCGCGCTGGCGGCGGCGTGGCGCGGCGTGACCGTTGCCAGCGACGGCCGCACCGCGGTGACCATGACCCTGCCCCAGCCGCGGGCCTCCTTCGTCGCCACCGCCGCCGACCTGCCGATCCTGCCGGCGGCCTCGCTGGCCCATCTCCCCGTCGGCAGCCTGACCAAGTACGCGTCCCGACCGCTGCCCACGTCCGGACCGTTCCGGGTGGGCTCCGCCGACCCGACGCTGATCCGCCTCGTCCCCAACCGCTATGCGGACACGGCACCGGTGTTGCACGGCGTCGACATCCGGCCGGTGAAGACGTTCGAAGCTGCTCTCCAGGCGATGGCCATGGGGCAGGTCGACGGCATCGTGGCGACCACGCCGGCGCAGCGGCTGGTGGTGAGCAGGCTGCCCGGCGTCCGGGTCCACGATGTGACCACCTTCCGCTTCGTCGATCTCCTTCTCAACGAGACCCGCCCCGGCCTCGACGACCCGGCGGTCCGTCACGCGATCGCCAGCGCTGTCGACCGGCGGCAGCTGATCGCCTCGGCGCTGGGCGGCCACGGTCAGGTCCAGGTCGGAGCCATCCCGGCAGGCATCGCCTGGATCGGGGCCGCGCAGCAGGAGGTGCCCAGCCCCGAGCTGAGCGCTCGCGCCCTGGACGCGGCCGGCTGGACGGTCGGGCCCGACGGCATGCGCCAGAAGGGCGGCCAGAAGCTCGGCCTCACCCTCAGCGTCCCCGCCGCCGCCCCGTTGCCGGCCGTCGCCGACCGTATCGCCCGGCAGCTCCACGGCATCGGCGTCGCCGTGACCGTCGACGTCGTCGACCCCGATTCCTTCGAGCCCACGGTCCTGGTGCCAGGCAAGTTCGACATGGTGGTGGCGGACTGGGACAACGGTCCCGATCCCGACGTCAGCTCCTTCTGGCGCTCCAACGCGGCGCCGCCGCACGGGTTCAACGTTTCCGGCGGCCAGGCCGATCCCTTCCTCGACAGGGCTCTCGACAGCCTCGCCACGGTGAGCGACTCGCGGCTGCGCCGGGTGGCCGCCGACCAGGTGAACGCCCGCCTCGCCGAGGACACGCCCGCCGTCTTCCTCTACGACCCGGTGGTGACCTTTGCCGTCTCCGACCAGTTCGCGGGTGTCAGCCTGCCGCCGGTGGGGACCTCCGCGTCGCGCTTCGACTCGGTGGCCTCGTGGCGCAAGCCGGACGGGTGAGCCGGCCAGGGGCAGCCGGCGCCCCGGCGGGGCTGGGCCGGCATTCCGGGTACAATCCAACGCCGCGCCGGGATGGTGGAACTGGTAGACACGCAGCGTTCAGGGCGCTGTGCCCGTATGGGCGTAAGGGTTCGATTCCCTTTCCCGGCACCACCAAGACGCTCGCTGATGCTGCGGCGGGACGCGCCGGCGGGCGGGAGCAGATTGCTCCGCGACGCACACAGCGGACGCCGCTGAGGACTCACACGAAACTCCCAGCGCGCTGACAGAAACGGTGGAGCGGCGGCTCGCAGAGTGGGACGCGAGGAGCAGAACGCGACGACGAGGTCCCTCCCATGCACTCCCCCCGCTCCCGATCCACTCCCGCCGACCGTGACGCCGCGCTGCGCCGCCGGCGACGCGCTACCACCGCCGCGGCGTTGAGCAGCGCCGGCGCAATGGGCGCCATCGCCATCACTCTGGCCACCGGCGCGCACGCCACTGCCGCGACAACCTCGGCGCCGAGCACGTCCGCGGCGAGCACCAGCACGCCGTCAGGGAGCAGCAGCGCCGCGGCGTCGCCGACAGCGACCTCGAGCGCGACCTCCAACTCGAGCAGTTCCTCGTTGAGCCAGGGCCAGGGCGTCAGTGCCGGGAGACCGAGCTGGGCCCAGGCGGTGAGCGGCGGCTCGGGGCACTGAGCCGGGGCCAGCGGGTTCGGCGGGCTCGTGAAGCGGCGAGCGATCACGGGGCGAGCCCGCGAGGGCGCGCAGCACGGCGAGCCCGCCCGGCGCGCAGCCCGGTCAGCTCGCCACCCTCGCGCCCCTCAGTGGAGCGCGCAGGGATCGAGGTGCTTCACCGCCAGCACGTGCATCACCGCGTCGTCGAGCCGGCTCACCGGCAGCCGCCCGCTGTTCACCCCGCTCACCAGTGCGGCCACGATGTCGCTGACCGTCTGGCCCACCGCCGCGGGGCTGAGCAGCCGGGTCTGTGCGGAGTCGAGCGTGGAGCCGAAGAGCACCATGTCGGCTCCCGCGGCCACCGCCGCCACCGCAGCCGACGGCACGGTGTAGCCCGCCGAGGAGATGGCCCCCGCCGAGAGGCTGTCGGTCAGCACCAGCCCCGAGAAGCCCATCTGCCGCCGCAGCAGCCCGTCGATTGCCGCCGCGGACAGCGAGGCAGGCCCTGAGGTCAAGCCCGGCACGGTGGCATGGGAGACCATCACCGCCGGGATTCCCGCCGTTACGGCAGCGCCGAACGGCAGCAACCCCGCGTGCTGCAGTGTCGAGAGCGATGGCGATGTCGCCGCGCCGTACTCGGTGTTCCCCACCGAGCCGCCGAGGCCCGGGAAGTGCTTCACCACCGGCGTCACCCCCGCCTGCTCCAGCCCCCGCGCGAAGGCCATCCCATACGAGGTCGCCACCGAGGCGTCGGCACTGAACGATCGGGATCCGTCGGGATCGCTGTCGTTGGGCCCGTCCCCGGCGTCGAGATCGAGCACCGGCGCGATGTCCATGGTCACCCCGAGCGCCTTCATCTGCGCCCCCACCGCCGCGGCCGCCGACTGCACCTCGGCAGGCGTCATGGTCTGCGCCATCGTCCGCGCCCACGGCAGGCTGCGCACCAGGCTGCCCAGCCGCTGCACCCCGCCGCCCTCCTGGTCGGCCATCACCATCAGCGGCAGGGATGCCGCCGCTGACGCCTCCGCGATCTGCGCCCGCAGGTCGGCCGGCGACGGTCCCAAGAGCAGAACGCCCCCCACGCCCTGGCGCACCACCGGTGCCAGCGCCGCCGCCTGCCCGTTCAACACGGGAGCGACCACCAGCTGCGCCGCACGCCGCGCCAGCGGCCACGCCGCCACCGCCGCGGCAGGAGAGCACACCGCCGAGGTGGCCGTCGGCGGAGCAGCAGCCGGCGTCAGGCTCGGCACGGCGCTCGGAGTCCCCGAGGGCAGCGACGCCTGCGAGGTCGCCACGGCGGGCCGGACCGGCGTCCCCCCACACGCCGCGAGACACAAGCCCGTCACCGAGCCCACCAGCACGGCCCACCGCCGGCGCGAGGCACCCCACCCCAAGCGGCGCCTGTCCCGATCGCCGCGCCTGACGCTCATGACGCCCACATGAACATGCAACGCCCCGCCCCCCGCGAGGTTCCGCCCGACGTCCGTACAATGGGTCGCGATGCCCATCCGCGAGCTCGACGCCGTCGACCAGGAGCTCCTCAACCTGGTCCAGGCTGACTTCCCGGTCGAGCACGCTCCCTTCGCCCGGCTCGGTGAGCGGCTCGGCATGTCCGAGCAGGACGTGATCGCGCGGGTCGATCGCCTGCGCGAGAGCCGGGTGATCCGCCAGGTCTCGGCGATCTTCGACACGCGCAGCCTGGGCTACCAGTCGACGCTCGTGGCGATGCGCTTCGCCCCCGAGGAACTGGAGCGCGGCGCGGCGATCATCAACGAGCACCCCGGCGTCTCGCACAACTACCGGCGCAACCACGAGTTCAACCTCTGGTTCACCCTGGCCACGCCGCCCGGCAGCGACATCGACGCCACGCTGCAGAAGCTGCACGAGCTGAGCGGCGCCGCGGTCACGCGCAAGCTGCAGACCCTCAAGCTGTTCAAGATCGGCGTCAAGCTCGACATGACCGGCAAGAAAGACGTGACGCGCCAGGAGGATCCCGACTACACCGGCATCCAGCGCGACATGGCCCTGGCCTCGCCGCTGAGCCCGCGCGACATCGCGGTGATCCGCGCCGTGCAGGACGACATCCCGCTGGTGCCGCATCCCTTCGAGGAGTGCGCGCGTGCCCAGGGCATGACCGAGGCCGAGCTCTTCGACGGCATGGCCGACCTGCATCGCCGGGGGCACCTGCGCCGCGTCGCCGCCATCCTGCATCACCGCCGCGCCGGGTACGCCGCCAACGCCATGGCGGTGTGGGCCGTTCCCGAGGAGCGCGCCGAGGAGCTGGGCCGGCAGATGGCCGAATTCGCCTCGGTGTCGCACTGCTACCAGCG
>CAZCJX010000094.1:0-9838 GCA_964499205.1 uncultured Actinomycetes bacterium | reverse complement strand
GCGTCGAAGAGGGTGGTCTTGCCGGCGCCGTTGGGGCCGATGACGCCGACGATCTCGCCGGCGCGCAGGGTGAGGCCGACGCCGCGCAGCGCCTGGACGCCGCCGAAGCGGCAGGCCACGTCGCGGACTTCCAGCACCGTCGTCTGCGTCTCGGTGCGGCGGGCCTGGTGGGTGGTGGCCAGCGAGGTGCCCGACTCGGCGGCGGCGCTGAAGAAGACCGAGCGCATGATGTCGGGCCGGCGCAGCAGGTCGGCGGTGGGGCCGACGAAGCGCACCTCGCCCTTCTCCATGAACACCGCCCGCTCGGCGACGGTGAGCGCCACGTTGACCGACTGCTCGACCAGGATGACGGTGGTGCCCGCGGCGTGGATGGCGCGCAGGATGCCGAGCAGCTGCTCCACCACGGCGGGGGCGAGGCCGAGCGAGAGCTCGTCGATCATCAGCAGGCGCGGCTTCATCAGGAACGCCTGCCCCAGCGCCAGCATCTGCTGCTCGCCGCCGCTCAGCGTCCCGGCGCGTTCGTGCAGCCGCTGGCGCAGCGAGGGGAAGAACTCGTCGAGCACGCGCTGCATCTGGGTGTGGACGAAGGCGGGGTCGCCGGCGGTGGTCCACGTCGCCGCGTCGAGGTTCTCCTGCACGGTGAGCGTCGGGAAGATGGCGCGGCCGCCCAGCACCATGACCACCCCGGCGCGGGCGATCGCCGGCGTGGGCATGTGGGTGATGTCGCGGCCGTCGAAGAAGATGGCCCCGTTGCTGGCCTCGGTGAGCCCGCTGATGGCGCGCAGCAGCGTCGACTTGCCGGCGCCGTTGGTGCCCAGCAAGGCCACGATCTCGCCCTCCTCGACGTCGAAGTCGACGTTGAAGAGCACCTGCACCCCGGAGTAGGTGACGTCGACGTCGCGGCAGACCAGCACCTTGCGCCGTCCCTCGCTCTCCGCCCGGCGCGACTCGACCTCGGCGACGGCGGCGGAGCGCGCAGCGCGCATGTCGGAGGCGATGAACGGTGCACCGCTCCACAGCATGGCGGCGCCCGCGACGAACACCGGCAGGGCCACGGCCATGGCGCCGGCCATGCCGTACTGGATGTAGAGGAAGCCGATGATCGGCCCGGCGACCAGCGATCCGGGCAGTCCCCACACCGCCATCAGCGAGAGCGAGAAGGCGCGGATGCGCGGCGGTGCGACCAGGCTGGGCAGGGTGGCGTTGGCCGCTCCCACTGCGCCGGCAAGACTGAACTGCACCAGCAGCAGCGGCAGCGCGAGGACCAACAGCGGTGACAGGGTGATCGCCGCGAAGACCACGCCGGTGGCCAGGGTCAGCGCGCCGATGAGCACCATGACCTGGCTGGCGCTGACCTTGATGAAGCGGTCGATCAGCGGTCCCACGGCCAGCCCGAAGAGCACCTGCAGTGCGCCGCCGATGGCGCCCAGGGTTCCCAGTCCCGACGCGGTGACGCGGAAGTCGTGCTGCAGGTGGACGAAGTTGACGCCGTAGAGCAACGCGCCGCCGAGGGAGATGACCGGGAAGGTGATGTACAGGCGGCGCAGCGTGCGCACCGACCAGGCGGTGCGCAGCGACTCGGCGAAGGACGGCGGCGCCGCCACCTCCGCCACCGCACCCGCTGCCATGCCGGCGGCGAGGCGCTCCGACTGGCCGCGTGACGGCTCGCGCAGGAACAGGTAGCAGCATGCCGTCAGCGTCATGCAGATGCCGAAGACCAGGAACCCGGCGCGCCAGCCTATGGTGTCGGCCATCACGCCGCCGGCGAACGGTCCCACCAGGTTGCCGAGCCTGCCGCCGGTGTTGCTCACCGCGAAGACGCGGCCGCGCGCGTCGGGGCGGATGTAGTCGGCCAGCACCGAGTAGCGGATGGCGCTGAACGGACCGGCGAAGGAGGCGCCGAGGTTGCCGAAGAGTTGGAAGACGAACAGCGCGGCCAGGCCGCCGCTGCCGGAGAGGATGGTGCAGATGCCCATGGCGAAGGCGCCGCCGACCAGCAGCGGCTTGCGGCGCAGGCGGTCGCCGTAGAAGCCGATCAGGGGTGAGAGCAGCGTCGCGCCGGTGCCGATGGTGGAGAGGATGGTGATCAGCGCCGTGCTGCTGAGATGGAGGTCGCGCTGGCTGCCCACGATGAGCAGCGCGGTGCCGCCGATCATGTACTCGACGAAGTCGGTGACGAAGAAGATGGCGACGACCAGCAGCTCGCCGCGGGTCAGCTCGCCGCGCAGGTCGAAGGAGCGAAGGTAGGCGGCGAGGCCGAAGCTGCGGCGGCGGGCGGCGGCGGTGGTGCCGGCCTCGTCGGCCTGCGGGTGCGGCTGCGCAGGGCGCGCGCCGGCGGCTGCCACCGCTGTGCCACCGCTGACGATCGCCGCGCCCGCCTGCTGCTGCCGCGGCGACGGCACCAGGGCGCGATGCCCGACCAGGTCGGTGGCGGGAACGCTCTGCACCTCGACGGTCACGGCAGCGCCCCCGGCCGCACCGGCTGCGGCGGGCGCTGCTCCAGGCGGTAGCGGCGCGGCACGAAGGCCACCGCGCCACCGCCGGTGGTCTTCGGCGCCAGCTGCGCCCGCCCGTCGCCGGCGCCGGCACGGCGCAGCGCCGGCACCTCGACGTGGTAGCGGTCGGCGACGCGGCGCAGGAACGCGTCGCGCATCGCGGCCACCGCCTGGGCCACCCCGCCCGGCGCGGAGAGCAGCAGGATCAGGACACCTGTGGCCACAACCGCGGCGGCGCCGCCGCCGTCGCCGAGCAGCGAGGTGGCGATGGCCAGGAACGCCGCGCCGAGGAACGGCCCGGCCACCGAGCCGAGCCCGCCGGCCACCGCCATGAGGAAGAGCTGCTCGCTGAAGGTGGGCGCGAAGCCGCCCGCCGAGGGGCCGCCCACCTGGTAGGCGAACAGCCCGCCGGCCAGCGCGGCGAAGAAGCCGCTGGCGCAGAAGGCCTGCAGCCGCGCCCGGGTCAGGTTGACCCCGAAGGCCTGCACCGCCTGCTCGTTCTCGCGGGCCGCGATCAGGGCCCGGCCGGTGCGGCTGCGCCGGATGCCCAGCACCGCCAGGGCGCAGAGCCCGGCGAC
This sequence comes from uncultured Actinomycetes bacterium, assembly GCA_964499205.1. Taxonomy (GTDB): domain Bacteria; phylum Chloroflexota; class Dormibacteria; order Aeolococcales; family Aeolococcaceae; genus DASRDZ01. The sequence goes on along the minus strand of CAZCJX010000094.1, from coordinate 6,765 downwards.
GGTCAGGGTCAGGTAGTACAGCGCCCGCTCGTCGCTGCCGTCGACGCCGAGGATCGACGGGCGGTCGAGATGCGCCGGCAGCAGCTGGGCGCCGAGCCGCTGGCCGAAGAGCACCGTCTGGGCCAGCTCGGCGAAGGCCAGTGTGGTGATGGCCAGGTAGAGGCCGCGCAGCCGCAGCGCGGGCAGGCCGATGACCAGCGCCGCCAGCGAGCCGGCGATCGCCCCGGCGGGGACGCTGACCCAGAAGGGGAGATGGGCGCCCGCGCCGAGCACCGCGGCCACCCAGGCGCCGACCGCGGCGAGCCCGAACTGCCCCAGGCTGATCTGCCCCGCCCAGCCGGAGAGCAGCAGGATGGAGAGGCCGACCACGGCGTCGACGAGGTACTGGCTGGCCCGGTTGGTGTCGCCGGGGGAGAGCACGAAGGGCAGCGCCAGGGCGACCAGCGCCACGACGAGCAGGGTGCCGCGCCGGAGGCGGCGCACCGGGGGAAGCTCGCGCAGCGCGGCGGGGATGGGCCGGGTCTCGCGGCCGCTGGTCCAGGCGCCGGCGGCGGCGGCGAGGCGGCCGCTGATCTCCCGCGGCCGGAGCATCAGCACGCCGACGACGACGCCGAAGACGATGAGGTCCTGGATGCCGGCGTCGAGGCTGCCGGCGATGACCGCCTGCTGCACCACCCCAAGCACCACCGCGGCGAGCACCGCCAACGACAGGCTCTCGAAGCTGGCGATCACCGCGGCGGCGAGCACCACCACCAGCACCGGCACGGAGATGCCCGCGGCGCCGCCGACGCCGGTGGCCATGTCCTCCAGGGTGGTGGCCAGGCCGGAGAGCAATCCGGCGATCACCCACACCGTCGACTGCACCGCCAGCGGGCGGATGCCCAGGCTGCGGGCGCGCTCCTCGTTGTCGGCGGCGGCGCGGATGGCGCGGCCGAGGCGGGCACGGCGGAGGAAGAAGAGCAGGCCGCCGGTGCCGGCCAGGGCGACGGCGACGGTGAGCAGCATGCCGAAGCTGAGCACGGCGCCGCCGGGCAGGTGCAGCGCCAGGGCCACCGGCGGGGTGGTGTTCTGCACCGAGCCGATGCCCTGGGCGGCCGGGCCGTCGAAGGCGTAGGCGACGGCCCCGGAGACCCAGGTCAGCACCGTGCCGGCGGCGATGGTGGCCACCGTGGCGACCAGGCGCGAGGTGCGCACCAGCGGGCGCAGGACGCCGAGGTAGAGGACGACGGAGAGCAGCGGGGCGACCAGCATGGTGCCGGTGGCGGCCAGGCCGTACTCGGCGGCCGCGGCGCCGGCGCCGGCGGGACAGCCGTCGCAGCCGATGCCCAGGCCGCGGAGGATGGCGTGGTGCTTGACGATCTCGCCGAAGAGGACGCCGCCGACGGCGCCGAGCTGGAGCTGGGCGAAGTCGACCACCCGGGTGCTGCGGTAGACGAGGACCACGCCGAGCGCCGACAACCCCAGGTTGCAACCGGCCACCAGCCCGTAGCCGAGCACGCCGCCGCGCTGGCTGGAGGTGGCCACGACCAGGAGCAGCAGGGCGGCGAGCACGCCGGCGGACACCGGCGTGGTGCGCTGCAGCGCGGCTCCCAGCCGGCGCTGCCGCGCCGGCGCACGGAGGCTCACTCGAGCTCCCTCCTTGGCCGAAATCCCGTTCCCGCTTCTGCGCCCGGCCCCCTCCCCGGCGCGGCGCGCGGCACTGCTCCAACCGGACGGCCCGTATTCTCCTCAGGCGGGTATGATTTCGTCAATATTCTTTCCGAAGTAGGCGGCAGGGCAGGGGAGCTGCGTATGACGCTGGTGGACGGTCGGGCGGGGGACGGCGGCCTGGTGCGGGTTCCCGCCGACTGGCAGCCCCCGGAGGCGGCCCCGCTCCCCGCTGTGCTGGCGGAGGCGCGGCTGCTCACCGACTCGGGCGACGTGGTGCCCCTGCACATCCAGGCGCTGGCCGGGGATGTCCACGCCATCGAGGGAACGTTGGAGACCTCCCGATTCCTGTGCCTCTCGCTGCCGCTCGGGCCTGCTGACCACCTGGTCGGTGGCGGCGCGCAGTTCTGCTCGCTCGACCTGCGCGGGCGGGTGATCGACGGGTGGATCAGTGACGCGGCCAGCCAGCAGACGTACTTCCATGCCCCAGTGGTGCTCTGCTCCGCCGGGTGGATGCTGGTGGTCGACACCACGGCGCGGTACGCCATGGACTGCGGGGTGTCCGACCCGTCGCGGCTGGCGTTCACCGTGCCCGGTGGTTCGCTGCGCGCGGTGCTGGTGTCCGGGACGCCGCAGCGCTGCATCTCGGTGGTGACGTCGCTGACCGGGCGTGCCGCGATGCCGCCGCCGTGGGCGTTCGGGGTGTGGCACAACGTGCGCTCGGGTGTGGACGCGGTGGAGCGCGCGGCGCAGCGGTTGCGCGAGGCGCGCATCCCCGGATCGGCGCTGTGGGTCGATGACCACTACTGCGCCGAGCTGAACGACGGCGACGGGTGGCCGGGGAACTACCCGCTGGCGCGCTACGGCGCGGTCGACGAGATGCGCGGGCTGGTGTCGCGCCTGCACGCGCTGGGGTTCAAGGCGCTGACCTATGTGAATCCCATGGTCTATCGCGACACGCCGTGGTATCGGGAGGCGCTGTCGCGCGGCCTGGTGGTGCGCGACGCGTCTGGTGGGCCGCTGCACCTGCGCTTCTTCACCCCGCTGCATGCGCGCGAGGGCATCGTCGACTTCGAGGAGGACGTGGCGGCGCTGCTCGACTTCACCAACCCCGAGACGGTCGAGGCGTGGCGCGCGAACGTGCGCCGGCTGCTCTGCGACGTCGGCTGGGACGGCTGGATGGAGGACTTCGGCGAGCAGGTGCCGCCCGATGCGCTGCTGCACGACGGGTCGTCGGGTGCGTTGGCGCACAACCGGTTTGCCCTGGAGTACCACGCCGCAACGGCGGCGGAGCGAGTGGAGTGCAAGCCCGATTCTGTGGTGATGGCCCGCTCCGGGTGGCTGGGCGGGCAGGCGCTGGCCAATGCCTACTGGGGCGGCGACCAGCTGTGTGAGTGGAGCGCCGACTTCGGCATTGCCAGCGTGATCCCTGCCGGCCTGTCGGCGGGATTGATCGGCGTGGGGACGTGGGGGTGCGACATCTCCGGGCTGTTCGCCCTGCCGGAGAAGCCGCTGGCGACGGGCGCGGGCGATCGCGAGCTGTGGATGCGCTGGTGCCAGCTCGGCGCGATGACGCCGATCATGCGCACCCACCTCGGCTTCAAGCCGGAGCCCACGCCGCCGCTCGACATGTGGCACGACGAGGAGATGACCGAGTGCTTCCGCCGCGCCGCGACGTTGCACATGCGGCTGTTCCCGTACCTGTGGGCCTGCGCGCGCGAGTGCGCGGACACCGGGATGCCGATCATGCGGGCGCTGCTGCTGGAGTTTCCCGACGATCCGCAGTGCTGGACGATCGCCGACCAGTTCATGCTGGGACCGTCGTTGCTGGTGGCGCCGGTGCTGGAGCGCGGGGCGCGGCGGCGGCGGGTGTACCTGCCGAAGGGGACGTGGTTCGAGGTGGGCGATGCTGCGGGGTTGCGGGGGCCGCTGCTGGGGCCGGGGTGGGTCGAGGTCGAGGCGCCGCTCGACCGCGTTCCGCTGTTCCAGCGGGCGGGCACGATTGTGCCGCTGCTGGCGGAAACGCCGCAGACGCTGGCGGAGGAGCGGTTCGCCCGGGGCGGGTACGACCTGGAGCTGTGGGTGGCGCCGCTGTCGGGCGACGGCGCGTCGGTCCTGGCGCTGCCCGATGGGACGCGGCTGGCGCTGCGCGGTGCGCGTCTCGACGTGTCGGGACCGGAGCGCAGCTACCTGGTGAAGGCGCATGGCATGTTCTTGGGCCTCGCGCGCGGCACCGCGCTCGACTTCGAGCTGTCGCCGGCGGTGGTGGCGGTGGAGCGGGGGGAGGCGGCGAGCGTCGATCGCGGGCGCGCGGTGATCGAGGTGGCGCGGCGCGAGGAGTCCGCGCGTGGCGTGCACCACGACGACGCGGTGTCGCCGCAGCCGCCGCGGCCGATGCAGCCGTTCACCGTGCGGGCGCGCGCCGAGTCGTCGCTCGACGTGGCGGCGATGCGGGTGCACTGGCGCCATGACGGCGCTGCCGTTGCGGCGGTGACGGAGATGCAGCCGGTGTCGCCAGTGCCGCAGGTGCCGCCGGTGCCGCGATCGGACGGCGGCGGTGCCGCTGCGGCCACCGGCGCGGCAGCCGAGCCGCCGGGACGGCCGCTGGTCTCCGACGGCCTCGCGCCTGTCGGCGCCTCGGAGGCCGCCGCAGCCGGGGGCGGCGACGAGTCGGACGATGCCTGGTGGGAGGCGGCGCTGCCCGCACTCCCCGACGGGACCACCGTGCGCTACTCGATCGAGGCGGTCCGCCGCGACGGCACCTCGGTATGGGCGGAGGACGCCGGGCCCGGCCTCGAATTCCCCGATCCCGAGGTGGTGTTCGCGCGCCCGCCGGCGCGCGAGTTCCGCACCGTGGTCGGCGAGCCGTCGGTCCCGCGGTGGTTCCGCGAGGCCACCGTCTACCACCTGCTGGTCGACCGGTTCGGCGCGGGTGGAGGCGCATCGCTGCCACACGACGGCGACGTGCGCTTCCTCCAGTTCGCCGGCGGCACCCTGCGCGGCATCACCGAGCACCTCGACCACCTCAGCGACCTCGGCGTCGACTGCCTGCTGCTCTCGCCGATCACGCCCGGTGAGATGCACGTCACCTACGACGCCAAGGACCTGCGCAGCGTCGACCCGCGCTTCGGCAGCCTCGACGACGTGCGCACCCTGCTGCGCGAGGCGCACGGGCGCGGCATGCGCGTGCTGCTCGACAGCGAGACCAGCTACCTCGGCGTCCGCCACCCCGCCGCGGTGCACGCCCGCACCCATGCGGACAGCCCGTACCGCGACTGGTTCCACTGGCACCGCTGGCCCGACCGCTGGTACTCCTGGTTCAGCGGCCGCATCTTCGCCTCCCTCGACCACACCAATCCCGCGGTGCGCCGCGAGCTCCTCGACGCCGCCCGCTTCTGGCTCGACCTCGGCGTCGACGGCTTCCGCCTCGACTCCGCCGCCGCCACGCCGCTCGAGTTCTGGTCCGAATTCGGCGAAACCGTGCGCACCGCGCGTCCCGACGCGGTCACCCTCGGCGAGGCCTTCGGCACCACCGCGTCGCTGCGCCGGTACATGGGACGCCTCACCGGCGTCTTCGACTTCCACCTCTCCCACCTGCTGCGCAGCGGCCTGGGCACGGCGACGGCGCCGCTCACCGACCTCGACGCGCTGATGCGCACCCGCACCGCCGAGCAGGCCGACGAAAATGGCGGCCTCGCCCGCGCCCTCTTCGTCGAGAACCACGACATGCCCCGGATGAGCAGCCTCGCGCCGTCGCGCTCCCACCTCCTCGCCGCACTCACCGCCCTGCTCACCCTCGGCCCCACCCCGATCCTCTACTACGGCACCGAGGTCGGCGTCCCCCAGGGCCCCACGCCCAGCATCGACCCCGATGCCCGCCTCCCCATGCGCTGGGGGACCGCCCAGGACTCACACCTCCACGCGGAGATCCGCCGCCTCGTCCACCTCCGCCGCGACACCCCCGCCCTGCGCAGCGCCACCTGGCGCTCCCTCCTCGCCACCCCCGACACCTGGGCCTACCAACGCGGCTCCGCCGGCGACTCCGTCTGCGTGGTGCTGCACCGGGGTGACGCCCCCGCGACCGTCGACATCCCCGTCGCCGATATCTGGCCCGATGGCACCGCCCTGCGCGACCTGCTCGGCACCGTCGCCGACACACCCGTCGCCGATGGGCGCGCGCGCCTCGCGTTGCCCGATTGCGGAGCGGTGGTACTGGCTCCGCGTTGACCAAGACGGCGTCTGTGGACTAACCTTAGTCCATGCCCGAGGTCGTCAACGTCCACAGCGCCAAGACGCACTTCTCCGAGCTGCTCGAGCGCGTCGAGAAGGGTGAGGAGATCGTCGTCGGCCGTGCCGGCAAGCCGGTCGCCCGGTTGGTGAAGTACGAACCGGCCCGCCGCCGGCTCGGCGCCGCCCAGGGCCGCATCTGGATCGCCGACGACTTCGACGAGCTCCCCGAGGACGTCGCCGCCGCCTTCCGCGGCGAGCATCCGTGAGGCTGCTGCTCGACACCCACGTCCTGCTCTGGGCGTTGAGCGACGTCGACCGCCTCGGCAGGTCCGTCCGCGACGCCGTCGAGGATCCTCTCAACGACGTGTTCGTCAGCGCCGTGAGCGGTTGGGAGATCGGCATCAAGTCGGCGCTCGGCAAGCTGCGCGCAGCCGACGACCTCACCACGCTCATCGCCGACGCCGGTTTCGCTGTCCTGCCGGTGAGCTTCGAGGACGGCATGGCCGTCGCCTCGCTGCCGCGGCACCACGACGATCCCTTCGATCGACTTCTCGTGGTGCAGGCCGCGGCACGGCAGCTGGTCCTCGTCACCGCGGACGCGCGGCTGCGGGACTACGGCGTCGAATGCCTCGACGCGCGGGCCTGAGGACTCAGCGCGTCGCGACGCTGAGCTGCGGCTGGTATCCCTCGCGCAGGAGCGCGGCGTAGCGGGCTTCGTGGGCCTGGCCGGCGAGGCGCAGGGGCTTGTTGCGGCGGTCGGGTTCGGTGGTGTGCCAGGCGGGGTGGTAGCTGAGGATGAGGAGGCGGCGGGGTGCGTCGGTGGTGTTGTCGCCCGAGCCGTGCACCAGGCCGGAGTGGAAGATCAGGGCGGAGCCGGCGGGTTGCGGC
>CAZCJX010000093.1:0-10086 GCA_964499205.1 uncultured Actinomycetes bacterium | reverse complement strand
CTCCTCGAGCCCGTGCTGCTCGCGCTGCCGCGGGACGAGGTGCTGCTCGGCGATGCCGACCTTCTCCTCCTCGGTGTAGCCGCTGATGCGGATCACCTCCATGCGGTCGCGCAGCGGCGGGCTGATCGTCTCCGCCACGTTGGCGGTGGTGATGAACAGCACCTGCGAGAGGTCGTAGGCAACTTCCAGGTAGTGGTCGCTGAACTCGCGGTTCTGCTCGGGGTCGAGCACCTCCAGCAGCGCCGCCGAGGGATCGCCGCGGTAGTCGGCGCCGACCTTGTCGATCTCGTCGAGCATGATCACGGGATTCCGCGTCCCGGCCTGCTTCATCGACTGGATGATCCGGCCCGGCAGGGCGCCGATGTAGGTGCGCCGGTGGCCGCGGATCTCCGCCTCGTCGCGGATGCCGCCCAGCGACAGCCGCACGAACTTCCGATCGAGCGCACGCGCGATGGAACGGCCCAGCGAGGTCTTGCCCACCCCGGGAGGACCGACGAAGCAGAGGATCGGCGTGGCCAGGGTGCGCCGCGGCCGCGGGTCCTCGACCTTGGGCTGCGAGGTGCTCGCCTCGTCCGACGCCGCGGGAGTCGCGCCGGCCGACGCGTCCAGCTTGGCCTGGGCGCGCTGGCGCACGGCGAGCCACTCCAGGATGCGGTCCTTGACCTTGGGCAGCCCGTAATGGTCCTCGTCGAGGATCTCCTTGGCGCGTGCGATGTCGACGCTGTCGGCGGGCGGGTCGACCCAGGGCAGGTCGAGCAGCCAGTCGACGTAGGTGCGCACGATGCCCACCTCCGGCGAGGCGCTGGGGATCTGCTCCAGGCGCGACACCTCCTTGAGTGCGCGCTGCTTGACGGCCTCCGGCATCCCCGCGTTCTCGACACGGGTGGCCAGATCTTCCTCGCCGTCCTCGCCGGTCCCTTCCAGCTCGCCCAGCTCCCGCTTGATGGCGCGCAGCTGCTCGCGGAGGATGGCCTCGCGCTGGCCCTTGTTGATCGTCTTCTGGACGTCTTCCTGGATCTTGCTGCGCAGCTGGGCGACCTCGACCTGCTTGGCGAGCAGCGGCACCAGCATGCGCAGCCGCGCCGCCACGTCGCCCTCCTGCAGAAGCGCCACCTTGTCGGTGACGCTGACGTCGGGCGCAGCGCTGGCGGTGTCGGCGACGCGCGCCGGCTCGCTGGTGCGGGTCAGCGCGACCACCACCTCGGGAGCGATGGCGGCGCCGGCGCTGACGTAGTCGCCGAACAGCGACTTCACCGAGCCGATCAGCGCGTCGTTCTCGGCGCTGGGCTCGAAGGGCTCGGCGATCGAGGCGACGGTGGCGGTCCAGCGATCGCCGCTGCTGTCGAAGGAGCGGATCAGGACGCGGCGCTGGCCCTCGACCAGCGCCTGGGCACCGCCGCTGGGCAGCTTGCGGAAGGCACCGACGTTGGCCACCACGGCGACGGGGTGGAGATCCTCGATGCCGACCTCGTCGACCTCGGCGTTGCGCTGGACGGCCAGGACGACGCGGCCGTCACCCTGGACGGCGGCCTCGAGTGCGGCGACGGAGCGGGGACGGCCCGCGCCGAGCGGCGCGAGCTGGTGGGGGAAGACGACGTTCTCGCGCAGCGGGACGAGCGGGAGCGTCTCGATGGCGCTGTCGTCGCCGCCGGCGGCGCGAACCTGGTCGCGCAGATCCATGGGGTGCTGTGCCTCTCCGGGTCGATTGGAAGATTCCCGGCGGCTCCGAACCCCGGGTGCAGGCCCGAGCATACCCCTGGCCCGACGCGCCAAACGTCAGCCCTTCGGCGGACCGCCGGGCGCCCCGAGCGGGGTCGACAGCTCCCAGTCCCGCTCCAGCGCCGCGGCGAACCAGTCGGCGGCGCGCGCGTCGTCGAGGATGAGGGCGCTCTCGCGGTTGCCTCCCAGGCCGGCGCCGCTCCAGTTGGCCGAGCAGACCAGGGCGGCGCCGTCGGCGACCAGGCCCTTGGCGTGGCCGGTGGTGCAGCGAAGCGGGTCCATGACCCGCACCGCGATGCCGGCGGCGGCGAGCGCGGCGGCATCGCGCGGCTCGGGCGAGGTGCCGAGGAGGACGCGCGCGTCCGCGCCCCGCGCGGCGGCCGCCGCCATGGCGTCGAGCACTGCGCGCACCTCGCCGACGTGGGTGTGGACGTAGGGCACGATGGCCAGCGCCCGCGCGCGGGCGCTGGCCACCCGCGAGGCGAGCAGGGCGTGCACGGACGCACCGCCGACGGCCAGCCCGAGGCACGCGGCGGGGACGTCGAGGTGGAGCGAGGGGACCAGGTCCGGCGGCACGCCCACCGGCGGGATGGCGGGCGGGGGCGCGACGGCGTGGCGCCAGGCCACCGGGGGTGGCGATGCCTCGCGCCAGGCGCTGTCGAAGGCGGCGCGTGCAGACGCATGCAGATGCGGCGCGCCGCTGGCGCTGGCCCACCATTCGCGCGTCCCCGCCTGGCCGGGCGGCGGCGCGTCGCGGCGGAGCAGGTTGCCGGTGCCGGTGGCCACCGTGGCATCGGCGACGATCAGCTTCCAGTGCGCTTCCGCACCGGGATGCCCGCCGATCACCCGGCAGTGCACGCCGCTGCCGGCCACGATCGCGGCGGTCGTCGCGTTGGCGCCGGCGTGGGCGTCGAGGAGAAGGCGGACGGCCACGCCCCGCTCGGCGGCGCGCGCCAGCAGCGGCGCGTAGGCGGGGCCGACCTCGTAGACGGCCACGTCGAGCTGCGCAGTGGCCCGCTCGACGAGCTCGCGCAGCAGCGCGCCGGCTGTGTCGGGGCCCAGGGCAAGGGTGCATTGCGCGACGCCACTCATTTACAAAGGCCTTATCGTGCGGCACTACGGTTCGCGTGGGCGCGGCAGGTGATGCTGTCCGCCGCCACCCGCGCCGCTCCTGCCCCCCACGAGACCGAGAGGATGGACAGCCTGAGATGACGGATCCCTCGTCCCCCACGCCCGACGCGCCACCGCCGGCCGGCGGCGGGCAGCCCGCGACGCCGTCCGGACAGGAGCCGTTCCAGCCCCCGGCCCTCCCCTCCGTACCGGGAGCGCCCGCGCCGTCCGCGTGGACGCCGCCGGGCTGGGGCGCGCCGCCGCCGACCTGGGACGTCCCCTCCCCCACCCCGCCGAGCAGCACCGGCGGCGACGGCTTCGTCCGCCGTCCCCTCTTCCTCACCGGCGCCGCCATGCTCGCCGTCGGCCTCACCCTGGGCACGGTCGGCACCATGGTCTTCGCCCGCGACGCCGGCGGCAGCTCGCACACCGCCACGCTGCTGGTCGACGACACGCCGGCCAAGCAGGGCGGCGCGGGCAACGCCGAGAGCGTGGCTCACCAGCTCGGCCCCGCAGTGGGCACGATCATCGCCAAGCAGGGCACGAGCAGCAGCAGCAGCGCGCTGGGCAGCGGCTTCGTGATCGCCCACGACGGCTCGCTCTCCTACCTGCTCACCAACAACCACGTGGTCCAGGGCGCCACCGACCTGCACGTGGTCATGCCCGGCGGCCGCAACCTCAAGGCCAGCATCGTCGGCACCGACACCTTCGACGACCTGGCCGTGGTCAGCGTGCCCGACAGCTCGCTGCCCGTTGCCACCTTCGGCAAGTCGGCCAAGCTGGTGGTGGGCCAGGCGGTGGTCGCCATCGGCAGCCCGCTGGGCAACGAGGGCTCGGTCACCGAAGGGGTGATCAGCGCGTTGCACCGCACCATCACCGCGGGCTCGGACGTCGGCGGGCAGACCGAGGCGCTGCAGGACGTGATGCAGACCGATGCGTCGATCAACCGCGGCAACAGCGGAGGTCCCCTCGCCGACATCGAGGGCCGCGTCGTCGGCGTCAACGTCGCCATCGCCGGCGACGCCAGCAACATCGGCTACAGCATTCCTGCCGACCTTGCCCAGAACGTGGCCGGCGAGCTGATCCGCCACGAGAAGGTGCAGCACCCCTTCCTCGGCATCACCTACTACACCAGCATCGAGGCGGTGGAGAACGGCCAGGGCTTCGACGGCCCCGGCGTGCTGGTCCGCGACGTGCGCAGCGGCACCCCCGCCGACAAGGCGGGCTTCCAGAAGGGCGACATCCTCGAAGCCGTCGACGGCGTGGAGATCGACAACGGGCAGACGCTGGGCGGCCTGATCCAGTCGCACAAGGTCGGCGAGACGGTCAACTTCACCGTCAAGCGCGGCGGCTCGGTGGTGCACCTCAACGCCGTGCTGGCCGACCGGCCGACCACGGAGCAGTAGCCGCTACGTCGCGGCCGGGCGCTGGTCCCTGCTGATCAGGCTCTCCAGCACCTTGTCCTGCGCCATCAGGTGCTCCTGCAGCTGCAGGCACTCGTGGAGGATCGCCTCGGCGTCCTCGTAGGTCTGCACCGCGCGCTTGTCGGCGGCGCGCCCCTGCACGTTCTGGCCGACGATGATGATCGGCAGCAGCACCAGCTGGAGGAAGGTCTGCGCAGTCCAGGCGACGATTGTGATGACGTCGTGGCTGCGGATCGCCGCGGGCAGGCTGATCAGGGCCAGCACGGCGAACACCGCCGCGCAGGCCATGGTGCCGACGATGGCGGTGATGCGGGCTCCCAGCGCGGCGCCGAAGCCGACACGCTCGTCGCTGGTCTGCACCGGGCCGTGCTGCTTGCGTTGATGGATCCAGGGGTGGGGGAGGTACTGGAAGATGGTCATGCCGCGCAGCGTACGGCGAGAAGGGCCGCAGCGCGCATCGGCTACGCGGACTCGACTCCCGATCCCGCGACGCGCCGCTGCTGCCCGTGCCAGTACGGCTCGCGCAGCTCGCGCTTGAGTATCTTTCCCGTCGGGTTGCGGGGGATCGACTCGACGAAGTCGACGCTGGTGGGCCGCTTGAAGCCGCCCAACCGCGGCCGGCAGAAGTCGACGATCTCCGCCTCGCTGACCGCGCTGCCCGGCCGGCGCACCACCACCGCCTTGACCGTCTCGCCCCAGCGGTGGTCGGGCACACCGATGACGGCGACGTCGGCGACGCCGGGATGCTCGGCGATCACCGACTCCACCTCGACGGGGTACACGTTCTCGCCGCCGGTGACGATCATGTCCTTGATGCGGTCGCGGATGTAGATGTAGCCCTCGGCGTCGAGCGCCGCGGCGTCGCCGCTGTGGAACCAGCCGTCGCGGATCGCCTCGGCGGTCTCAGCGGGACGCTCGTGGTAGCCGCGCATCACCTGGCGGCCGCGGATCAGCAGCTCGCCGACCTCGCCGGTGGCGACGTCGCGACCCTCGGCGTCGACCACGCGCACCTCGGTGCCGAGATTGGCGCGGCCGCAGGAGAGCAGGCGCTCGCCGCTGTGCTCGTCGTCGCGCAGGGTGGAGATGGCGCCGGTGGTCTCGGTGAGGCCGTAGACCTGGGTGAATTTGCAGCGGAAGAGGTCGATGCAGCGAGTCAGCAGGTCCGGCGTGATCGGCGACGCACCGTAGAAGATGCGGCGCAGCGCGGAGAAGTCGGCGCTCTCCACCTCCGGAAGCTGCGAGAGGAAGAGCAGCACCGCGGGCACCAGGAAGGCGCAGCCGATCCGCTCGTCGACGATGGTGCGCAGCAGCCGGTCGGGCACGATCTCGCGGACCACGACCAATGTCGTCCCCGCGTACATCGCGGCGATGGCCCAGCCGCATCCGCCGATGTGGTACAGCGGCATGGCCACCAGGGCACGGCTGCCCTCGACCATCTCCGGGGCTTCGAGCAGGATGCCGGGCATCGAGGCGTAGAGGTTGTCGTGGGTCAGCATCGCCCCCTTGGGCACGCCGGTGGTGCCGCTGGTGTAGAGCTGCCAGACGACGTCGGCGGAATCGGTGTCGCGACGCGGGTCGGGGCCGTCGATGCGCGGCAGCTCGTCGAGCTGGACGACACGCGCCCGCACTCCACCGGCGTGGGCGGCGAATTCCGCACCGGTGACGCAGAGCACCGCCCTGGAGTCGTCGACCACCTGGCGCACCTCGCGGGGCGCCAGCCGCCAGTTGACCGGAGCGGCCACCGCACCCGCCTTGCCGGCGGCCAGCATCAGCTCGAAGTAGGCCGACGAGTTCTTGTCGAGAATGGCCACACGGTCCCCGGGCTGCACGCCGAGTGAGATCAGCCCGTTGGCCAGCGCGGTAGTGCGTCGATCGAGCTCGCCATAGGTGACCGTCGACCCCTCCTGGCGCAGCGCGTCGAGGTCGGGATGGCGGCGCGCCCGCCAGCGGAGCAGCTCGGGGACGGTGTGCATCGCGGCGCTGCCGATGATAGCAACGCAGCCCGGCGCGAAAACCACGAACGCGCCAGACATGCGGTGGGTGGTGAAACGCGCCTATCGCGGTGACGGCATGTGCCACACAGTGGCTGTCATGTTGGATGGTCCCATGCTCTACAATCCGCGGGCGCGGGATGGATTCCTCGGTTCGACCTGCCGGGTGTGGGAAACGGAACCAGCCAGGAAGGACTCGACTCCATTTCACAGGAAGGAACGCAACACATGACCACTCGACGCTGGGCACTTCTCGCCGCCACACCGCTCGCGGTGGCAGGCCTCACAGTCGGCAGCGGGGCCGGCGCCCAGTCTGCCGCCGGGAAGCCCGTCCCCACCAACGTCCTGCTCTGTGGCCAGTTCACCCCGGGCACGGACAACTTCAGCGGCGCCAGCAGCATCGACCACCAGGACGGCGCCACCTCCTCGGGCAACGTCTACCAGTACCACCACCAGACGTGCGAGCAGGAGGAGAGCACCAATCCCAACGCCGATTCGCCGATCGGCACGTACACCTGGACGGTGGGCCACAGCAACGTCCACGCCGCCGAGGCCGGCAGCAGCCCGCAGGCCGAGTTCGGCACCGAGCACGGCATCGCCACGCTGAGCATCGACGGCGGGCAGGCGGCCGGCTTCAACGGCCGGGTCACCAACTTCGACCTGTCGATGAACGACAACGACGGCGATCCCTGCTCCGCCTCGGACGGCAGCGGCCGCAGCATCTACTACGCCAGCGGCAACCAGGACACCGCCAACAACTGCTCGCCCGGCGGTCCCGGCAACTTCAACACCCACGGCGGTGCCTCGACGGGCCAACACTTCCGCGGCAACTACGGCACCACGGTGTACCAGGACACCGATTCGAGCAATACCGGCAGCAACTGCAACTCCGCCCTCGCCGAGTCGACGATGTGCTTCGAGGGCGTCATCAACGGGCAGACCAACTGACCCGCTGAACTGAACGAGAACCGACCGCAGGGCTGTCGCCGGGGTCCAGGACCGGCGGCAGCCCTTTTTATCGTCGGCTAGATTCGGTCCACCTTGGCCGCAACGATGAAGTCGTTGCGGGTCAGGCCGCCCACGGCGTGGGTGATCAGCACCACCTCGCAGCGGCCCCAGCCCACGGTGATGTCGGGATGGTGCTCCTCGCCCTCGGCGACGAAGGCGACGCGCAGCGCGAAGGCGAACGCCTCGGCGAAGTCGCGGAACTTCCAGCTGCGGCGGATGCGCCGGCCGTCCTCGTCGACGCGCCAGTCGGGGTGCAGCTCACCGCGCAACTCCTCCAGCTCGGCGCCCTGCACCACCGGGGTGCTGCCGGTGCACGCCTCGCAGGCTTCCTGGGCCAGCCGCGACATGGCCGTCAGTCGAAGAGGTCGGGCTGCTCGCGGGTGATGCGGTCCCAGAGCGGCTGGAAGCTGAACCACCCGGCGATGCTCGACCCCACCTGCGAGCGGGTCAGTGCCGCGTTCTCCGGCGAGATCTTCACCGGCGTCCCCGCCGCCTCGGCCATGAGCTGGGCCTGGCAGGTCCGCTCCATGGTGATGAACCACCACACCGCCTCGTCGACCGAGCCGCCGACGGTGAGCAGGCCGTGGTTGCGCAGGATGATCGCCTTGCGGTCGCCAAGCGTGGCGGCGATGCGGCGGCCCTCCTCGACGTCGAGGACGACGCCGGTGTAGTCGTCGAGCAGCGCGTGGTCCTCGTAGAAGGCGCAGGCGTCCTGGGTCAGCGGGTCGAGCAGGCGGCCCAGCGACGACCACGACTTGCCGTACACCGAGTGCGAGTGCGCCGCCGCGACCACGTCGGGACGCGCGTCGTGCACCTGGGAGTGGATGGCGAAAGCCGCCGCGTTGACGGGGCGGTTGCCCTCGACCACCTCGCCGTCCTTGTTGACCAGGATCAGGTCGGAGACGCGCACCTGGCTGAAGTGCATGCCGAAGGGGTTGACCCAGAAGTGGTCGGTGCGCTCGGGGTCGCGCGCGGTGATGTGGCCGGCCACGCCCTCGTCGAAGCCGCACTTGCTGAACAGCCGGAAGCCGGCGGCGAGCCGCTGCTTGCGGTGCAGGCGCTCCTCCTCCACCGAGGTGAAGCTGGGCGGCATGGGAATGACGAGCTGGCGCTGCTCGCGCTGGGCGACGTCGGTCATCGCGCGGAACCTCTGCGTGCTGGGGAAGGGACCGAGTCTACGCGCCACACCGGCTGGGGTCGCTATCGTCCGCGCCCATGAGCGCGATCGCCGGGTACGACCCGCGCCTTTCCTGGTGGGGCTGGGGCTACCACGCCGAGGCGCTCCCCCTCGCGGAGCAGCAGGAACTCGCCTGCCTGGTCGCCCCCCTCCTCGGCATGCCCGAGGTTCCCGCCATCCGGCAGCCACCGTCGCCTGATGCCCTCGACCTCCCCGCGCCCCGCGTGGCGCCGCCCGCAGCGCTCGCCGCGATCAGCAGCGACCATCCGCTGGACCGCGCCGCGCATGCGTACGGCCGTTCCCTCCGCGACGTGGTGCGCGCCTTCGAAGCGCGCATCGACAACCCACCCGACCTCGTCCTCCGCCCGCGCGGCGAGGACGAGGTCGCCGCTGCGCTCGACTGGTGCTCTGGCGAGCGCATCGCCTGCATCCCCTTCGGCGGCGGAACCAGCGTGGTCGGCGGCGTCGAGCCCGCCGTCGGCGACAGCTGGCGCGGCGCCGTCTCGCTCGACATGCGCGCCATGGGGCGCGTCCTCGACGTCGACCGCACCTCGCGCGCGGCCCGCATCGAGGCCGGCGTGCTCGGTCCCGCGCTGGAGGAGCAGTTGCGGCCGCACGGGCTGACCATGCGCCACTACCCGCAGTCCTTCCAGTTCTCCACCCTGGGCGGCTGGCTGGCGACGCGCAGCGGCGGCCACTACGCCACCCTGCACACCCACATCGACGACTTCGTCGAGTCGATGCGGCTGGTCAGCCCGAGCGGCGTGCTGGAGTCGCGGCGCCTGCCGGCGAGCGGCGCCGGACCCAGCCCGGACCGGCTCTTCCTCGGCAGCGAGGGCATCCTCGGGGTGATCACCGAGGCGTGGATGCGCCTGCAGGAGCCGCCGCTGCACCGGGCCCAGGCGGCGCTGCACTTCGCCCACTTCGAGGGCGCCGTCGAGGCCACCCGAGTTCTGGCCCAGTCCGGCCTCAACCCGGCGAACTGCCGCCTGCTCGACGCCACCGAGGCGCTGATCAGCGGCGCCGGCGACGGCAGCGCAACGCTGCTGCTGGTGACCTTCGAGTCGCACGACCATCCCTGTGACTCGCTGCTGGCACGCGCGGTGGAGATCGCCCGCGACCACGGCGGTGTGGCCCGGGCGCCGCGCGGCGAGGAGCACAGCGCCCGCGACACCGCGCCGGCCCAGGCCTGGCGCAGCGCCTTCCTGCGCGCCCCGTACATGCGCGACGCGCTGGTCGCCATGGGCCTGGTCAGCGAGACCTTCGAGACCGCGATCACCTGGGACCGCTTCGCGCCCTTCCACGCGGCCGTCACCACCGCCGTCGGCGCGGCGCTGCGCGACATCTGCGGCGGCGGCGTGGTCTCCTGCCGCTTCACCCACGTCTACCCCGACGGCTGCGCGCCGTACTACACGGTGCTCGCGCCCTCCCGCCCGAGCGCCCAGATCCCGCAGTGGGACGAGATCAAGCGCGCCGCCGCCGACGCCATCCTCGCCGGGGGCGGCACCATCACCCACCACCACGCCGTCGGCCGCGACCATCGCCCCTGGTACGACCGCCAGCGCCCCGACCTCTTCGCCGGCGCCCTGCGCGCCGCCAAGCGATCGCTCGACCCCGCCGGCGTGCTCAACCCCGGCGTGCTGCTGGACGCCTAGCC
>CAZCJX010000092.1:0-10521 GCA_964499205.1 uncultured Actinomycetes bacterium | reverse complement strand
TCGGTGCTCGCCGCCGTCGGCGCGGTGTGGGGCTTCGTCGCCGCCCTGGGGCAGCGGGACATGAAACGGCTGATCGCCTACGGCAGCCTCGGCCAGATGTCGGTGGTGCTGCTGGCCGTCTCGTCGGGGCAGGCCATCGCGCTCAACGGCGCGGTGCTGATGATGCTGGCCCACGGCTTCGGCACCGGGTTGCTGTTCCTTCTGGCAGGAACTCTGGAGGAGCGCGCCCGCACCCGCGACCTCGACCGCCTCGGCGGCCTCGCCTGGCAGATGCCGCGGCTCACCGCGCTGTGGGTGGTCGGCGGCCTCACCGTCATCGGGGTGCCCTTCCTGGCCGGCTTCGCCGCCGAGCTGCTCGTGTTCACCGGCAGCTTCCCGGTGCACCCGTGGACCACGGTGGTGGTGCTGATGAGCATGACCATCGCGACCGGCTACATCCTCTGGATGCTGCAGCGCGCCTTCTTCGGTCCCGCCCGCGAGACCTTCGCCCGCATCAAGGACGCCACCACCCTGGAGCTGATCTACCTGGTGCCGGTGGCCATCTTCGCCCTGCTGCTCGGCCTCTTCCCCGGCCGCCTGCTGCCGATCATCAACAACGGCGTGCTCAGCGTCGCCGCGCGGATCAACGGAGGCTAGGCGGCGGAGATGCACGCGCTGCACCAGGCACTGCTCGCCGCCACCAGCGTCAAGTCGGTGCCGCCGCCCAAGCCGTCGCCGCCGACCGCGTTCACGCCGCTGGTCGACCTGCTGCCCGAGGCGATGCTGCTGCTCGGCGCCATTGCCTGCCTGGTCCTCGCCGCGCTGCGCCGCCGCGCCGGCATCCGGCTCTACCAGGTCGTCTCCGGCGTCGCCCTGGTGGCCGCGGCCGGGGTCAACTTCGTCTACCTGCGCGGCATGCCGACGGCCCAGCCCAACCCCGGCTACGTCGCCTACGCCGACGGCCTGGTGGTCGACCGGTTCACGCTGTTCCTGACCGCAACTCTCTGCGCCTTCGCCTTCTTCACCATGCTGCTCGGCGCGGCGATGGCGGAGCGCATCCGGACCCACCTCGGCGAGTACCACGCATTCCTGCTGCTGGCCACGCTGGCCGCCATCCTGATGGTGAGCACGCGGGAGATGATCAGCCTGTGGGTGGCCGTCGAGCTGCTCGGCATCTCGCTGGTGCTGCTCACCGGCACGGTGAAGACGGCGCGCCGCGGCGGCGAGGCGGCGCTCAAGCAGCTGGTCGCGGGCATCGTCTCCAGCGCGGTCCTGCTCTACGGGCTGGCGCTGCTCTACGGCGTCGGCGGCAGCACCGACCTCATCGAGGTGGCCCACACAGCCACGCAGGGCAACGCCGCCACCCTGCTGGCCATGGCGCTCACCCTGCTGGGACTGCTCGGCAAGGTCGGTGTCGTGCCCTTCCAGCGGCTGCTGCCCGACGTGTTCCAGGGCGCGCCCGCGCCGGTGATCGGCTTCCTGGGCACGGTGTCGATCACCGCGCTGCTGGGGCTGGTGATGCGCGTCGCGGTGACCGCCTTCCCCGCCGTGCAGGGGAGCTGGCCGGCGCTGGTGGCGCTGGTCGCCGCGCTCAGCATGCTCTACGGCAGCGTGCTCGCCCTGCGCCAGCGCAGCGTGCGCCGCATCGCCGGGCATCTCGTCCTCGCCCAGGTCGGCGTGCTGCTGATGGGCCTCCTCGGCTGGCGGCAGCAGCACGGCGGCCTGGCCGTGGTGCTCTTCTCCCTGGCCGGCGGCGGCTTCGCGGTGCTGGCCGTGGCCGGGGTGGTCACCCTCGTGGAGAACTCGGGCAGCCCCGACAGCGTCGACGCCTACCGCGGCCTGAGCCGGCGCTCGCCCGGCGTCGCCGCGGCGCTCACCGTCGCCCTGCTCTCGCTGGCCGGCCTGCCGCCCGCGATCGGGTTCTTCGGGCGCGTGCTCAGCATGGAATCGGCGGTGCTGGCCGGCTACGCCTGGCTGCTCGTCGTCGCCCTGGTGGCCACCGTGCTCGGCGCCACCGCGGCGCTCCGCCTGGTGCGCCTCGTCTTCACCGCCGAGCCGGACGACGAGGCGCTGCCTCTGGAGGCGCCGGCCAGCGGCCTGGCCGCGCTGACCGTCTGCGGCGTCGCCGTGGTGCTCCTGGCCGCGGCGGTGCAGCCGCTGCTCTCCCTCGCCGGCGGAGGCGCAAGCGCCGTCGTCGTCCACTGATGCGGACGGCATGAGCCCCGAGGAGACACCCGACGGCGTTCGCCTCGGCCCCGGCGGCCTGCCCCGTCCCCAGCTCTGGCCCAAGGGCCAGTGGGTCCGCCTGCTCGGCCTCTTCGTCGTCGCCGTGGTGGCAACCGTGATCAGCTTCGCGGTGGTCAGCCACGTCGGCCACCCCCTCCTCGCCGGCGGCACCCCGGCTCCCGCCATCGTCCTCGACGACGCCTCCGGCAGCCGCCACCAGGTGCTCCAGGAGGCCGCCGGCAACCCGGTCGTCCTGGAGTTCTTCGAGACCACCTGCGAGGTCTGCCAGCGCGAGGTCGACCCGATGTGCGCGGTGGAGAAGCGCCACCCCGGCGTGCCGTTCTACGGCATCGACGCCGCCCGCGAGAAGGGCCCGGCCGTCGAGGGCTTCCGCAGGTCGCAGGGCGGCGGGTGCACCTCCTGGCCGCTGCTGCTCGATCCGCAGAGCACGGTGCTGCGCGCCTACGACGTCACCGTGGTCCCCACCGTCTACCTGCTCGACGCCCACGGCCGGGTCGCCTACACCGGCACCGGCGAGGGTGGCGTCGCCGGCCTCGACCAGGCGATCCAGCTGGTGCAGCGCCATGGCTGAGTCGCGCCGCCGGCCGCCCAACGCAGCGCTGCGCGGCGGCCTGCGGGCGGCGGTGGGCGTGGCCCGCGCCCTCGGCCCGCTGCGCTACCCGGTCGCCGACGGCATCGCCATGTGCGTCTACGCCCTGGACAGCCGCCGCCGCCGTCGCGCCGCCGCCAACCACCGCCGCCTCGACCCCGCCATCGACCAGCGCGAGGCTCGCCTGCGGGCGCGCCGCTCCTTCCGCGAGTACGGCCGCACCACCGCCGACTTCATCTGGGCCAACGGCATGGATGACGCCACCATCCGCCGCCACTCGGTGGTGCACGGCATGGAGCACGTCCACGCCGCGCGCGCCGCCGGCCGCGGCGGGGTCATCACCATGAGCCACTACGGCAACTGGGACATGGGCGCCAACGCCGCACTGGCCCGCGACACGCCGCTGACCACGGTGATGGCCCCGCTCGGCCCCGAGTTCTTCACCGAGCTGGTGCTGTGGGCGCGGCAGCGCAACCAGCTCGAGGTCTACACCCCGCACAACGCGGCGCGGGGCCTGCTGCGGGCGCTCAGGGACAACCGCTTCGTCGGCCTGATGTGCGACATCCCCGGTGCCGGCCCCACCGTCGACGTTGAGTACTGCGGCGGCCCGGTCGCCTTCAGCAGCGTCCCCGCCTGGCTGGCCCTGCGCACCGGCGCGCCCCTGCTCCCCGCCGACTGCACGCGGCACGACGACGGCCTGCACGAGATCGTCATCCACGCACCTGTCGAGATTGTCGACGGCGACGACGAGCGGGCGATCATGCAGCGCGTGGCGGGCATCCTGGAGCGCGCCGTGCTCCGCCACCCCACCCAGTGGTACCCCTTCGGACCTGTCTATGCCGACGCCGCGCCCTAACGGCGCCAGGCCCGCTTTCTTATAGTGGAACTGTCCGAATGGTTCACGGACAATACCGTATCCTCCGGGGGGCAGCCCCCGCGGCGGGCAGGCCGCGATGCCCCCTTCCCCGAGGAGTGACTTGGTCCCGAGCCTGGCACCCGACATTTCTCAGGAGGCCGCGCCGCTGCGCGCCGCGACACCGCTCCGGGTGGCCTGGTTCGGTCATGCGGAGGGGCGCCGGGCCGACGGCCTGTCCACCTACAGCCGCGAGATCGTGCGCGGTCTGCGCCGCCACGGCGCCGAGGTGCAGTTCGTCTCCCACGCGCTCGACGGCGACCTCAGCCCCGCGCCGCTGAGCCTCTCGCTGCGCGCCCGCCGCTTCAAGACGGTGACCATCCCGGCGCGCGGCTCCGCCGAGCAGGTGGCCCGCGTGCTCGACGACTTCAAGCCCGACCTGGTGCACTGCTCGTGGAGCTTCTCGCTGCTCGACGGGCAGATCGGCCGCATGGCCCGCCGGCGCGACGCCGCCACGGTGGCCACCTTCCACCTGCCCTACGCGTCGCCGCAGAGTGCGCGCGGCCGCGTGCTGCAGGGCCTCTACCGCTACCACGTCCGCCAGCTGCGCCACTACGACGTCTGCGTGGCACTGAGCGAAGGCCAGCGCGACCTGCTGGTCGCCGCCGGCTACCCGGCCGGCCAGGTCGAGGTGATCCACAACGGCGTCGACACCGACGCCATCACCCCGGGACCGTCGCCGCTCGCTGCCGAGCTGGGGGCGCGGTTCGTCGTGCTCTACCTCGGCCGCCTCGACCCCGAGAAGCGCGTCCCGGCGCTGGTGCGCACCTTCCTCTCGCTGGGCTGGCCGGAGGACCACGTCCTGGCCATCGCCGGCGGCGGGGTGCAGGAGCGCCGCGTCCGCCGGCTCGCCGAGGGCCACCCCAGCGTGCGCCTGCTCGGCGTCGTCGCCGGTGCGCAGCGCCGCCTCGACCTGCTGCGCGGCGCCGACGTGTTCGTGCTTCCCTCGACCGCCGAGGGGCTGGCCCTGTCGATGCTCGAAGCCATGGCCGCCGGCTGCGCGGTGGTGGCCACCGAGGTCGGCGAGGACGGCGCCGCGCTGGGCGACGCCGGCATCCGCATCCCCGCCGCGCCGCTGGAGAAGCGCCTGGCGGAGGCGGTGGCCACC
The DNA here is from genome assembly GCA_964499205.1 of uncultured Actinomycetes bacterium. Taxonomy (GTDB): domain Bacteria; phylum Chloroflexota; class Dormibacteria; order Aeolococcales; family Aeolococcaceae; genus DASRDZ01. The sequence goes on along the minus strand of CAZCJX010000092.1, from coordinate 5,685 downwards.
CTGCGCGACGACCCCGTGCTGCGCCGCGAGCTCGGCGCCCGGGCCCGCGCGCGCGCCGTCGAGCACTACGGCCTGGAGCGAAACCTGGAGCGCCTCCTCGGCATCTACCAGCGGCTGCGCGTGGGCGCGGCGGCGGCATGAGGAGGCGCCCGTGACCCGACCCTGTGCGCTGGTGCTCGACAGCGGCGCCGTGCTGCACGAACCCGTTGCCGCGGGCACCACCGTGGTGCCGCTGCGCATCGTCTTCGGCGACGAGGTGCTGCGCGACGGCGTCGACATCAGCGCCGAGTCGTTCTACGAGCGCCTCGAGGGCGGCGAGGTGCCGACCACCTCGACACCCAGTCCGGGCGAATACCTCGAGGCCTTCCGCGACTGCGACGCCGAGTCCGACATCGTCTGCCTGACCATCCCGCGCACCCTCTCGGCGATGCACGAGTCGGCGACGCTGGCCGCCCGCCTGCTCGGCGAGTCCGGCGATCCCCGGACCGTGCACGTCATCGACACCGGCAACGCCGCCGCCGGCTTCGGCCTGGTGGCGCGGGCGGCGTCGGATCTCTGCGCCGCCGGTGCGCCGGCGGAGGAGGTGCTGCGCCGCGTCGACGAGGCCCGCGCCGACACGCGGATGTACGGGACCCTGCGCACCCTGACCTACCTGGCCCGCAGCGGGCGCGTCCCCTCGCTGGTCGCCGGGGTGACCAACCTGCTCGGGGTGCGGCCGATCTTCGAGCTGAGCAGGGGAGAGGCCAAGCGCCACGCCCTGGTGCGCGGCGAGCGCCGCACCGTGCGCGCCTTCCAGCGCTGCGCCCAGGAGAACCTGCCGGCCGACACGCCGCTGTGGCTGCTGGTCTTCCACTCCGCCGCGCCCGAGGCGGCCGCCGAGCTGCGCGACGCGCTGCACCAAGTGCTCCGCGTGGGCCGCAGCGAGACCATCAACCTCAGCCCGGTGATGGGCGCCTACACCGGCCCGGGCATGAGCGGCTTCGCCGCCATGCCGCTGCGCGGCGCCGAGCTCGACGAGGTGCCCTGATGGTTTCGGCCATGGTTGCCGAGAACACGTGGACCGTGGCCGCCGTGGGCGCCCTCGCCTACCTGGTCGGCGGCATCCCCATCGGCTGGCTGCTGGCCCGCGCCCGCGGCATCGACGTGCGCACCATGGGGTCCGGCAACGTCGGCACCAGCAACATCTACCGCAACGTCGACGCCGGGCTGGCCGCCTTCGTGGGTCCGATGCAGTTCCTCCAGGGACTGATCCCGGTGCTGGTGGCACGCGTCCTCGGCTTCGACGTCGGCGTGCTCATCCTCGCCGCGCTCTGCGCGGTGATCGGCAACGGCTGGCCGATCTGGCTGGGCTTCAACGGCGGCCGCGGCATCGCCGTGGCCACCGGCGCGGTGGCCGCGCTGAGTCCCTGGGCACTGCTGGCGCTGCTCGCCTGCTATGCCATCGGCGCGCTGCTGCACGAGATCGCCGAGGGCGTGCTCGGCGGCTTCATGCTGCTGCCGCTGGCCGCGGCGGTGGTGTCGGGCACCGCGGTGGCGCTCGGCTGCGCCGGACTGCTGCTGCTCATCCTGCTGCGCCGGCTGGAGGGCGTGACCGGCGACGTGCGCCGCTACGGCCATCCCTGGCGCGTCGTCGGGCGCCGGCTGATCCGCGACGAGCGGCCCGGCCGTCCGCTGGTGGGACGGAGGACCGACGCGTAAACCGCACCCGCCATCGCCACCTGCCGCGCTGGGTGCCACCGCCGCGGCGGCGCCTGCGCGCGCTGGTGCCGTTCGCCATCGGCCTGGCCGCCGTCGCCGCCCTCATCGTCGCCGTCAACCCGCGCGAGCTGGGCAGCGACGCGCAGCGCTTCAGCCTGATCGCCGTCCCCTTCGTGGTGGTGCTCTCGCTGAGCTACTACGTGCTCCAGGGCGTGCGCTGGCACTTCCTGCTGCGCAGCGTCGGGGTGCGCCTGCCGATGGGCGACACGGTGCTGCTCAACGTCGCCGGGCAGGCCACCGGCATGCTGCCGCTGGGTGAGCTGACCCGCGCCCTGCTGGTCTCCCAGGCGGCCGGCGCCGACCTGGGCACCGCGGTGGCCACCATCACCGTGCAGGAGCTGATCTACACCCTGCTGATCATCGCCGCCGCGGTGCCCGGCGCCTTCGAGCATCGCGCCTGGGCGGGCGCGGTGCTGGCGGCCCTGGTGTTCACCGTGACCGTGTTCGCCATCCTCACCGTCAACCGGCTGTTCCGCGTGGTGCACCGCGCCGTGCAGCGCATCCCGCTGCTGCGCCGCTTCAGCAACGACATCGAGGAGCTGCACCGCGAGACGGTGGTGCTGCTGCGCCAGCCGGAGACCTACGGCTGGTCGGTGCTCTCGCTGTTCGGGGTGCTCATCGCGGTGACGCTGTTCTGGCTGGTGGCGCACAGCATCGCGCCGGACCTGCTCACCTGGCCGGAGGCAGCCTTCGTCTACGCGGTGTCGCACGTCGCCGGTGCGGTGAGCTTCATCCCCGGCGGGCTGGGGGCCTACGAGGCGAGCATCGCCGGGCTGCTGGTGGCCTCGGGAGCCAGCATCCAGGTGGGCGCCACCGTCGCCATCCTGCACCGCGGCGCCGACAAGGGCCTGGCCACCGTGGCCGGCATGATCGCCTACGGCATCGCCCGGCGGCGCCACCGGTTCAGCGGTTTCGGTCTGTTCCGTCCACAACCCGCTGGGGAGCCGGCGTCGAACTGAGCCGCGGCGCGGCGCGGCCGGCGAGCCGCTGCTCCCGCTGGGTGCGGCGCAGCTCGGCGCGTGCCCGGGGGGAGCGCAACATGCCGTGCTCGACCAGGTAGACGACGCCGCCGAGCACCGCGAAGGGCACCAGTTGCAGGTCGACGAAGAGAGCCAGCGCGGTGGCCAGGGGCAGGGGGACGTGGGTGCGGATGAGCAGCACCACGAAGAGTCCTTCGCGAACCCCGATGCCGTTCGCCGAGATGGGCAGGAAGGTCGCCAGCAGCGCGATGGGCAGGGCCACCGCGAACACCTCCCAGGAGACGTGGCCGCCCAGCGCCAGCGAGAAGGCCTCCATCGAGAAGAGGTTGAGGCCCCAGCCGACGGTGCCGGCGACGATGCTCTGGGCGATGATCGACGGCTTGCAGCGATAGCGCTCGAAGGTGGCGGTGAACGGGTGCAGGGCGCGGCCCAGCGCGTGCCACATGCGGCGATGCTCGGGAATGCGCGCGCGCACCGTCTCGGCGAGCAGGGCCAGCACCCAGGCCACCATGATGAAGGCCGCGAAGATCACGAAGCCGGCGAACTCGGGGATGTGCAGCAGGTCGCGCAGCAGCACCGCGGCGCACAGTCCCCACAGGGCCATGCCCAGCGTCCCCGCCATGCGGCTGGCCACCAGCGACGCCACCATGGCGCCGTGCCCGGTGATGCGTCCCATCTGCAGCGCGCGCATGGCGTCGCTGCCGATGCCGGCGGGGAGCACCTGGTTGACGAAGAGCCCCTTGAGATACCAGAGGCCGAGGAAGCTCCAGTCCAGCCCGTGCCCGGTGCCGCGCAGGAAGACGCCCCACTCCAGCACGCTCGACGCCACCGACAGCGCGGCCAGGACCAGGGCCAGGATGGCCCAGCCGGGCTCGAGGTGGCTGAACAGGTGGATGGCGGCGCCGATGTCGACGCCGTGGAGGAAGAGGAGCACGGCGACCGCGCTGCCGGCGATGCGGAACCAAGGCGATCCGAAGACGGAGCCCAGCACTCGCAGGGCGCGACGGAGGCCTGGACGCTGCATGGCGGTCAGGCTATCGCGCCGGACCGGCGGGGGAGAAGTGCCGCCGTTCCCAACCTCCGGGGGACCGTCGGCGGCCGCCACCGGGCTGTAGCATCGGCGGCGATGCGCGCCTTCGCCCCCGGCCGGGTGACCGTGGTCGGCGAGCACGTCGACTACGCCGGCGGCGTGGTGGTGTGCATGGCGGTGCACCTCGGAGTGACCGTCGACGCGCAGCCCTGCTCGGCTCCGCGGCAGCTGCCCTCGCCGCTGCCGGGCGCGACGCTCCAGGCGCTGCGCGAGCGCGGGCTCGACGTGCCGCAGCTCGACCTCGACATCGCCGCCACCCTGCCGTACGCCGCGGGGCTCAGCTCCTCCGCCGCGCTGTGCGGAGCAACCGCGGTCGCGGCGCTGCGCCTGCTCGGGGCGCGGCTCGACGCCGCCGACCTCGCCGAGCTGATGCTCCATGCCGAGCGTGACATCGCCGGCGTCCCCTGCGGCCCGCTCGACCAGCGTGCCGTGGTCCACGCGCCGCGCGACGGGGCCCTGGTGCTCGACTGCCGCGACGGCGGGCGCGAGGCGGTGCCCTGGCTGCCCGGGTACGTCCTCGCCGCGTGCCACACCGGCGACACCCACGACGTCGGCGGCGAGGGCTACCGCACCCGGCGCGGCCAGGCCGCCGCGGCGCTGCACGCCCTCGGCGCCGCCTCCTACCGCGACCTCGACCTGGCGACGCTCGACCACCGCGCCGCGCGGCTCGATCCGGTGCTGCTGCGCCGCGCCCGCCACATCGTCAGTGAGACCGGCCGCGCCCTCGACTGCGCCGCCGCGCTGCGCGACGGCGACGCCGCCCGCGTCGGCCGCCTGATGCACGACAGCCACGCCTCGCTGCGCGACGACTACGCGGTGAGCACCCCCGCGCTCGACGCGGTGGTCGAGGCGGCCGAGGCGTCGGACGGCTGCCTCGGCGCGCGGCTCTGCGGCGCCGGCTTCGGCGGCACCGCGGTGGCCCTGGTCGCCGAGTCGCACGCCGACGCCTGCCTCGCCGCCATGCGCGCCGCGCTGCCTGGCGGCGGCGATGCCGGCGAGCACACGCGCGGCGCCTGGGTGCTCCGGCCCTCACCGGGCCTGGCCCTGCTCGCCCCCGACGTGGTCGCGTGACCGGCGAACCCGCGCCCCAGGAGACGCCCTCCCCGCTGCTCGCCGAGGGCATCCGCCTCTTCAACCAGGGCCGCTGGTTCGAGGCCCACGAGGTGCTGGAGCGGGCCTGGCTCGACGAGCCCACCCCGCTGCGCCGGCTCTACCAGGGCATCCTCCAGGTCGGCGTCGGCCTCCACCACGCCCGCCGCGGCAACCTGGAGGGCGGGCTGCGCGTGCTCGACCGCGGCATGTCGCTGCTCGCCGCCTTCGAGCCCCACCGGCTCGGCGTCGACGTGGAGCGCCTGGTCCGCGAGGCGGCCGCCGCCCGCCGGGCCCTGGCCGCGCCGGGAGGGCTGGAGAGCTTCGACTGGAGCGCAGCGCCGCAGGTCCACCGCGTGGGTCGACGCTCTCGCTGACGCGGCAGCGGCTGCCATACTTCGGCCGCCATGGTGTCCGTCGCCTCCGACATCGCCGCCGGCGCGGCCGGCTACGCGCTGGGCTCGGTGCCCGTCGGGCTCTGGCTGGGGCGGCGCATCCGCCACCTCGACGTCCGCCAGTTCGGCAGCGGCAGCATCGGCACCACCAACGTGCTGCGCACCATCGGCCCGGCCGCCGCCGCCACCACCTTCGTGCTCGACGTCGCCAAGGGCTCGGCCGCCGTGCTGGTCGCCCGCGCCCTGCACGCCGACCCCGGCGGGCAGGCCGCCGCCGGCATCGCCGCGGTGGTCGGGCACTCCTGGCCGGCGCTGGCCCGCTTCCGCGGCGGCAAGAGCGTGGCCACCGCCTTCGGCGGGGTGCTGCTGATGT
>CAZCJX010000091.1:0-10573 GCA_964499205.1 uncultured Actinomycetes bacterium | reverse complement strand
CGGTGAGGGTGCGTGCGCCGGAGTGCAGGTGGGAGAGGCGCGCGGTGATCTGCAGTTGCGGCACCAGGTGCGTCGAGGCGTGCGCGGCGGCGTCGCTGAGCGCCTGGCGCTGCGCCGGCGCCAAAGCGTCGAGTGCGTGGGCGACGCGCGGCATCGACGGAAAGCCGCCGCGCACCTCGCCTTCCAGGAAGTGCACCGCGTCCGCGGTGTGGCCGAGCAGGTCGGAGCTGATCGAGGAGGGCCGCCAGGCGAGGCTCAGCAGGTCGACGGAGCGGCGGCTCATCGCCGCCAGCGCCTCACCGGGGGACAGCGCCTGGTGCAGCGGCGCGGCCGCGAGTGTTCGCGCCGCGACGTGGGCGCTGTCGCCGGCCGAGATGCTGCCGAAGTGGTGGATGTGGTCGACCACGTGGGCGAGCGCGTGAGGGCGCAGTGAGAGCGCGTCGCCGACCGTGCTCGACACGTCGAGGGTGGAGCGCCCGTCGCCGCTGATCCAGCGCAGTGGACCCAGGCGCTCGATGCGGGTGAGGAGTTGCGGCAGCAGGCTGATGCGTTCGAGATGCGCCGCGAAGCCGAGGCTGGCGAGCAGCGGACGCACCCAGAGCAGGTCGGCCACCAGGGCGAACAGGACGGTGCCGACGGTGACCCGGTCGCTGCCGTCGACGCCGGTGAGCACGCCGGCCAGGAACGAGGCGGCGGCGAACCCGGCGCCGACCAGCGCGCCGCCGATGGCGCCGAGCACCGGCACCCCGGCCGCGGACGCGGCGGCGCCCGCCAGCACCGCGCCGAGCACCACCCACCCGACGGGGCCGCTCCAGACCAGCAGCAGGCCGAGCGCGGCCGCGGCGATGGCGGTGAGCACGCGATGCAGGCCGCGGCCGTCGAAGCCGCGTCCCAGCACGTCGCCGAGGAAGAGCAGCGGCGCGCCGAGGTGGTACGGCAGCAGCTCGAGAAGCGCGTGCGCCAGCGAGAAGATGCCGGTGACGACCTGCTCCAGCGTCCCGACCACGCCGGCAACCAGCGTCCCGGCGATGCGCGCGATGGCGTGCCCGATGCCGGTGTCGGCATCGCGCGGGTGCTGCGCCGCCCAGCTCATCTTCTCGGCGATCAGCGCCGGGTCGGCGAGGGCGATGCGGCCGGTGCCGACACTGGTGTCGTCGACGCCGCCCGGCCAACGTGCCGCCGGCAGCCGGCAGGGGAGGAAGGAGTTGGGCTGGCTCAACAGCCGCTCCACCGGGACGTCACCGGTGTCGTCGCTGAGCTCGGCACGGGGGACGACGGCCACGGCACCGCGGTCGACGATGGCGACCTCGTCCGGGGAGAGGAACATGGCGATGCGGTCAGCACCCTCGCCGTCGCGGTAGAGCGCGTAGTCACCGGGGGCCGGCCCGGCGGGACGCTTGGCGCTGACCTGGAGCGGCTGGCAGGCATGCAGCAGGTCGGTCGGGGTGGAGAGGCCGCGGATGTCGACGCCGGCGTCGCGCCAGGCGCCGAGGACGAGTGCGCGGTCGGGTGCCGGGCCGCGCAGGCCGTGGTGTCCGGCCTGGCCGGCGATCCGCGCCACCGCAGTCAGCCGTGCCTCGCTCGTCGCCGCGGCGGTGAGCGCCGTCAGCAGCAGGGCAAGCGCCGCAGCGGCCAGGGATGCGAGCGCGAGGCGGGCGGTGCGTCTCGACGCCAGCGCTCGCGTTGCACCGGCGACGGCCATCACGGCTGCCGCGGTCGCGGAGGTGGCCCCTCTCATCCCGCCTCCTGCGCGCCCGACTGGGTCTCGACCCAGCAGAGGTCGGAGGTGCTCCCCGGCCGGGCCGGGCAGTAGGCCGGAAGGATCGGGAGGTGGCGGGGGACGGCGACTGCAGCGAGGGTGAGCAGACCGCCGGCTCCGCGGTCAGCGCGGAAGTCGCGTGGGTCGGGACCGACGGTGAGGCGCAGCAGCACGGCGCCGTTGTCGCTGGCCGCCCTTCGCGCCTCGGCAATGGCGCGCGAGCAGGCCGGACCGGCCTCCGGCGCCGCCGGCGTGTCCGTGTCGCAGGAGCTTCCGCCCTGCACGGCGATGCTGAGCGTCTGCCGGCCGTCGTCGGTGGCCAGCAGGGCGGCCACGGCGTGGGCCACCGCGTCGGCCGCGTTCTCGGCCCGGCTCTGGGCGGCGATGGCTGCTGCCGCGTCGATGCCGCCGATGCCGCCCGTGACCACGAGAGACATGAGGAACGCGACCAGCAGCCCGGCAGCGCCCGCGGACCGGCGCCGGGTCGGTAGAACGGCCCGCCCTGGCGGCGTCCGGCCCGCGTGCCGGGGCGGGGGCGGTTCGCCAGCCTGCCGCCGCGGTGGGATGCCGCCGGCTTGCCGCCGCGGTGGGTTCCCGCCGCGGTGCCGCCGGGGGATCCCGCGGAGCAGCCGGCTCAGCACGGCTCTCTCCGCATCACCACGACCGCCCGAGGCGCCAGCCCCGACGAGGCCTCGACGCTGAAGCCCGGGAGCACGACATGGGGCACCAGGCTGACCTCGACGCGAACGGTGTCACCGGGCCCGCTCAGGCCGGTGGTGGTCGCCGTGCCGGGGGCCGGGTCGACCGTGGCCAGGGTGGCCGGAGATGCGGCGCGGCCACAGAGAGCCGCCTGGCGGGCCAGCTCCCGGGCGTCGGATTGGGCCTCGATCTGCTGGCGGACCAGTACGACTCCCTGCCAGACGACGAGGAAGACGAGGCCGAGCAGCGGCAGGAGGGCCATCAGCTCGAGCGTCTCCGCCCCGCGCTGCCCGGTGCGGCCGCGCCGCCTGGTCACTGCCCCAGCCCGGTCTTGAGCTGGTTGAGCAGGGCGGCGCCGATGTCGCCACCGTGGCCGTGGAGGAATGCGCCGGCCGAACCGATCATGCCGGTGACCGCCGTGCCCAGGGCCATGTACTCCAGCGCCTGGGCGCCCCTCTCGCGGCGCCGCCTCAGCCCGAGCCTGTGCCCCCGCCGTCCAAGCCGTCGGATGATCCGTGCCATCTTCCGCGTCCTCCATTGACGTGGTTTTGCGATGGCGCGTATACTACGGAGTTGTCGAACGCGATGTCAACAGAAGAGTAGTAGTGACGTGAAAGCCAACCCGCCGACCCCCCAGGCGCCGATCAGTCGGGCTGCTGCTGCAGCAGCGGCTCGCGGAAGAGCAGCGTCCGGCAGGGCGCGAACTTCAACACGTAGGGAGCGGTCTTGCCCATGTGGAACTCGCCGAAGCGCTGCCGGAAGGGCATGCCGATGACCACCAGGTCGGCCTGCCACTCGCGGACCTCGTCGACGATGGCGGGGCCGGCCTCGCGCGCCTGGAGCAGCTCGGTGTCGACCTCGACATCGAGCTCCGAGCCGATCGACTCGGCGTGGTCGAGCAGCTTCTCGGCGCGCTCCACCTCGGCGTCCTGCACCGTGCCCAGGGCCAGGCTGCGCTTCACCTCGAGGATGGTGACGACGTACACCTTGGCCCGCTGCCGGCGGGCCAGGCGGCAGGCGAGTGTGACCGCCTCGTCGTCTGTCGGGCTGCCGTTGATGGGCACGAGGATGCGCCGTGGAGTGAAGCCGTGCGGCATGGCGCACGGGATGCTACTCGATGCGACCACACGCGACGCGAGCCCGCCGCCGCGCCGGCACCGTCCGCCGGACCGGTGGCGTTTGGGCCGGCTGGTGTGGTGGCTCCGTAGAATGGCGGGCAGTGAAGACGGTGATCGTGGGCTGCGGCCGGGTGGGATCGACGCTCGCCCGGACAATGGCCGCAGCGGGGCACGAGGTCAGCGTGGTGGACGAGCTGGTCTCGTCGTTCGCCCGCCTCGGCGAAGACTTCGAGGGTCAGATGGTGGTCGGCTCGGGGATCGACGAGGAGGTGCTGCGGCGGGCGGGCATCGAGACCGCCGACTGCTTCGCCTCGGTGACCAACGGCGACAACCGCAACATCATGGCGGCGCAGATCGCCAAGGACGTCTTCCACGTGAAGCGCGTGATCACCCGCATCTACGACCCGATCCGCGCCGAGGTGTACCGCGAGCTCGGCCTGGAGACGATCTGCCCCACCACCATCGGCGCGGGCATCCTCCACGAGTTCTTCGTCAGCGGCATCAACCCGGCCCACTCGGGGACGCTGATCACCGACGCGGCACGCGTCCAGGGATGACCGCGGCCTGCGGGACCACGGAGAGAGAACGACGATGGCGATGAACCGGCCTGACCGGCCGTACGTGCTGATCATCGGTGGCGGCAAGGTGGGCTTCTACCTCGCCAAGCACCTCATCGAGCGCGGCTACGAGGTGACGCTCTGCGAGAAGAACGCGGAGCGCGCGGAGTGGATCACCCACCAGCTCGGCACCGTGAGCATCATGGTCGGCGACGGCGACGAGATGGCCTTCCTCGCCACCACCGGCATCGAGCGCGCCGGCGTGGTCGTCGCCTGCACCGGTGACGACGAGGACAACCTCATCGCCTGCCAGCTGGCCAAGCGCAAGTTCGGCGTGCCGCGCACCATCGCGCGCGTCAACAACCCGACCAACGTCAAGGTCTTCAAGACGCTCGGCATCGACGTCCCGGTGTCGGCGACCGAGCTGCTGATGGGCCTGATCGAGGCCGAGCTGGGGCATTCCGAGCTGGTCCGCGGCGTCGCCGTCAAGGCCAGCGGCGCCAACCTCGTCGACGTCGCCCTGCCCGAGCTGTCGTCGCTGGTGGGCCGCCGCATCAGCGACGTGAACCTCCCCGAGGGCGAGGTGATCGTCTGCATCGTGCGCGGCGGCAAGCCCGTCGTGCCCCAGCCCGACGAGGTGGTGGAGAAGGGCGACGAGCTGATCATCTACTCGCACACCCTGGACGTCGAGCGCGTCAGCCAGGCGGTGGCGGGATAGACGCCGCAGCCACACCCGCCGATCCCGCCGCGCCGCCCGCCGACGACATGATCCGCGTCGCCTATCTCGGCCCCGAGGGCACCAACTCGCACGACGCCGCGCTCGCCCACTACCGAGAAAATGCCAGCTTCGTCCCATTCACGGACATCCCCTCGACCGTCGCGGCGGTGGCCGCGGGGCTGGTCGACCAGGCCATCGTGCCCATCGAGAACAGCACCGAGGGCAGCGTCACCGTCACCCTCGACCTGCTCATCGCCCCCGGCGCGCCGCCGATCGTCGGCGAGATGGTGCTGCCGGTGCGCCACCACCTCATCGCCCGCCCCGGCACGCGGCGGCAGGACGTCGAGCGCGTCATCAGCATCGGCCAGGCCTCGGCACAGTGCCGCACCTACCTCCGCGAGCAGCTGCCCGGCGCGCAGGTCTTCCCCGCGGTGAGCACCGCCGCCGCCGTCGCCGCCTGCGTCCACTCCGACCGCCTCGCCGCCATCGGCACCGAGGCGGCCGCGCGCCTCTACGGCATGGAGGTGATCGACGCCGGCATCGAGGACAACCCCGACAACGCCACCCGCTTCGTCATCCTCGGCCGCAACCCCGCGCCGCCCACCGGTCGCGACCGCACCTCGCTGGTGTTCTCGCTCGCGGCCGACCGCCCCGGCGGCCTGCTCGCCGCGCTGCGCCCCTTCGCCGACCGCGCCATCAACCTCACTCGCATCGAGTCACGTCCCACCAAGGCGACGCTCGGCAACTACTGGTTCCTCATCGACTGCGAAGGCCACGCCGAGGACGCCGCCGTCGCCGAGGCGATCGGCGAGGTGCGCAGCATCGCCGTCGAGTTGCGCATCCTCGGCTCCTATCCGCGCGCCTAGGCGTCCCGCCACGGCAAGATGAGCAGCCACATGGCCACCGACGCCGCCGCCAACGCGGGCACGAGCAGCGCGACCACTACCCTGCCCCCCGGCCCCCGCCTGCCGGTGGCGGTGCAGACCTACCTCTGGGTAGCCCGCCCCACCACCACCATGCGCCGCTGGCGCCGGCGCTACGGCGACGTCTTCACCATCAAGCTGGCCATGCAGGGCGACGTGGTGCAGGTGGCCGACCCCGCACTGCTCAAGGCCATCTTCACCGCCAAGCCCGACGACGCCCGCGCCGGCGAGGCCAACACCATCCTCGAGCCCCTGCTCGGCCAGAGCTCGGTGCTGCTCCTCGACGGCCGCGAGCACCTCCGCCAGCGCAAGCTGCTGCTGCCGCCCTTCCACGGCGAGCGCATGCAGCAGTACGGCGACCTCATCGCCCGGGTCACCGACGAGGAGCTGGAGCGCTGGCCCGTCGGCCACCCCTTCGCGCTGCGCGAGTCGATGCAGCGGGTCACCCTCGACGTGATCCTCCGCGCCGTCTTCGGCATGGACGACCCCGGCCAGCTCGCCGAGCTGCGCCCGCTGATCGGCAGCCTGGTCAACGTGTCGCGCAGCAGCATCGCCCTGCTCCCCGGACTTCGCCGCGACCTCGGCCCGCGCAGCCCCTGGGGCCGCCTGCTCCGCCTTCGCGCCCGCGTCGACGAGCTGCTCTTCGACCTCATCCGCCTGCGCCGCGCCGACCCCGAGGTCGCCACCCGCGACGACGTCCTCTCCATGCTGGTCCAGGCCCGCGACGAGAACGGCGAGGCGATGACCGACGGGGAGCTCCGCGACGAGCTGATGACCCTGCTCCTCGCCGGCCACGAGACCACCGCCACCTCGCTGGCCTGGTGCTTCAACCTCCTGCTCACCCACCCTGTCGAGCTCCGCCTCCTCCGCGAGGACCTCGACGCCGGCGGCACCGCCCGCCTCGACGCGGTGATCAAGGAGACGATGCGGCTGCGCCCGGTGGTCTCGATCGTCGCCCGCCGGCTGCACGCGCCGCTCCAGGTCGGCCCCTGGACGCTGCCCGCCGGGGTCATCGTCGCGCCCAACATCGAGCTGGTGCACCACCGCGCCGACCTCTACCCCAACCCCGAGCGCTTCGACCCGGGCCGCTTCCTCGACCGCCAGGTGGAGACCTACGAGTGGCTGCCCTTCGGCGGCGGCACCCGCCGCTGCCTCGGCGCCAGCTTCGCCACCTTCGAGATGCGCAGCGTCATCCCCATCGTGCTGCGCCGCGCCGCCTCACTGCGGCTGGTCGAGCAGAAGGTCGACGCGGTGCGCCGCCGCGCGGTGGTCATGGTGCCGCAGCACGGCGTGCGCGTGGTGCTCGACCGGCCGCTGGAGAGCTGATCCGGCCGCGACCTACTCGGCGAGGTGCTGCCGGAAGAACGCCAGGGTGCGATCCCACGACAGCCGCGCCGCGTCGGCATCGTAGACCTCGGGCCGCGTGTCGTTGAAGAAGGCGTGGTGGGTGCCCTCGTACCACTGGAACTCGACGCTCTTGCCCGCCGCGCGCAGCTGCTGCTCCAGCTGCTCGATCTTCTCGGGGGTGTTGAAGTCGTCGTCGGTCGCCCAGTGGCCGAGCACCGGGCCCTGCAGCTTGGAGAAGTCGGGGTCGTACCCCTCCCACGGCGCCACGCCGTAGTAGACGACGCACGCCTTGACCTCGGGCCGCACCGTGGCCAGCAGCAGGGCCAGCGCCCCACCCGCGCAGTAGCCCACCGTGCCGACGCGGTCGCCGGTCGTCCGGTCCGACTGCAGCAGCCACTGCACCGCCCCGCTCATCTCCTTCACCGCACGGGGCAGCTCGAGGCTCATCAGCAGCTTGCCGGCCTCGTCGGGCTCCTGGTTGGAGGCGGTCGAGCCGTGGTAGAGGTCGACGGCCAGCGCGGTGAAGCCCTCGGCGGCGTAGCGGTCGCACACGTCCTTGATGTGCGGCACCAGGCCCCACCACTCCTGGATGACCACGATGCCCGGCCCGCTGCCCGACGCCGGTGTCGCCAGGTAGCCGCTCGCGGTCTGTCCGTTGCTGGGGAACTCCACCATCTCGCCCATGTGCGTCTCCCGTGCGTTCGAGGCCGGTTCGTGGTGCGGATGTCGCGCAGCGGAGGATAGAGCCCGGGGGCAGCCGTCCGGGGGCGCGCGGCCTCAGGCCACCACGTAGCGGGGCGGGTCGCCCTCGATGCGGGTGGCCCGTCCCTCGCGGACCAGCTTGTCGAGGTGGGCCTGCACGCTGCGCGCGGCCCAGGCGTGCAGCGCCTCCGGGTAGGCGGCGTAGATCTCGGGAACCACGTCGATCGGCGCGGTCGCCGCGCCGCGCCGCCGCACCGCCTCGGCGACCTGCGCCTCGCGCTCCAGCCGGTGGGCGATGTACTGCTCGATGGTGGCCACCCCGTCCTCGATGACCCGCCCATGCCCCGGGTGGATCACCGCCGGCCGCAGCGCCAGGACGTGCTGCAACGACGCCATGTAGTCGGTCATGTCGCCGTCGGGCGGGCTGATCACCGTGGTCATGCCGCTGAGGACGTGGTCCCCGGTGAACAGCGCCGACGCGGCCTCGTCGAAGTAGCAGAGGTGGTCGCTGGCGTGCCCCGGTGTGTGCACCGCGCGCAGTGTGGTGCTGCCCGCCTGCACCAGCTCACCGTCGCGCAGCGGCCCGGCGCCGTCGTCGCGGGGATCGAAGGCGCGCAGCGGTGCACCGGTGCGATCGGCGAGCTGGCGCGCCAGCGGGCGGTGGTCGGGGTGCGAGTGGGTGAGCAGCACCGCCGTCAGGCGGCCACGCAACGCCTGCACCGCGTCCTCGATGTTGCGCAGGTGCTGCGGGTCGGCCGGTCCGGGGTCGATGCAGACCAGGTCACCGCCTTCGTCGCCCACCAGGTATGTGTTGGTGCCCGGTCCGGTCATGATCGACGGGTTCGGGGCAAGGACGACAGAAACAGTCACGGCGCGGGCGCCGGTGGCCAGGCCGGCGGCAGCGTCGCCGGGACGCGACCCGCGATCACGTCGTCGAGGGTGAAGAGGATGGCGTCGACGCTGCGCGAACCGAGGTCGGCGAGCACCGCCTCCGCGCTGCCGTGCACGGCGATCTCGCGGCACATGATGCGTGTCGGCGGCAGCATCATGGCCAGGTTGCCCTCGGTCATCGCCAGCGCCTGCGCCGCGGTGTACCAGCCGCTCTCGGTGGCCTCGGCGGCGTGGTGTGCCGGCTCCTGCTCCAGCGGCGCGGGGCAGGCGAAGAAACGCGTGTCGTAGCGCCGCGACTCGCCCTCGGGGGTAATGAAGTGGGCGACATAGGCCAACCGCTCCGGCGCCGTCCGCAGCCGGTGCCGCCGGAGCACCTCGGCGAACCCCGCGCCGTCGAGCAGCTCGCGCCGCGCCGCGGCGAGGTCGGGCGCGTCGTCCTCGCCGAGGGTCGCGCCGTCAGCGCGTGCACCGATGAGGATGCCCGTCTCCTCGAACACCTCGCGCACCGCGGCGACGTGCAGGCCGTTGCTGCAGCGCACCGCCTCGTCGTCGGCGTCGAGGCGCAGTCGCGCCGCGGCGCGCCGGGGATCGAAGCCTGGCGCCAGCTCCAGCAGCGCCTGGTCGCAGTCAGCCGCGTCCATCGCCCCGCCGGGAAACACGTACGCCGACGCGGCGAAGCTGCTCCGCGCCGGGCGGCGCAGGAAGTACACCTGCACCCCGTCGGGATGGTCGCGCAGCAGCAGCACCGTCGCTGCCGGCCGCGGTACCACCGGTCCGGCGCTCCCCTCCGTGGCCACAGCGCTCACTGCGCCGACACCTCGATGTCGCGCGTCACCACCGGCCCGATCTCGCGGCTGCCCTGCGCGGCCACCAGCCGCACCCTGACCGTTCCTGCCGAATGCGGCACGAACGTCAGCTTGGCGCTGATCACCTCGCCGCCGCTCAGCGCCCCGCCGCAGGCGCGGCCGTCGCGGAAGGGCACGGTGTCGAGTCCCTGGAACACCACGGTGCGCACGTCGACCGGCGCGTCGAAGGTGGCCACCAGGCAGATCGGTGAGATCAGCCGGTCGCCGACATTGTCGATGCCGAGGTCGAGCGTGGCCGCCTGCCCGGCCACCGCGGTGGAGGACTGCATCCCGGCGATCTCGGCACGGATGTCGCCCTTGAGCAGGAAGAGGGGCAATATCGCCGCGCAGAAGGCGATCCCGAAGAGCAGCAGCAACCCCAGCACCAGGCGCATCGGCGGCGGTATCCGCTCCACGGCGGTGCGCACGCGCGACCCGCGCGCGCTGGGCGGAGACTGCAGCGCCGAGCCCACCCGGTTGCTCAGATCGTCGCCGGGGCGCGGTACTCGCCGAAGACCTCGCGCATCGCCCCGCAGATCTCCCCCAGGGTGGCGTACGCGCGCACCGCCTCGAGGATCGGCGGCATGAGGTCGGCCTGCTCGTCGTGCGCCGCGGCGCGCAGCGCGTCGAGCGAGCGGGTCACCGCGGCGACGTCGCGGTTCTCGCGATGCCGGCGCAGCCGCGACAGCTGCTCCTCCTTGGCCCGTTCGTCGGGCCGGAAGATGATCTGCTGCTGCTCCTCTTCGGTATCGGTGTACTTGTTGACGCCAACCACGACCTTTTCCCCGCGGACCACCGCCTGCTCGGCCTCGTAGGCCTCGTCCTGGATCTGCTGCTGCATCCAGCCGCTCTCGATGCAGGCGACGGCGCCGCCGCGCCGCTCCACGTCGTCGAGGATCTCCTGGGCGCGCCGCTCCAGCTCGTCGGTGAGCCACTCGACGTAGTAGGAGCCGGCCATGGGATCGACGGTGTTGGTGACGCCGATCTCCTCGGCGATGATCTGCTGGGTGCGCA
>CAZCJX010000090.1:0-10692 GCA_964499205.1 uncultured Actinomycetes bacterium | reverse complement strand
TGCGCCGACCCGTCCGCCTTCGTGCTGCGCCCTGCGTGCCCTCCGCCCGCAGGAGATCGCCCGATGGCACAGATCCTCGACAACCCGACCGTCGCCGGCACGCCGATTCGCGGCAGCCGCAAGGCGTACGTGCAGGGTTCGCGCGCCGACCTGCGCGTGCCGGTGCGCGAGATCCTGCTGACGCCGCTCGACGGCGAGGAGCCCGCCGCGGTGCGCGTCTACGACTGCAGCGGCCCGTACACCGATTCGCAGGCGACCATCGACATACGGCGCGGGTTGCCGCCGCTGCGCGACGCGTGGATCCGCGAGCGCGGCGACGTCGAGGAGTACGACGGGCGCGAGGTGCAACCGCTGGACGATGGCGTGAAGCGGCCGGAACACCTGCAGAACCTCACCCGATTCCCGGGCTTGCACCGCCGGCCGCTGCGCGGACGCGGCGGTGCCGCGGTGACCCAGATGCACTACGCCAGGCGCGGCATGGTCACGCCGGAGATGGAGTTCGTCGCCATCCGCGAGAACGTGTCGCCGGAGTTCGTGCGCGACGAGGTAGCGCGCGGCCGCGCCATCATCCCCGCCAACGTCAACCATCCCGAGGCCGAGCCGATGGCCATCGGGCGCAACTTCCTGGTCAAGATCAACGCCAACATCGGCAACTCCGCGGTCACCTCGTCGATCGACGAGGAGGTCGAGAAGATGGCCTGGGCGACGCGCTGGGGCGCCGACACGGTGATGGACCTCAGCACCGGGCGCAACATCCACACCACCCGCGAGTGGATCATCCGCAACTCGCCGGTTCCCATCGGCACCGTGCCCATCTACCAGGCATTGGAGAAGGTCAACGGGGACCCCGAGGCGCTGACCTGGGAGGTCTATCGCGACACGCTGATCGAGCAGGCGGAGCAGGGCGTCGACTACTTCACCATCCACGCCGGCGTGCTGCTGCGCTACGTGCCGCTCACCGCGCAGCGGGTCACCGGCATCGTCTCGCGCGGCGGCTCGATCATGGCGGCGTGGTGCCTGGCGCACCACCGTGAGAACTTCCTCTACACGCACTTCCGCGAGATCTGCGAGATCATGCGCGCCTACGACATCTCCTTCTCGCTGGGCGACGGCCTGCGCCCGGGGTCGATCGCCGACGCCAATGACGAGGCGCAGCTCGGCGAGCTGCGCACCCTGGGTGAGCTGGCGCAGATCGCCTGGGAGCACGACTGCCAGGTGATGATCGAGGGGCCGGGCCACGTCCCGATGCACAAGATCAAGGAGAACATGGACCTGCAGCTGGAGCTGTGCCACGAGGCGCCGTTCTACACGCTGGGTCCGCTGACCACCGACATCGCCCCCGGCTACGACCACATCACCTCGGCCATCGGCGCGGCGATGATCGGCTGGTACGGCACCGCGATGCTCTGCTACGTGACTCCCAAGGAGCACCTCGGGCTGCCCAACCGCAAGGACGTCAAGGACGGGGTGATCACCTACAAGATCGCCGCCCACGCCGCCGACCTCGCCAAGGGGCATCCGGGTGCGCAGCTGCGCGACGACGAGTTGAGCAAGGCCCGCTTCGAGTTCCGCTGGGAGGACCAGTTCAACCTCTCGCTGGACCCCGAGACCGCCGCGTCGTTCCACGACGAGACGCTGCCGGCGGCGCCGGCCAAGAAGGCGCACTTCTGCTCGATGTGCGGCCCCAAGTTCTGCTCGATGCGCATCACCCAGGACGTTCGCGACTACGCCGCCAAGCACGGCATCAGCACCGAGATCGCGCTGGTCGCCGGCATGGAGGAGAAGTCGCGCGAGTTCGTCGAGCACGGCGGCGAGGTCTACCAGAGCAGCTGAGCCCGCGACTGCGCGGCGCCACGGGCAGGCCGGACAATGGCTCGAAGCCCATGGCCGTCCTGCTCCTCAAGCTGCTGCTCACCCCTGTGCTCATCAGCCTGGCCAGCCTCGGCGGCCGCCGCTGGGGACCGGCGGTGGGTGGGTGGCTGGTCGGCCTGCCGCTCACCTCGGCCCCGGTGGCGGTGATCCTCACCGCCGAGCACGGCACCGCCTTCGCGGCCACCGCGGCGCTGGGCATCCTCGGCGGCGTCGCCTCGCAGGCGGTGTTCGCGGTGGCCTACGCCGGCGCGGCGCGCCACCGCGGGGTCGCCGCCGCCTGCGTCGCCGGTGCGGCGGGCTTCGGCGTCTGCACGGCGGTGCTCGACGGCGCGCCCTTGCCGCTGGCGGGCATGGTCACGGTGGCCCTCGCCGTGCTGGTGCTGGGCCTGTCGCTGCTCGCCGTCGAGGCATCGAGCCCCGCCCCGCCGGCGCTGGCGGTGCGCATGCCTGCCTGGGACCTCCCCGCGCGCGTGGTGGTCGCCACCGGCTTCGTGGTGCTGGTCACCGGCATCGCGGGCGCGGCCGGACCGCGCCTGGCCGGCCTGGTCACACCCTTCCCCATCTACGCCGCCGTGCTCACCGTCTTCGCCCACCGCTCGCTGGGACCCGCCGCCGCCGTTGCCACCCTGCGCGGACTGGTGCTCGGCCTGTTCGCCTTCGTCGCCTTCTTCGCGGTGCTGGCGGCGGCGCTGCCCCACCTGGGCTGGGCCGCATTCCTGCCGGCCGCGGCGGCAACGGCGGCGGTGCAGGCGGCATCGCTGGGCCGCGTCGGCGCTACAGTGTCGGCCGCACCATGAACGAGCACGAGCCGTACGGCGCGCGGATGATCCGCGAGGGAAAGCTGGAAGCCTTCGACAACCGCACTCCCGAGCGCGACTACACCGTCCAGTTCACCATCCCCGAGTTCACCTGCGTCTGCCCGATCAGCGGGTTTCCTGACTTCGCAACGTTGTTCGTGCGCTACGTGCCGGGGCCGCGCTGCGTCGAGCTGAAGTCGCTGAAGCTGTACGTCAACGGGTTTCGCGATCGCGGCGTGTTCCACGAGGACGTGGTCAACGTGGTGCTGGGCGACCTGGTCGAGCTGCTGCAGCCGCGCTACTGCGAGGTGGTCGGCGACTTCAACGTGCGCGGCAACATCAAGACGGTGGTGCGGGCGGCGCATCGCGACCCGGGGTGGAGCGGGCAGCCCGATCCCTGGTGGCGCGGCCGCAACGAGCACGAGGGGCCGGCGGCGGGTCTGCTGTAGCGCGCTGCTGCTGCTCAGGTGACCGCGTGGACGATGACGCCGGTGATGCGCGTCGCCTGCCCGTTCTCCCCGATCACCGCCACCTGCGCGGTGCCCGCGGCGGTGAGGAAGCAGCTCTGGTGCAGGCCCTGCTCGGTGACGCTGCTGTAGACGCCGGGTGCGAGCAGGGTGCCGAACGGGGAGAAGCCCTGGTCCTGCAACAGCGGGCTGCCGCTGCGCGTCGAGGTGTTGACCGCCGAGTAGTGCACCGTGCCGCAGGTGAGCGCGAAGCCGCCCGCGCCGTTGGTGCCCTCCTGCTGCACGGCGAAGGTCCACACCCCGTCCGCGGCGGGATCGGCGCTGTAGGTGACGTTCTCGGCGATGCCGTTGGCACGCTTCTCCACCAGCGTCTCGTGCAGTCCCTGTCCCAGCCGGGTGGTGAAGGCGCCGTCGAGGAACGGCGTCCCCGCCGGTGCGCTGCCGGTGTTCTTCCAGTGCTGCCAGTACGCGGCGAGCTGGGCGGGCAGGCTGGCCGTGTCGACCTGGAGCTGTGGCGCGGGTTCGTCGAAGGCGCCGCCGTCGAGGGGGAAGGGGAACATGTCGACGCGCGTCGCGCCGGTGTAGTCGGTGTCCAGGGCCAGCGACCAGGGCTGCTGCGCCGAGCGCCGGGTGAACACCATGATCTCGACCATCGGCGTGGTGGCGTGGTATTCGGTGGTGAGCACCTGGGCCATGAAGGCGGCGGGATATGTGGTCTGACGTGGCACGAACACGTTGACCTGGTTGACCGGGCGCGGTGAGGGCGGCGCGCACCCCAGGGTGCAGCCGACCGCATCCCACTGCGCGGCGGCACCGGTCTCCAGCTGTCGCACGCCGAGCACGTCGCGACGGCTCAGCGCGCGTTCGCGCACCGGCCAGAAGGCGCGCACCAGCTTCTCGGCGTCGGAGGCGTCCATGACCACGCCCGGCAGCGAGGGCGGCGCGGTGCGCAGGCCGGCCAGCACCGCGTTGGGGTCCGGGGTGGAGGAGGGCGTGTCCGTGGGTTGGGTGTCGGTGGCGGCGGTGGGGGTGGAGGAGTGCGAGCGCACGGCGACCACCGCGGTGACCGTGCCGGCGATGAGCACTGCGAGCGTGACCGCCGTGGCGATCAGCACGCCGCGCGTGCCGGGGGAGGCAGGACGGGCGGTGTCGCCGGGGGTGCGAAGAGCCGCATCGGGCGCTGCGGGCCGAGACGGGTTCTCAGGCGGTGCGGTTCCCACGATCAACGGCGGGGGCGCGGGAGCGACCGGCCGCGGCGGAACCGGCACCGGCGGTGCGCTGGCGGCTGGCGCAGGCGCAGCATCCTTCTGCCCCTTCCTCCGCAGCTCCGCCTGCTTCGCCTGGTACGCCTGCTCGCTGATCAGCCCGGCCAGGAACATCCGCTCCAGCCCGCGCAATTTCGCGGTGAGCTGAGGATCGTCGTCCCCCGCCGGTGCTTGGTTGGTCTCCATCGCCGCGCGCGCAGCCTACCGGCCGCTAACCCGCAACCCCCTCACCGCGATGGCTTCGTCGCAGCCCTCAGCTCGGCCCGATCCGCACCGGGTCGCTGGTCGCCAGCGGCGGCTGCCCCTCCGGCCCGTCCACCACGGCCGTGTAGTCCACCGGCCAATCGCGTGCCGCCACGGCGACACCGAAGAGCCCGGCGCGGTCCGTCTCCAGCACCGCCACGGTGTCGCCCACCTCGCCCTCGCCCGGCACGTACCAGCGCGCCCGCAGGGTGATCCGCTGCCCCGCCTGCGGCGAGGGCGGCGCCGCGTTGCGCTGCGCCAGCGGGCTGGCCATCAGGCTGCCGAAGATGGCCACCGGCGTGCCCGGCTCGGCGCGATGGGCGGAGACAGCCACGTGCAGCTCGTAGCGCAGCAGCCCCGCGGTGGCATGCGATCCCACCGGCGCGGCGGGAATGATCGGACCCCTGGTGATCAGCGGCATCTGTCCTGCTCCTGCTGCCCGTGGGGTCCGGCGCCCAACTGCCCCGCGCGCCGCCCCTCCCCACGCACACCCGACGATGCCGCAGATCGCCCCGGATGGCAACCCCGAGCGCTGGGCGTACGGGAGCCGACCGCGCGCGATGACGGAGCCCCCGAGGTCGGATGGCGACCGCAGCACGACGGCGTCACAGCGCGTCGGATAGGCGGCGCGCCGGCCGCCGCCGGCATCGACACTGGGTCCACCGTGGCCGCAGTGACCCGGTCCTCGCCTGCGCCCCTGCTGAGCCGCGCTCTGCGCTTTCTGGTCGCCGCCGCCGAGGACACGCCCTCCACGCCGGTCGCCTACTCGAGGCGGCTGGTGCTCTATGTCGTGCTGGTCGCGGTGGCGGGCGGTGGCGTCGCCGCCGGCAGCGTGCACACCGCGGGCGACGGCGGCATGCTGGTGCTCTTCGGCGCCAGCGTGTTCTGCATGTCGGCGCTGGGCGTGCGCTTTCCCATCCGCACCCAGACGCAGTTCAGCGCCACCGCTTTCGTGCACCTCGGTGCCACGCTGTCGACGGGACCCACCGGCGCCGTGGTCACTGCGCTGGCCGAGGTGCTCGGCGTCGCCCTGCGCTACCGCGCCGGTGCCTTCCGCTCGCTGTTCAACGCCGGCAGCGGCGTGCTGGCCAACTGCGCCGCCTGGGTCGCCTTCCTGCTGGTGCGCGACCTGCCGGTGCACAGCTCGGTGCTCTCCTTCGCACTGGCCGGGTCGGTGGCCGGCATCGTGCAGCACGCGCTCGACATGCTGCTGCTCGCCGGCGTGCTCCATCTCGCCGGCGTCAGCGCGCTGCGCCCGCAGCTGCGCACCGGACTGCTGACCGCGCCGTACCACGTCTTCTACGGCTACGCGGCAGTCAGCTTCGTGGTTCTCGCCGAGAAGTGGGGACTGGCCGGCGTCAGCTTCGCGCTGGCTCCGGTTGTCGCACTACAGCTCAGCCTGGTGATGCTCGCCGTGCGCACGCGCGCCAACGAGCAGCAGCACGCCCAGTACGTCGCCAAGCTGCGCACCGAAGGCGAGCGTGTCGAGCGGTCCTACGACGCCACCCTGGTGGCGCTGACCCACGCGCTGGACGCGCGCGACAAGGAGACCGAGGGGCACTCGCGCCGCGTCGTCGAGTACACGCGGCTGCTCGCCGAGCAGATGGGCGTCGGCGGCAGTGACCTCAAGGTGCTCTGCCACGGCGCGCTGCTGCACGACATCGGCAAGATCGGAGTTCCTGACGCCATCCTGCACAAACCCGGCCCGCTCACCGACGCGGAGTGGGAGGTGATGCGCCGCCATCCCGAGATCGGCGCGCTGATGATCGAGGACGTCGAATACCTCAGCGAGGCGCGCCGCATCCTGCTGCACCACCACGAGCGCTGGGACGGCCACGGCTACCCGCTGGGACTGCACCGCTTCGAGATCCCCGCCGGCGCGCGCATCTTCGCCGTCGCCGACACCCTCGACGCGATGACCCAGGACCGCCCCTACCGCCGCCGCTGCTCGCTCGACGAGGCGCGCGCCGAGGTGCTGCGCAACCGCGGCACCCAGTTCGACCCCGCCGTGGTCGAAGCGCTGATCGCCGTTCCCGAGGAACGCCTCCTCGCCATCTGCGCCATCCGGGCGCGGGTCGGCGTCGACCTGCTCACCCAGTCGCAGCTGCCCACCCTGGTGCCCCGCCGGGTCGCGTAGCATCGCCGGCGTCGATGAACGCCACGCTGCTCGCCGTCGCCGTCTTCGCCGGCGGCGTGGTGCTGGTGGTGCTGGCCACCGAGCGGCTGCTCGAAGGGTTGGTGGGGCTGGCGATCATCGCGCGCGTGGCCCCGTTCGCGATGAGCGCGGTGGTCAGCGGCATGGAGGCGGAGAACATCGCGGTGGGGCTGGCCGCGGGCAGCCGCGGAGCGGGCGCCGTGGCGCTGGGCACGGTGTTCGGCGGCACCATCTTCGTGGTCTGCGTGGCGCTGGGTGCGGGGGCGATGATCGTCCCGCTGCGCGTGCGCCTGCCGCCCGGGGTGCTGCTGCTGTTCGCGGCGGCACCGCTGCTCGCCGGGCTGCCGCTGGTCAGCGGCACCACGCCGCGGTGGACCGGCGCGGTGCTGCTCGCCGCCTTCGGCGCCACCCTGCTCTACGTGGTGCGCGTCTCGCGCCACCACCAGTTCATGGAGAACGAAGAGGTCGAGGAGGCGGCGGAGAAGCGCCGCCCGCTGGCTGCGGTGATCGCGCTCACCGTCGCCGGCATCGCGCTGGTCACCGCCGGCGGCGAGCTGGTGGCGTCGGGGGCGACGCGGCTGATTGCCGACGCCGGGCTGGGCGCGGGGTTGGTCGGCATGGTGCTCACTCCCGCGGCGATCGAGGCCGAGGAGGTGGTGCGCCAGGTGGTGCCGGCGCGCGCCGGCCGCCACGACGTCAGCGCGGGCAACGTGGTCGGCACCCTGCTCTGGTTCGTTCTGGCCACTCTTGGCCTGATCGCGCTGTGCACGCCGGTGCGCGTGCCGCGACTCACCAGGGAGATCGACTACCCGTTCCTGGTGGCCGCCGCCTGGCTGGCCACCGCCTTCCTGGCCCGGGGGCGCGTGGGGCGGATGGCGGGCGCGACGCTGGTCGCGCTCGCCATCGCCTACGCGCTGGTGCGCGGGCTGGTGCGCTGAGCGCTGGCTACTTGCCGACGCTGGTCAGCGCGTTGCCGATGTTCGAGTAGGTGTTGTTGACCTGGTTGCTGAGCACGCCGAGCATGAGCAGCACCACGATGGCGACGAGGATAAGGATCAGGCCGTACTCGGTCATGCCCTGTCCCTCCTCGCTGGCCAGGGCCGTGCGCAGCCGGACGAGCTGCCGAGTGCACCACCTGTTCACCTCGATCCTCCAATCTCGCGCCATGCGTTTGTCCCGGTGCGATGGCGCTGCCCCGGTCGGTTTGTCCGTGCTGCCACTGTAGCCGCGACCCCGCGACGCCGGTGACCATGCCTGGCCAAAGCCTGTCAAGAGTTATGAACGCCGTCGCGCCGCATGACCTTGCGATGCACATCGCCGTCACCGGCGGGCGCGGCGCGGGACGGTCAGCGCAGCCGGCGCGTCGCCAGGTCGGGCCGCGGCACCGCGGGGGCCAGCTTCACCTTGGCGTCCACCGCGGTGGCGCCCTCGGGCGAGGCGATCACCGGGTTGAGGTCCATCTCGGCAATTTCCGGCACCTCGTCGACCAGCCGGGCGACCCGGAGGAGCAGCTCCTCGAGCGCGGCCACGTCGGCCTTGGGTGTGCCCCGGTAGCCGAAGAGCAGCGGCGACCCGCGGGGGGCGCGCACCAGCTCGCGCGCGTCGAGGTCGGTCATCGGCACCACCCGGAAGGCACGGTCCTGGAGCAGCTCCACCGCGGTGCCGCCGGTGCCGAACATCACCAGCGGCCCGAAGGAGCGATCCTGCACCACACCGACGATGGTCTCGACGCCCGGCGGCACCTGGTGCTGCACCACGGCGCCGCCCATCCGCTCACCGAGCGCCGCCTCCATCGCCGCGTACGCCCGGCGCAGCGCCGGCTCGTCGGCGATGCCGGGATGCACGCCACCCACGTCGCTCTTGTGCACCAGCTCAGGTGAGCCGGCCTTGAGCACCACGGGATAGCCGACCTCGCCGGCGGCCCGCACCGCCTCCTCCACGGTGGCGCAGCGGCGCGTCGCCGCGACGGGGATGCCGTAGCTGCGCAGCAGGTCGCTGGCGGTGGCGGCGTCGAGCCAGCCGCCCTGCGGGTGCTGTGCCAAGTACCCGGCGACGATGCCGCGCGCAGTGTCGATTGCGATATCGGTGAAGTCGGGGATGCTGCCCTCCGGCCGCGCCCGCCACTGCGCGTAGCGCACCGCCGCGGCCAGCGCCTGCGCCGCCTGCTCCGGGAAGGGAAACGACGGAACCCGCCGCTGCTCGTCGCAGCGCAGCCCGCGCAGCGCGTCACCGGTCTCGGCGAGGAAGTTGGCGATCACCGGCTTGGGCGAGCCGGCCGCGGCGCGGGCCACGGCGGCGGCGACGTCCTCGACGCGCGTCACCAGTGGCGGCACGAAGATCACCAGCACCGAGTCCACGTCGCCCGACTCGATGACCGCCCGCACCGCCTGCTGGTACTCCTCGGCGGTCACCGAGGCGAGCAGGTCGACTGGGTTCTGCACCGACGCGGCGGCCGGCACCAGTGCGCGCAGCCGCTCCTGCGTGTGCGACGACAGCGGGGGAACGCTGAGCCCGGCGCTCTCGCAGGCGTCGGCGGCGAGGATGCCCGGTCCGCCGGCGTTGCCGATCACGCACACGCGGTTGCCCGCCGGCAGCGGTTGGTCGGTCAGCACCTGGGCGACGTCGAACAACTCCTCCAGCCCGTCGACGCGGATCACGCCGGTCTGCAGGAAGAGCGCGTCCACGGCGGTGTCGGGGCTGGCCATCGCCGCGGTGTGCGACGTCGCGGCGCGCGTGCCCGCCACGCTGCGGCCACCTTTGACCGCAACGATGGGCTTGCGGCGCGACACCCGCCGGGCGATGCGCGAGAAGCTGCGCGGGTTGCCGAAGGACTCGACGTAGAGCAGGATGACGTCGGTGTCGGGGTCGCCCTCCCAGTACTGCAGCAGGTCGTTGCTCGACACGTCGGCCTTGTTGCCCAGCGAGGTGAACGACGAGATGCCCAGTCCGAGGTCGCGGGCCCGCTGCAGGATGGCGATGCCCAGCCCACCCGACTGTGAGGAGAAGGCGACGCGGCCGCGCAGCGGCGGCACCGGCGCGAAGGTCGCGTTGAGCGACACCGACGGCGCGGTGTTGATCACCCCCATGCAGTTGGGGCCGATCAGGCGCATGCCGCCGCTGCGGGCGCGCTCGACCAGCTCGCGCTCCAGCGCGGCGCCGTCGCCGCCGGCCTCGGCGAAGTTGGCCGTGATCACCACCAATCCGCGCACCTTCTTGGCGACGCACTGGTCGACCGCGTCGAGCACCAGTTGCGCCGGCACGGTGATGACGGCGAGGTCGACGTCGTCGGGGATGTCGAGGATCGACGGGTAGGCGCGCACGCTGGCGACGTGCGAGGCCCTGGGATTGACCGGGTACACCGGTCCCTGGAAGCCGCCGGCGATGAGGTTGCGGAAGATCTCGTGGCCGATGCCGCCGCGCTCGCGTCCGGCGCCGACCACCGCCACGCTGCCCGGTTCCAGGATGCGCTTGATGGAGTGCGCCGCGGCGTTGCGCTCGCGCTCGTGCATCGCGCGCAGCGATTCGTCGGTGGGCTCGATGGGGAAGCTGACCCGCACCACGCCGTCGCTGAACGACTGCTCGGCCCGGAATCCCGCGCTGCGGAAGACGTCGAGCATGCGCACGTTGTGCGGCAGAGTGTCTGCGACGAAGCGGGTGATGCCGCGGCCGCGCGCCACCGCGGCGAGGTACTCGAGGAAGATGGTGCCGAGGCCGCGCCCCTGGTGGCGGTCGTCGATGACGAAGGCCACCTCTGCCTCGGTGGTGCCCGGCGTGCGGTCGTAGCGCGCCACGCCGATCAGCTCGCCGCCGAGCAGTGCCACCAGCGCGACCCGGCTGTCGTAGTCGACGTGGGTGAAGCGCTCGACGTCGCGCGGCGTCAGCACCGGCTTGGG
>CAZCJX010000089.1:0-11364 GCA_964499205.1 uncultured Actinomycetes bacterium | reverse complement strand
TGCTCGGCATCATTGCGGGCGTCATCGGGATTTGGCGACCGGCTCTCGCCGCGGCACCACCGCGACCCGCGGCACCCGAGGCACCCGCACCTCGACCCGGGCGACCGGCGGCCGCCGCCGCTCGGCGTAGCGCGCCCAGGGCCGCCGCTCGGCATAGCGCCCGGGGCGCCCACGCCGCGCCAGAGAACTCTCAGACCGACCGCAGCCCGGTGGCAGGCCACAGTGCCGCCGCCGGGCTGCCGCATTCACCGCACCGCGCGGGGTCGACACGCCGGCCACACTGCCGCCGCCGGGCTGCCGCATTTCACCGCGCCGCGCGCCGGGTCGACACGCCGGGCGCCGGCCCCCTTAGAGCCCCTGCGACTCGGCGGCAACCCGCCCCCGGGTCCGCCGCTCCCCCCGCTCCACCCGATCGCCGCCGCGTTCGCCCCCGGCCCCCGCCTCGCGCACCACGATGGTCCGCGCCGCGGCGATCTCCGCCAGGGTCGCCAGCGCCCGCTGCATCTCCTCCCCCAACGTCCCCGCCATGATCCGCGCCAGCATCCCGCTCACCGGCCGCCAGCGGCTGTTCACCGCCAGGTCCGCCACCAGCGTGGTCCGGCATCCCGACCGCGAGGGCACGAAGCTCTGCCCCACCGCCATCCGCATCCCCCACCCCTCCCAGATGTAGGTGATCGACCGGGGCGCCCGCACCGCCACCACCGTGCAGGTGGCGCTCACCACCAGGCCGATGGGCAGCCGGTAGCGGACTTCGTAGACGGCGTCGCGCGCCCGGTGGGCGGGGGTGGTGACCGTGGCGCTGAGGTGCTCGATCCACCAGGCCGGCAGGTTGCGCAGGTCGGCGACGATGGCGAAGAGGTCAGCGGGGGAGACGTCGACGTTGCTGCTGGCAGTCAGGCGCACGGCGCCCGAAATCCTACGGCATGCCCGATGGGGCCGAGCGGGCGAGGCGCTCGCTCAGGACGCGAGCGCCTCGGTGAGCCCCAGCCGCGCCATGGTCTGGCGCTGGATGCGCTCCTGGACGTCGAAGAGGACGTCGAGGACCTGCACCGGGTTGTGGTCGGGGTCGCGGGTCAGCATGCGGGCCAGCCGGCGGCTGTAGGGCCGCACGAAGCGGGCGATCTCGGTCACCAGCGTGTCGGGGACGCGCGAGGTGCCGTCCTCGAGCATCTCCTCGATCTGCCACATGTACCCGTCGGCGCGCTGGAACCCCGCGCGCATCTCCTCCCGCCGCTCCCGCTCCTCCCGATCGAGACGAACCGCCTGGTCGATGTCCTTGATCGCGTCG
Source organism: uncultured Actinomycetes bacterium (assembly GCA_964499205.1). Lineage (GTDB taxonomy): Bacteria > Chloroflexota > Dormibacteria > Aeolococcales > Aeolococcaceae > DASRDZ01. The sequence continues at coordinate 10,076 of CAZCJX010000089.1, read as the reverse complement.
CTCAGCACCTTGACGAAACCTCCCAATAGGTCGTTGTGTGTCGAGGGACCGCCCTGCCCTGGTCGTGTGAGATTAACCAACAGTAACGATGTAGGATTTTGCCACATCGTACGCTGCGGTCAATAGGGTAGGCTGACCTCCACATCTGAGCGCGGCCAGAACCGGCCGCGGGCTCGCCTCACCTCCGCCGCCCTGGTAGGATGGGTGGCCCCGGAACTGTGCGGCGGCAGAACCACACCGGGTGGGTGCCCGGGTCGCGGAGGACGTCCCCCCTGCTTGCAATCGAGGCGTACACGCGCCGCCTGCTGCGGCACGTCCAGCCCATCGTCGTGGCCAACCGGGCACCGCTCAGCCTGCAGCGGCCCGACCCCATCCGGGGCACGCCGGAGCGCCTGGTCCGCGGCGCCGGCGGACTGGTCACCGCGATGAGCTCGCTCGCCGCAGCGACGGACGCGGTATGGGTCGCCGCCGCGCGCAACGACGAGGACCGCGCCCTGGCCGCCCGCGCCGGGGACGGCCTGCCGCTGACCCTGGAGACCGACGACTGCACGCGCTACCGCGTCTCCTTCGTCGAGCCTCCCGCCGAGGCCTACGACCTCTACTACAACGTCATCAGCAACCCGCTGCTCTGGTTCGTGCAGCACTACCTCTGGGACCTCGGCCGCGAGCCGGTGCTCGACGCCGCCACCGAGCGCGCCTGGCGCGAGGGCTACCAGCGGGTCAACGCGATGTTCGCCGAGCGCGTCGTCGAGATGGCCGGGCAGAGCGAGCTGCCGCCGCTGGTGATGGTGCAGGACTACCAACTCTACACCGTGCCGGCGATGGTGCGCAGCGCGATGCCCCGCGCGCGCATCCAGCAGTTCGTGCACATCCCCTGGCCGACGCCGCAGTACTGGAAGATCCTCCCCAAGCGCATCCGCGACGGCATCATGGTGGGCATCCTCGGCAACGACATCGTCGGTTTCCAGACGCGCCGCGACGTGCGCAACTTCCTGCTCACCTGCGAGGAGAACATGGGCCTCGCCGTCGACTACCGCGAGCGCACCGTGTTCCACGAGGGCCGCGCCATCTGGGTGCGCAACTACCCGATCAGCGTCGACATCGCCGAGTTCGAGCATCTCGCCGAGCATCCCGACACACTGCGCGAGGAGGAGGCGATCCGCGCCTGGCGCCCGGAATACCTCATCCTCCGCGTCGACCGCACCGACCTCTCGAAGAACGTGGTGCGCGGCTTCCTCGCCTACGAGCGCATGCTCGAAGCCCATCACGAGCTGCACGGGCGCGTCCAGTTTTGGGCATATCTGCAGGAAACTCGCCAGGACATCGACGACTACCGCGCCTACCTCGGCTCCATCGTCACCGTGGCGGCGCGCATCAACCGCCGCTTCAGCGCGCGCGGCTGGATGCCCATCCGCCTCGAGGTCGACGAGAACATCCACAAGGCGGTGGCCGGCTACAAGTCGTTCGACGTGCTGCTGGTCAACCCCATCTACGACGGTATGAACCTGGTCGCCAAGGAGGGCGTGCTGGTCAACCGGCGCAACGGCGTGCTGGTGCTCAGCGAGAACGCCGGGTCGCACGAGGAGCTCGGTGACCTGGCCCTGACCATCAACCCCTTCGACGTCGACGCCACCGCCGAGGCGCTCTACCTCGGCCTGATCATGGACGAGCGGGAGCGGACGGCCCGCGCCGAGCGCATCCGCGAGGCGGTGCGCGCCAACGACATCACCCGCTGGATCACCGCCCAGCTGCAGGACCTGCGCGAGCTCATCGACTAGAGGAGGCCATGATCGACACCGGCCCGGTGGACGCGACCGTCGCGAGAGGGGCGGCCGAGCCCGTGGCGCCGGCCCAGCTCGCCGAGATCATCGCCGCCCAGGCGCGCCGGCGCGGCGGCCTGCTGCTCTGCACCGACTTCGACGGCTCGATCGCGCCCATCCGCAGCCGGCCCGAGGAGGTTCGCGCCCTGCCCGGTGCCGAGCGCTCGCTGACCTGGCTGTCGCGCCGCGGCGCCGCGACCGGCCGCGGAGCCCACTGCCCCACCCGGGCGGCGGTGGTCACCGCCCGCGACAGCGACGACGTCGCCGGCCGCGTGGTGCTCGGGCCCGAGGCCGTGGTGGTGGGCAACTACGGCCTGGAGCAGATTCGCGACGGGCGGAACAACGTCGCCGCGGAGGCGCGGCGCTGGCTGCCCGCGCTGGAGGCGGCGTCGGTCGAGGTCGAGGAGCGGCTGCGCGACGGGGAGTGCCCGGGGGCGCGCCTGGAGCGCAAGCGCTGCGGCGTGGTGCTGCACACGCGCGGCGTCGAGCGGGAGGGGATCGAGGAGTGCGCCCTGTCGCTGGCTCGCGAGGTGGCGGCGCGGTGGCAGCTGGCGGTGGTGCCGGGCAAGCGAGTGGCCGAGATCCACCTGCCGCTGCGGCGGAGCAAGGCGGACGCGGTGCGGGCGCTGCGGCGGGGGCGCTGGCGGGAGAGCGCGCTCTGCGTCGCCGGGGACGACGTCGGCGACATCCCCATGCTGTCGCTGGCCCTGCAGGCTCCAGGGGAACTGTCGGTGATGGTGGGCGACGGGGAGACCCCACCCGGGGTGGTCGCCGCCGCGCGGTGGCGCCTGCCCAGCCCGGAGGCCTGGGCGGCTGCGCTCACGGCCCTGGTCGACCTGCTGCGCACCGCCTAGCGGCGGCAGCCGCCTAGCGGGTCAGGCCGGCGAACCCGGCGATGAACAGCCAGGCCACCACGGTGCCGAGGCCGATCCACAGGGCGACCATGCCACGGTCGCCGAAGGCGAAGCGGCGCCGGCTGCGACGCCTGAGGTACCGCTCACGCACGTCGAGCGACGCGCGCCCATCGGGCTGGATCATCGCGCTCCTCCTGCGTGCGACTTGGGGTGGAAGTGAGAGGAAGGGGGACACGGAGACCCAAGGGGGGAGCCCCCGGGGCACACCGGCAAACGGCGAGGGTCGCGAGAGGGTTACGCCGCTGTCACCCTTCAGCCAATTCCTGCGTATAGCCCCCAAGAGGCTGTCACGTAGTGCGCTGTATCAGATATCCGGGCCGTATACTGACGCCGTTTTCCACCCCCACCTATGTCCACCACCGACCATCCAGCAGACAGCGGAGCCGGCGTGGCGGGCAAGGAGGACATCGTGACAGTCACCGCAGCACTGCCTCCGGCCGCCGCCCAGGTCGGGCTGGACAAGCCGATCTACACCATCAGCGTCGCCGCCGAGATCCTCGAGACGCACCCGCGGACGCTGATGATGTACGAGCATCTCGGCCTGGTGGTGCCGCATCGGACTGCCACCAACCGCCGCCGCTACTCGCAGCGCGACATCCTCACCCTGCAGGCCATCCAGCGGCTGACCCGCCACCACGGGCTCAACCTCAACGGCGCCAAGTACGTCATCCAGTGCCTCCAGCTCATGGATGCGAACAAGGTGGCCCGGCCGGACTTCCTCTCCGACATCGACGTCACCCACGTCAAGCTCTAGGCTCGACGTCACCCACGTCAGGCTCTAGGCAGGGAGGGACCCAGGGGCGCCAGCCCCCGGGTTGTGCACCGCAGGCCGCCGGGGACGTACACTCCGCTAGCAGGTTTGCTGCACATGGGACTGGTATGCGACCCTGATTCCCGGTTGTGCCGTTCGGTGCGACCGCGCCGGTATACTGCCGAGGTTTCACCCAGGTGCTGACCGACAGACGGGCCAACGCGGAGGGAGCTGTGGACGACGAGGTCATCGACGTCCTCCTGATCGAGGACGACCCCGCGGTGCTCGAGATGTACCGCATGAAGCTCGAGCTCGACGGGTATCGAGTCAACGTTGCCGTCGACGGTGAGGAGGGGATCGAGCGGGCGACGGAGCTCAAGCCGGACATCATCTTCCTCGACATCCGCCTTCCCAAGAAGGACGGCTTCGAGGTGCTCCAGGCGCTCCGTCAGAACGAGGACACCGCGGCGATCCCGGTGATCATGCTCAGCAACTACGGTGAGAAGGAGCTCGTCGACCGCGGCCTCAAGCTCGGCGCGCACGAGTTCCTGATCAAGGCCCAGACCACCCCGAGCTCGCTCTCCGAGGGCATCGGCGAGTGGCTGAAAGAGTAGGCCGCGGCTCCGCAGCGGGCGAGCCTGCCGACCGGGGGAATCCCGGCGACCGCCAGCCGCGGGAGCTGAATCTCTCGCTCGACAAGCCGATCTACACCATCAGCGTGGCGTCCGAGATCCTCGAGACGCACCCGCGGACGCTGATGATGTACGAGAACATGGGCCTGGTCGTGCCGCAGCGGACGTCGACCAACCGGCGCCGCTTCTCCCAGCGCGACATCCACAAGCTCCAGACCATCCAGAACCTGACCCGCAACCACGGGGTCAACCTCAACGGCGTGCGCTACGTGCTGCAGTTGCTCAAACTGTTGCATGAGAATGGCGTCGAGGCACCGGCAGGACTGCGCGACATCGACGTCTCGCAGCTCGACGTCTAGCCACCACACCGTACGGGGACCCCGCTGACCATGGCAGCTCAACCGCAGCCGCGCGCCGACGAGAGCCTGGCCGACATCGGCCGCCAGATCGCCGACGACGCGGCGCGCCTGGTCCGCATGGAGATCGAGCTGGCCAAGGTCGGCATGGTCGAGAGCCTCAAGCGGGTGGCCATCGCGCTGGCCCTGGTCGTGGTGGCCCTGCCTCTGCTGCTGATCGGCTCCACCCTGGCCTTCGCCAGCCTGCCCAAGCACTTCGGTGACGTGTGGTGGTCGTGGGCCCTCGCCGGCGCCGGCTTCCTGCTGCTGGCGGTGCTCCTCGGCGCGGTGGCGGGGCTGCGTATCCGCGCGGCGGTGCGGCAGCAGAAGCAGACCGTGGCCGATCTCAAGGAGGACGTCGAGTGGGTCAAGCGACTGACCAAGCGCGACACCAGCGCGACCTGACCCGCGTCGCCCTCGAGGCGGACATCGACAAGCTGGAGAAGCGCATCCGCGCCGAGCTCGACTGGAAGGCGCGGCTGCGCCGCGACGGGCCGCAGATCGCGGCCATCGCCGGCGTGGTGGTCATCGTGGTGGTGGGCAGCCTGGTGCTGCGCCGGCGCTTCGGCGGGTCGCACGACGGCGGGGCGGGCGGGGACGACCGCGCCATGAGCCTCGACGAGCTCTCCCGCGAGGTGCGGGCGCTGCGTGAGGAGCTGGGGGGCAAGCGCAAGGGAGGAACCTCGGGTGGTTCCCAACCGTTGTGGCAGAAGGTAGCCATTCGCGCGGCCACCGCCGGTGCGGCCGGAGGTGCGTCGATGCTGGCCCGCCGGGTCGCCCGCCAAGCTCAGCGCGGCGCAGAAATGGAGCCCGTCGGGTAGCGTTCTGCTCACCGGTCGCCATGCGGCGCGGCCGGACCGTGCCTGGTTTGGACCTCTATTTGCGGAAACACATGCTCATTTCCCCCCGATGAAGCGGCGCAGGTCCGGGACCGCGCGTGCGGCCGGTGCCGCGGGTGCGGCTGACGCTGCAGGCAAGCGCGGACCGCGCGGTCCGCGTTGGTGGCGCAACCTCTCGCCGCGAAAGCGGCTGATCATCCGCCTCGCGCTCGCCGCGATCGGTGCGCTGACCCTGCTGCTGGCCGGCATGGTGGCCTACGCGGCGATGACCCTGCCCGACCTCAACAAGCTGGGCGAGGCGACGGGGACGATCAAGATCCTCGACCGCAACGGCAAGCTGATCGCCTCGGTGGGGCACAACGCGGAGAACCGCACCTCGGTGACCCTCGACCAGGTGGCCAAGATCCAGCAGCAGGCCACCCTCGCAGCCGAGGACCGCAACTTCTACAACGAGGGCGCCTTCGACGTGCCGCGCGTTGCCAAGGCGCTGTTCGTCGACGTTATCGCGCGGCGGCCGGAGCAGGGCGCGTCGACGATCACCCAGCAGCTCGCCAAGCTCGCCTTCTTCGGCAGCAACGCATCGAAGTCGCCGCTGCGCAAGCTGCGCGAGGCGCTGCTCGCCAACGAGATCGACTCCAAGTTCTCCAAGCAGCAGATCCTGGAGAAGTATCTGAACCTGATCTATTACGGCGAGGGCGCCTACGGCGTGGAGAACGCGGCGCAGACCTTCTTCGGCAAGGACGCCAAGGATCTCGACCTGCGCGAGGCGTCGCTGCTCGCCGGACTGCCGCAGGCGCCGTCGTACTACGACCCGCAGCAGAATCCCTCGGCCGCCTATGCGCGGCAGCACTACGTGCTGAGCGGGCTGGTGGCCATGGGGGCGGTGTCGCAGGCGGATGCCGACGCGGTCGATCCGCTGGTCGGCGGCGCCGCCGCGACGCCCGACCAGGTGGCGCGGCAGCAGGCCAACCAGCAGGCGCTGCAGGACGACCTGCGGCACGGAAAGAAGGCGGTGGCCCAGGGCATCGCGCCGCACTTCGTGCAGTACGTGCGCGACCAGCTGCAGCAGCGCTTCGCCGACGATCCCAACGTCACCGCCGGTGACCTCACCGTCACCACCACCCTCGACCTCTCCATCCAGGGCAAGGCGAACACCGCGGTGGTCAACGGTGTCAAGGCGATCGGGCGCAATGCCAACAACGGTGCACTGCTGATGCTCGACTCGCACAGCGGCGACATCATCGCCATGGTGGGGTCGGCGAACTTCAACGACGACAGCATCAACGGGCAGTACAACAACACCACCGGGCCCCGTCAGCCGGGGTCGTCGTTCAAGCCCTACGTGTACGAGACCGGGTTCATCAACGGCAAGTTGAAGCCGAGCACGGTGCTCGACGACACGCGGGCCGAGTCGCAGAAGCTGGGTGGGGTCATGGACTTCGACCGCAACTTCATGGGGCGCATCAGCGCCTCACGAGCGTTGCTGGAGTCGCGCAACGTGCCGGCGGAGGAGGCGATGGTGATGGCGGGGATCCCCCAGGTCATCGACTTCGCCCACCAGGTGGGCATCAGCAGCGACCTCGCCCCGAATCCCAGTACGGCGATCGGTTCCTCGGCGATCAAGATGATCGACCACGCGACGGGATACGCCGCGTTCTCCAACTACGGGCACAAGGTGACGCCACGCGCCATCCTCAAGGTCGTCGACGGACAGGGCAACACGCTGGTGGACGAGCCGGCCACGCCCTCGCAGGGCGACCAGGTGATGACCCAGCAGCAGGCGTACGCGATGACCAAGATCCTCAAGGGATATCCGGCGCGGTGGGGCGTGCACTACAACCGTCCCGTCGCCGCCAAGTCGGGGACCACCGAGAACTTCGTCGACGCGTGGTACATGGCGTACACGCCCGACTACGTGGTGGCGACATGGGCGGCCAACACGCCGGCGGGCAAGCCGGAGCAGGGGATGGACCAGGTGTACGGCAACGACGTCGGGCACCTGATGTCGCAGCCGTTCATCAACAGCCTGCCGGGACCGATCCACGACTTCCCGGTCGTGGCCGGCGCCCTCGGCGACTGCACCGCCACCGATGCCGCCTCGCTGCAGGCGGCGGGATGCCCCACCCCGACGCCGACGCCCTCGGCCTCCGCGTCCCCGTCCGCGTCGCCGACCCCGTCTCCGACGCCGAGCCCCTCGCCGGTGCCGACCTTCACCCTCGCGCCCACGCCGCGGCCGACCTTCCCGTTGGGCGGACCCTCCCCGACGCCGACACCCACCGCGACGGCGCAGACCCAGGCGCAACCGTCACCGTCGCCGTAGCGCCCGTGTGCCTCAGGCGGTCTCGACCAGCTCCTTGAAGCCGCCCGAGTAGTCGCGGAGCATGAGGTGGAGGTCGAGCAGCTCGTCCAAGCTGATCGGCTCAGCGCTCTCCGGCCTGCCCTCGTCGACCTCGATGCTCGGCCGGCGCCGCCTCGGCTGCGCAGCCGGCGCCGCGGCGTCCTCGGCCTCGCCCTCGGTCTGGAACACGATCTGGAGCAGGTTCTCGTCGTTGCACGAGGTGCAGGTCACCCGGACCAAGGCCCGGTTCCCCTGCTGAGCCAGGATGTTGATGTCGCAGTCGGCCATGCTCTTGCCACACGCCGCACAGCGATACCGCCTGGCCTGGGAGCGGAGCAGCTCGAGAAGATCCATCGCAGCCAGTATAGGCCCGGGCCCAACCAGCCAAACCTCCCGGTCCATGTGACGCGTTCGGCGCCTTCTGCCCTCGCCGTGATGCTGCCTCGGCCGCCCGCCTCGCCCGGGCAGGCTCGCCTGCCCCGCGCCTGCTTGCGGCTGGCGCCCCCCAGGGCACGCCCCCAGGGCCAGCGCCATGGGCGGCCCTTTTGCCCGGCGCTGGGCCACCCGCCCGTCTTGGGTAAACTCGTCCCTCGCCGCTGGGGAGTGGCCAAGTGGTAAGGCAGCTGACTCTGGATCAGCCAATCAGAGGTTCGAATCCTCTCTCCCCAGCCAAACCCCCGTATTCGAACTCGTCCACAGGCTTGCCCTGGACGTGGGCAAGCCTTGATCGGACTCCTATGCCGCGTCATACGAACGTTCTCGGAGATCGGCGCGTTGTTACGGGGCGGCCAGGCGGGCGGCGCTTATGGGCGCTGGCGGACCTTGATGGAAGTCTCGGCCACGGCCCACCTCTTGGCCAACGGCGACGAATCACTGGCTACGCGTTTTCTGATTACCGAGCCGTGGAGTTGGAACGAGAGCTCTCAACATTGCCTCCCCCCACGGACGAGGCAAGCCGCCGCTTCCATTCGGAGTTGTCGGCTCAAGCAGCAGCGGCGATAAGCAAATACGGAAGGCCTTTCAAGCGTCCGCTCAGCTGGGCTCTCCCCGCTCTCGGAGACAGGCCGGGCCTGCATAGTCATCTGATGAGCATGGCTCCCCGGCAACCTCACAACACTCACATGCTGTTGGCGCAAGCGCCGATCCACGTCTCCGCTAGGAGTGACTACCATTACGCAAACGACGGGACGGGGACTCGTCTCGGGAGCACTGGAGGCGTCTTCCACCCCGGCCTCATCTCACTCATGACTCTTGCAGCCGTAGTAACCGACGCCTCGTGGCTGGGCCATAGCACCGAAGGCCCACATGGGCTACAATGTGCTACATGACGACGGTGGGAATCCGCGAGCTTCGCCAGAACGCCAGCGCCGTGTTGCGCAGAGTCGTGGCCGGGGAGACCGTCGAAGTCACCGATCGCGGGCATCCAATTGCGCGCATCGTGCCGCTCCACGCCGAGCGAACGCTGGATCAACTGGTGGCGGAGGGCCGCGCCTCGGAACCGCACGGCGATCTCCTGGCCCTGGAGCCGGTCGCTGCGGCGAAGGGAGAGCCGCGCCTCTCCGACGTGCTCACGGCCGTGCGCGCCGATGAGCGCTGAGGTCGCCTACCTGGACACGTCCGCTGTGGTGAAGTTGCTCGTGCGGGAGCGTGAGACCACGGCGCTGCGACGCGAGTTGCGCCGCTGGCCACGCCGGGCTTCCTCAACACTCCTGCGGGTTGAACTCTTGCGGGCGATCAAGCGCGCCGGCCTCCCGCGGCTGAGCGCGCCTGCACGACAGCACCTCGCTGCTCTCAGTCTCATCCGGATGGACGAGGCGCTGCTGGACAGAGCCGGCGATCTCGATCCGGCCTCGCTGCGCTCCCTCGATGCGATCCATCTGGCGTCGGCGCTCACCCTTGGGAATGACCTCGGTGTGGTCGTGACCTATGACGATCGAATGCTCCAGGGCGCCTCGGCGCTGGGCTTGCACACCGCGTCTCCGCGTTGAGGGCGGTCAGGAGAGCTCCGACCCTGCGGCGCGTCTCCAACAGGTCCGATTCGCGTCGCCTCAGCTCAACCAGACCTCGCCGCAGTCCGAGGAGCAGCCGCCTCCGCAGCCACCCACGACCGCCCTACCGCGGATTCCCTTAGAGCCGGTTGATCGTTGCCGTGCTCACCTGCCGGCCGCGCGCGTCGGGGACGAGGAGCAGCATGGTGGTGCCGAGGGTGGAGTGGTCGAGCTGGTAGGTGCCTTGCGGAAAGGCCCGCCTTCCGCTGCCGGTGAACACCAGCGAGAAGGCGTCGTGCTGCGCGGTGGGGGCGCGGCGCGGGTCGCGTGCGGGGCGCGCGTCTTCGATGGCGGTGAGCACCACGTCGGTGGTCTGCGTCGAGTCGACGTGGACCCGGA
>CAZCJX010000088.1:0-11493 GCA_964499205.1 uncultured Actinomycetes bacterium | reverse complement strand
GGAGCGTTGCGCGGCGGGAACGGATGACTTCGGTCATGACACCTCCACGACTCGGTGTCCTCGCAGCCGTCCGTCTCTGCTTCTCGGCGCGCTGCATGGGAAATCGGGCGGCGGCGGGCACACCCGGGACCCGAGTACCACTGTCTAGTGGCGATCTTAGCAGGGCGGCTCTTGATGACGATGTCAACAATGCTGTGGTGCTCCGCGCTCGCGTGGATGGGAACATACGTTCCGACCGGCCGTTGGTAAGATCGGCCGACGATGAGTGAGACCCAGATCGCCGCATCCCCGTCGACCCTGGCGCGGGAGGACGCCTGGGTCTGGTTCAACGGCGACTTCGCCCGCTATCGCGACGCCAAGCTCGGCGCCATGACCCACGCGCTGCACTACGGCACCGGGTGCTTCGAGGGGATCAGGGCGTACTGGTCGGAGGAGGCGGGCAAGCTCTACACCTTCCGCGCTCCCGAGCACTACGACCGGCTGCGCAACAGCGCCAAGATCCTGCACATGCGGCTGCCCCTGTCGACCGCGCAGCTCTGCGAGATCACCACCGAGCTGCTGCGCCGCAACGGCTACCGCGAGGACGTGTACATCCGGCCGCTCTGCTACAAGTCGTCGGAGGAGATCGGCGTCCGGCTGCACAACCTGCAAGACGGCTTCCTCATCTACACCTCGCCGTTCGGCGCCTACGTCGACATCGACAAGGGCATCCGCTGCATGGTGTCGACCTGGCGCCGCGTCGACGACAACGCCGCGCCGGCGCGCGCCAAGTGCACCGGCATCTACGTCAACAGCGCGCTGGCCAAGACCGAGGCCATCGAGAGCGGGTTCGACGAGGCGATCATGCTGACCCAGGAGGGACACGTCTCCGAGGGCAGCGCCGAGAACCTGTTCATCGTGCGCGCCGGCACCTTCGTGACCCCGCCGGCCAGTGAGAACATCCTCGAGGGCATCACCCGCGCGACGCTGATGCAGATCATCACCGAGGAGCTCGGCCTCGAGGTGCAGGAGCGCTCCATCGACCGCAGCGAGCTGTACGTCGCCGACGAGATGTTCCTCTGCGGCACCGGCGCCCAGGTGTCGCCGGTCATCGAGGTGGATCGCCGTCCCATCGGCGACGGTGAGCCCGGGCCGCTGACCTCGCGACTGCAGTCGCTGTACTTCGACATCTGCAAGGGACGCAATCCCAAGTACCGCGACTGGTTGACCGCGGTCTGATCGCGCGGGGCAGCGAGCAGCCGCAGCCTCAGCCGCAGCGCGAACCCCGGTCTCAGCCTCAGCCGAGGTGGCGGCGGACCACCGCGGCGGTCGCGGTGCGGAGCAGCTCGGCGGTGCGCGCCAGCGACTCGGCGAGCGGCAGCCCTGCACCGACGGCGACCGCGTCCACGTAGCCGTCCAGCACGCCCGGCGGCTCCGTCGCCACCGATCCCGCCAGGGCCACGCAGCGCACCCCGAGGGCGGCAGCGCGGAAGGCGACCTCGGCGGGCGCCTTGCCCGCGGCGGTGGAGGCGTCGAGGCGGCCCTCGCCGGTGAGCGCCAGGGCGGCGCCGCGCAGGGCGTCGTCGAGGCGGACGAGGTCGCAGACCAGCGCCGCGCCGGGCAGCAGCGCCGCGCCGCAGAGCACCGCCAGCCCGAAGGCGCAGCCGCCGGCGGCGCCCATGCCGGGTTCGTCGACCCGCCGCGGGTCGGCGCCGGCAGCCGCGCAGGCGAGCCCGGCGAAGTGGGTGAGGGCCGCCTCGAGCACGGCGACGTCGGCGGGGGTGGCGCCCTTCTGCGGCGCGAAGACCGCCGCGGCGCCGGCCGGCCCCAGCAGCGGGCTGCGCACGTCGACGGCGACCTCGATCCGGCAGTGGCGCAGGCGCGGGTCGAGCTCGGTGAGGTCGATGCGGGTCAGGGTCACCAGCGCCCATCCCCCGGGCGGCAGCTCCCGGCCGCTCGCGTCGAGCAGCCGCGCACCCAGGGCCGCGGCCAGCCCGGCGCCCCCGTCGGTGGTGGCGCTGCCGCCGACGCCGACGACGATGCGCCGAGCCCCGCCGTCGAGCGCTGCCCGGATCAGCTCGCCGACACCGGAGGTGGTGGCCCGCAGCGCGTCGTGGCCGCCGGGTGGCAGCAGCCGCAGCCCCGCCGCCTCGGCCATCTCCACCACGGCCACCGGCGAGCCGTCGCCCCGCCCGCCGCCACCCAGCCACCCCAGCCGCGCCTCGACCGGTGCCCCCAGCGGCCCGGTCACTGTGAACCGCTCCACCCGGCTCCCCGGCGACGCGGCGAGCAGCACGTCGAGCGTCCCGTCGCCCCCGTCGGCCACCGGCACCTCGATCGGCACCAGGCCGGCCAGCCCGGCGTCGCGCACCCCGGCCGCCATCGCCGCCGCCGCATCCGCCGCACCGAGCGCGCCCTTGAACGCGTTGGGCGCGCAGACCACGGTGGCGATCGCCTACCCCTCGGCGGCGGCCGGCTGGGTGGCGCAGCGCTCCCGGCAGCTGTCGCAGCGCTCGATGTGGGCGAGCAGCATGGCGCGCTGCTCCCGGCGCAGCGGGCGGCGCCGGTCCGCCTCCAGCAGCACCGCGACGGTGGCGCAGTCGATCACCCGGGTGGCGCTGTCGTCCATGCGCAGGAAGACTTCCTTGAAGCGCTTGCGGGCGCGATGGAGCAGCGTCTCGACCGCCGACTCGCTGATGCCCATGACGTGGGCGATGGCCGCGTAGGACAGCCCCTGCAGCTCGCGCAGGGTGAGCACCATGCGCTGGCGCTCGGGCAGCCGCTTGGACACGTCCCAGACCAGTTGGCGCAGGTGGGCCATCTCCAGCGCCGCCTCGGGATGGCCGTGGCGGTCGCGGTCGGCCAGGCGCAGCACCGCCTCCTCGACCTCGTCGCCGCCGGCGGCGAGGTGCTGCTGGGCGCGGGTGCGGCGGCGGAGCTCGTCGTGGCAGAGGTTGACGGCGATGCGGTGGATCCAGGCCGAGAAGTTGAAGCCGGTGTCGACCCGATCGAGCGTTCGGAGGACGTTGAAGAAGGTGTCCTGCACCAGGTCCTCGGCCACCGGGCCGTCGCCCACGTAGCGCGTGCAGACCGAACGAATGCGTTGGTTGTAGCGAGTGAACAGCTTGTCGAACGCCGCCGCGTCACCGTTCATGTACGCCCGGATGAGGGCGAGATCGTCGTCTTCAGCCATGACCCAACTCGGGGCGGACAGCGCGCGATCCAACCCCGAGAGGGACGCGCGAACCCTCCAACCGTCTTGGCGCCGGAGTATAGCATCGCCTCTCGAAATGGCCCGGCGGAGCGCCGCGACCGAGCACCCCGCGGCGGTTGCAAGTTTTCACCCCTCCTTTCGTCATTCCGGGTAGAGCCGGGAGCACGGCGCCCCGGGTCGGATGCGGCATGCGGCGTATGCAGGAGTGGCAGTGGAAGCAATGCGCTTGGGACGGGATGGGATGGCGGTGCCGTCGCGGGTCCTGGTGCGGTTCTCGGACGACGAGATCCTCGAAGGCGATGCCGTCTCGCTGGATCTCGACCGGCCCGACTTCGAGCTGGTTCTTGCCGATCCTGACGCGAACAGCCGGCGCGCGCTGATTCCCCTGCCGTCTGTGAAGTGCGTCACGTTCGAACGCCGTCCCGTCGACGGTGCGTCGATCGACGGCATGCAGAAGGTGGCGTTGCACTTCAACGACGGCGAGGTGATCACCGGGCTGCTCGGCGAGACGCCGCGGCGGGGGCGCTACGGGGTGCAGCTGGAGCTGGTCAATCCCGAGGGCGACGAGGTCGAGCTGCTCGGCATTCCCTACGACAGCCTCAAGGCGATGTTCTTCCTGCGCGCCTGGGAGGCCGACGGTGAAACCCACGTCGACCCCCAGCACGTGGCCACGCCGCTGGTCGACCTGCTCGGTGAGCTGCGCCATCTCGCCGAGGAGCGCGACCGCGGCGCCATCGACGACAAGGAGTTCGTCCGCCGCCGCCGCGCCGTGTTGGACCGGATCTAGGCGGGCGGCCGCCGTCCCACGTCGACGCCGTCGAGCTCCGACTCGTCGACCTCGATCTCCATGCGCAGGATCAGCGACCCGTACGACTTGCCCAGCGGGTCGCTGCGCAGAGACCGCGCCGCGCCGCCGTCCAGCGCCTGGTGCAGCACGAAGTTGAGGGCGCGCACGTTGGGCACCTCGTAGCGGTCGACGCCGCCGCTCACAAAGCGGCCGTAGTGCGCGCGCACGCGCTCGGGAGTCACCTCGCGCAGGAACGCCCGGTACAGCGCCTCGGTGGGTGCGAACAGCGCCACGTTGGCGAGGTCGCCCTTGTCGCCGCTGCGCGCCTGCGCCACGTCGCGGAGCTGCACCCGCCTCATACCGCGGCCGCCTCCTCGACGGACACCTCGACGCCGTCCTCCACGACCTCCCGCGGCAGCAGCGCCGGCCAGACGCCGAGCAGGGCGCGGGCACCCTGGGGGGCGACGCCGCCGCCGATGAACGGCGGCCCGTTCAACCCCAGCGGCGTGGCGATGCGCGAGAACTTCTTGGCCTCGCCCTCGGTGGCGAAGCGCGCGCAGATGCGCAGCACGACTTCGTTCTGCGCATCGGAAGGAATCGGCGCCGCCGGGCCGTGCGTGGAGTCGACGCCGATCATCTCCACCACCTGGTCGAGCGGCCGCAGTCCCGCGCGCTCGACCATGCGGGCGACCAGCTCGGCGGTGCGCCGCGCCTTGGCCACCGCGTCGGGCCACGAGTAGCCGATGGCGATGGTCCCTGCGTAGCCGTCGAGGTAGCCGAGGATCGCCTTCAGCGAGTCGGTGCGCGGCCGCCCGCGCACGCCGCTGATCGACACCACGTCGGTTGCCTCGTCACGCAGCACCACCGAGGTGAAGTCGGCGACCACGTCGGGGTTGAAGTACGAGCGCGGGTCGAGCACCTCGTAGAGCAGCTGCTCCTTGACGGTGTCGAAGGACACGCGCCCGCCGGTTCCGGCCGGTTTCGTCAGCAACGCCGACCCGTCCTCGCGCACCTCGCACACCGGATACCCGGCGCGGTCGAGGTCGGGCACGTTCCACCAGTCGCCGCTGAAGTTGCCGCCGGTGGACTGGGCGCTGCACTCCATCAGATGCCCCAGCACCACGCCGGACGCCAGCCGATCCCAGTCGTCCATCGCCCAGCCCAGCTCGTGCACCATCGGCGCCACGAACAGCGACGCGTCGGCGACGCGGCCGGTGATCACCACGTGGGCCCCGCCGCGCAGTGCCTCGACCACGCCGGCGCAGCCGAGATAGGCGACGCCGAAGACGATGCGCGAGCGCACCGCGTCGAGCGACTCGCCGGTGTCCATGTTGGACAGCGGCACGCCGAGCCCGCGCAGCTCGTCGACGCGTGAGGTGATGTCGTCGCCGACCACGACGCCGATGCGCAGGTCGTCCATGCCGAGCCGGCGCGCCACCTCGCGCACCGCCGCCGCCGCGCCGGCGGGATTAATGCCGCCGGCATTGGTGATCAGCCGGATGCCGCGCGCACGGCATTCCGGCAGCAGCGCGGCCATGAACGCCGGCAGGTCGCGCGCGTAGCCCGCGGCGGGATCGCGGAAGCGGTCCTTCTGCAGGATGGCCATGGTCAGCTCGGCCAGCGCGTCGAAGCAGATGTACTGCACGTCGCCGCTGCGGGCGACGTCGAGGGCGCCGTCGACGCTGTCGCCGTAGAAGCCCTGGCCGGCGCCGATGCGGATGCTGCGCATGGACGGCCAGCATGAACAGGCGTTGACGCCCGTGTCAAACTCACTGACCGCCGATGGACCTCACCCTCACCGCCAGCGAGCGCGCCTTCCAGGAGGAGTGCCGCGCCTTCATGCAGGCCAACGCACCCGGCGAGCGGGTTCCCTACGACAGCAGCGACGCGTGGGTGGAGCCGAGCAAACGGTGGCAGCGCACCCTGGCAGCAGGCGGGTGGGCGGTCCCCGGCTGGCCCGCGCGCTGGGGCGGCCGCGATGCCACGCCGGTCGAGCTGATGCTCTACGAGCACGAGCTGGCCGCCATCCATCCGCCGCGCGCCATCAACGTCATCGGCACCGGCTGGGGCGGCGCCGCGCTGCTGCGCCACGGCACCCCTGAGCAGCAGGCGAAGTACCTGCCGAAGATTCCCGCCGCCGACGAGGTCTGGTGCCAGCTGTTCAGCGAGCCCGACAGCGGCAGCGACCTTGCCTCACTCAGCAGCCGGGCGACCCGCCAGCCCGACGGCAGCTACCGCCTCGACGGCCAGAAGATCTGGTCGTCGATCGCCCGCCACGCGCGCCGCGGCATCCTGCTGGCGCGCACCGACAGCACCCTCGCCAAGCACCAGGGCATCTCCTGCTTGGTCCTCGACATGGAGTCGCCGGGCATCACCGTCCGCCCCATCAAACAGATCACCGGCGAGAGCGACTTCAACGAGGTGTTCTTCGACGGCGTGCGCATCGAGGAGTCGGACCGCATCGGCCGCGAGGGCGAAGGTTGGACGGTGGCCATCACCACCCTGCTCGCCGAGCGGATCGGGCTCAGCGCCGGCGAGGGGACGCTGTGGGGGACCGGCCCCACCTGGGCCGACGTGCTGCAGCTGTGGCGACGCCGCGCCGAGCAGGGCCGCATCCCGACCGGCGCGGAGGGCGCCGCGCTGCGCGACGAGATGGCCCGCCTCCACGTCGAGGGCGAGGCGCTGCGCCTCACCGGCCTGCGCCTGCTCTCCAGCGTCGCCCGCGGCGGCCTGCCGGCAGCGCAGATGTCGGTGCGCAAGCTGGCCAGCGACATCTGGGGCCAGGAGGTCCACGAGGCGGTCTGGCGCCTGCTCGGCCCCGACGCACTGGCCGCGCAGGGCGAGCCCGAGGCGGTGGACGACGCCGCCTGGCAGCGCGCCTACCTCTTTGCCCGCGCCCTGACCATCGGCGGCGGCACCACCGAGGTGCAGAAGGACATCCTCGCCCGACGCATCCTTGGCCTCCCCGGACCGGCGGCCTAGCAGCACCCCTCTGTGAAGGGCAGCAGGCAATCCGGGACTCCCATGTGAAGGTTTCCACGGCCCGGGTAGCGGTTCGATGACGTGCGCGCACGCGGGTAATGACGCCTGGCAAGGTGTGCTCTTCGGAACCGTGCGTGGCACCGACGCGGCATACGGGTGGTGGTGGCGCCACGCACATTCGCAGGCAGGAGAACCCCGTTGAGCGCGATCGAATTCGGTCCTCTGACCCCACTGATCGACGACCACACCCTCACCGAGATCATGGTGAACGGCCACCGTGAGATCTACGTCGAGCGGTCCGGCACCATCGAGGCCACCGATCTCCGCTTCAGCGACGAGCAGGAGCTGATCACCCTCATCGAGCAGATCGCCGCGTACGTCGGCCGCCGCGTGTCCGCCCAGGACGCCATGCTCGACGCCCGCCTCCCCGACGGCTCCCGCGTCAACGTGATCATGCCGCCGCTGAGCCTGACCGGCCCGGTGGTCACCATCCGCCGCTTCGTCAAGGGCGGCATCGGCACCGACGACCTGATCCGCAACAACAGCGCCACCCAGGCGGCGCTCGACTTCCTGCACAGCTGCGTGGTCGCCCGCCGCAACCTGCTGGTCAGCGGCCGCACCGGCGCCGGCAAGACCACCCTGCTCAACATCCTGAGCCGCTGGATCCCCGAGCGCGAGCGGATCATCACCATCGAGGACTCCGCCGAGCTGCAGCTGACCCAGCCGCACTGGGTGCGCCTGGAGACCCGCCCAGCCGACATGAACGGCCGCAACGAGGCCACTCAGCGCCACCTGGTGCGCAACTCGCTGCGCATGCGCCCCGACCGCATCATCGTCGGCGAGGTGCGCGGCGGCGAGGCGCTGGACATGCTGCAGGCGATGAACACGGGCCACGACGGCTCGATGTCGACGGTGCACGCCAACAGCCCGCGCGACGCCCTCTACCGCCTGGAGACGCTGGTGCTCATGGCCGGTCTCGACCTGCCCCAGCGCGCCATCCGCGACCAGATCGGCGCCGCGATCAACGTGCTCGTCCACCTCGGCCGCTCCGAGTCCGGTGTTCGCCGCATCGAGCAGATCAGCGAGATCGTCGGCCGCGAGGGCGAGGTGGTGACCATGCAGGACATCTTCACCCTGCAGCGGCGTACCGAGGAGGACGGCCGCACCGTCGAGCGCCTGCTGCCGACCCGGGTGCGCCCGCGCTCGCTGGACTCGATGGTGGCGGTCAAGGAATCGCTGCCGCCCGGCCTGCTGCGCGTCTTCCCCGACCCCCGCCTGGCCACGCGCACGCCCGCAGCGTAGCCTCCTGCGATTTCGCCCGCCGGCGTCTGACCGCGCGGTCCGCCGCGGCCACCTGATGCCTTTGCATCAGGGCGCGGTAAAAAGTTCAGCGACCGGTATTCACATACGCGATCACGCGACGTAGCATGCTGCCCGCGGGGCAGCATGGGGATCGCGCGGCGCAGGTCCAGGACGCGTCGCGCGTTCCCCTGTTCCCCGGTGGGCTGAAAGACACGAGTACCCCTCGTGTCTTACGTGACAGCGATCACGGAGGAGGAGAGCTGTCATGCCCACCGCGCGCCCCCGCCGCCTGGCCCACCTCGCCGCTCTGTCCATCCCGCTGCTGGCGCTCGCCGGCGCGGCACTCGCGGTGGCTCCCAGCCGTGCCACCGCGGCGACCTCCTGGACCCCTGAGCCGGCCAGCTGGGACAGCGTCACCGAGAACGACGTCCCCCTCACCATGAAGGACGGCACGGTGCTGCGCGCCAACGTCGGCATCCCCGTGCCCAAGGGCTCGGGCGCCACCGCCCCGGTGCCCGGCCTGCAGTTCCCCGTGCTCATCGAGCAGACGCCGTACCGCAAGGACGGCGGCCTCTTCACCGTCGACCCCTACTTCGTCACCCGCGGCTACGCCTTCGTCGTCGTCGACGTGCGCGGCACCGGCTCCTCGCAGGGCAACTGGCAGTCCTTCTACGGCGCGGAGCAGCAGGACGGCCCGCAGATCGTGCGCTGGGCGGCGCACCAGCCCTGGGCCAACGGCCGCGCCGGGCTGCTCGGCGCGTCGTACCTGGCGATCAACCAGCTGCTCACCATGGAGCAGCCCGACGCACCCAGCGAGGTCAAGGCGATCTTCCCCGTGGTGCCGATGTCCGACGGCTACCGCGACGTCACCTACCACGGCGGCAACCTCGACGCCGCCTTCATCGTGCCCTGGCTCGGCCTGGTCACCGGCCTCGGCGCGCCGCCGGGCAACCAGACCACCGACGGCAATCCCGCCGACTTCATGGACGGCGTCGCCGTCGCCGCGCAGCACATCGGCAACGTCGCGTCGTTCCAGGTGCCGACCACCCTCGACGCCACCACCGGCGGCACCAAGGCGTACGACGGGCCGTACTACCAGTCGATCTCGCCGATCTGGCGCATCAAGAACATCCACGTGCCGACCTTCGTCGTCGGCGGCGAGTTCGACATCTTCCAGCGCGGCGAGCCGCTGATCTACAACGCCCTCGACGTTCCCGCCAAGCGGCTCATCATCGGGCCGTGGATCCACCTCGAGGGCAGCACCGCGTCGACGCTGCCCGCCGACGGCATCCCCGACCTCAAGACGCTGCAGCTGCAGTGGTTCGACCAGTACGTCAAGGGCATCGACACCGGCGAGGCACAGCAGCCGCGCGTCGAGCAGTACGAGATCATGGGCACGCAGCCCAGCCACTTCGTCGCCTCCTCGTCGTATCCGATCGCGCCGCTGGCGCCGCGCAACCTCTACCTGCAGGCCGGCCCGTCCGGCTCGGCGCACTCGCTCAACGACGGCGTCCTCGGCGACGCGCCGCCATCCGCCGCCGGCTCCGACCCGCTGCCCTACGTGCCCACCGGCACGCCCTGTTCGCGCACCACCTTCCAGTGGGGCGACGCCAGCCCGACCCAGGTGAGCATCGGCAACGCGCCCTGCGAGACCGACGAGCGTCCCAACGAGGTGCAGGAGCTGACCTACACCACGGCGCCGCTGGCCTCGGCGGTGACCGTCAACGGCCCAATCAACGTGCACCTCGTCGCCGAGTCCCCGCTGCAGCGCAACATGCCGTTCACCGTGCGCGTCACCGACGTCGCGCCCGACGGGACGTCGACGCAGCTCAGCGCGGGATGGCTGCTCGCCTCGGAGCGGGCCACCGCGCCGTCACCGGTGACGCTGACCGTCGACGGCACGCTGCTGCGCGTCTTCCATCCCTTCACCCCCGACACCGAGCAGCCGGTCGCGGCGGCGCCGACGCCGTACGACATCGAGGTCTTCCCCACCTTCGCCACCTTCCAGCCGGGACACCGCATCCGCCTCGACGTCGGCACCGGCGACATGCCCCACATGCTGCTCAACGCGCCGCACACGGCGCAGAGCGCCGGCGCGGTGTTCCTGGTGGACCGCAACCCGGCCAACCCGTCCTACGTGTCGCTGCCGGTGGTGTCGTCGCAGCCCCAGGGTCGCGTCGCCGGCAGCTCGACGCCGTCGGCGGTGCAGCCGGCGTCGCCGAGCACGGCGACCCTCACCTCGCTGCCCAACACGTCGAGCGACGGGGAAGGCGCCGGGCGCGGCCTCGCCATCGGCGGCCTGGCGCTGCTGATGCTCGGAGCGGTCAGGATCCGCCGAGCAGCCCGCTGAGCGACCCCAGCTCGGCGCGCAGCTCGTCGGGGCCGTCGAGCGCGCTGTGCAGGTCACCGCGGCCGCACAGCGCGTCGACGGCCGTCGCCGCGTCACCCCGCAGCGCGCGCGGCGGCGACTGACCGTCGAGCTCCACTGCGCCGGCCGCGACGCGCAGGCTGCCCGCGTCGACGTCGAGGCGCAGGGTGCCCTCGCAGCCGCCGCTCAGCACCAGCGCCACGTGCGCCTCGCGGCCGAACAGCTGGTGGGTGAAGCCCAGCATGCGCAGCGTGTAGACGGCGCAGAGGCGCACCTCGTCGTCCAGTTCTGGCACGGAATGGCCCAAAGGCAGGAACAGGTCGCGTTCGTGCAGCCAGGTGTCCCAGAGCACGTGCAGCAGCGAGGCGGCCATCGGCTGCCGGCCGACCGGTGACTGCACCACCGGCTCGGGGTTGGCGAGGTCGAGCCGGTCGAGGCCGGCGAGCAGCGACTCCACGGAGCTGACCAGGCGTGCCTGGGCGACCGTCGGGTCGCGATCGGCGGCGTCGGTGAGCCGCTTGGGGACGGTGCGCGGGTCGAAGCCGTCCAGGATGGTGCTGCGCCGGCCCTCCAGCGCCGCCTGGGCCACCTCGAAACCCATGCGGTTGAGGTCGGCGATGTGGTTGACCACGTCGACGGCGCGCCACTCGCTGCAGCGGCTCGGCTTCTCCCAGTCGCCGGCGGCGATGTGCCCGGTGGCGCGCACCAGGCGGCTCCACATCCGCGGCAGCGCGGTGGCCACGTCGGCGGGCGAGACGTCGAGGGCGACAGTGCCGTTGCGCTGCGTCCACTGCATGCCGCGCGCTGCCGGTTCGATGCTCATCGCGGGCGACAGGGTACCCGGGCGGTGGCGCGCTTCGC
>CAZCJX010000087.1:0-11506 GCA_964499205.1 uncultured Actinomycetes bacterium | reverse complement strand
CGTAGATGTCGGCGAGGCGGATGGGCGCGCCGGCGAGGAAGAGCAGGTCGCGCGACGAGAAGAACGACACCATCACCGAGGACAGCCCGACCACCAGCATCACCATGCCCAGGCTGGTGAAGCCGAGGGTGAGAACCCCGATGGCGGCGCCGGCGCCCAGCGGGGCAAGGCCCGCGCCCAGCGTCACCGCGGGTGCGACCACCGCGCCGCCGAGCAGCGGCACAGATATCGCGAGCAGCGTCAGTCGGCGCCGCTCCATGTGCAGCAGGCGGTTGCGCAGGCCCAGCACGTCGGCGCGGACGAGCAGGGCGACGTGGTGCATCAGGCGCTGAGCAGGCGGTCGAGCATGGCGCGGTCCTCGGGTCCGCCGGTCAGGGCGAGGAACAGGTCCTCCAGCGACGCCTGTGCAGTGCCGGCGCGGGCGCGCAGCTCGTCGACGGTGCCGGTGGCGACGACGTGGCCGCCGTCGACGATGGCGACGCGGTCGCAGAGCGCCTGGGCGACTTCGAGGATGTGCGTCGAGAGCACCACTGCGACGCCGTGGTCGGCCAGCTCGCGCAGCAGGTCGCGGACGCGGCGCGCCGAGCGCGGGTCGAGGCCGTTGGTCGGCTCGTCGAGGAGCAGCACGCGCGGTTCGTAGAGCAGCAGCGCGGCCAGGCCGATCTTGTTGCGCATGCCGTGCGAGTAGCCGGCGATCAGCTCGTGCTGCTTGTCCTCCAGCTCCAGCACGGTGAGCAGGCGGGCGATGCGCGCGTCGCGATCGCCGCCGCGGGCGACGCCGTAGAGGTCGCCGACCAGGTCGAGGAACTCGCGGCCGCTGAGGTTGGGGTAGAGCAGCGGCTCCTCGTCGAGGTAGCCGAGCAGGCGCTTGGCGCGCAGCGGGTCCCGCCAGACGTCGACGCCGCAGATGCTCACCCGGCCCGCGGTGGGGGCGAGCAGGCCGCAGGCCATGCGCAGGATGGTGGTCTTGCCGGCGCCGTTGGGGCCGAGCAGGCCGAAGACCTCGCCGGGGCCGACCGCCAGGCTGACGCCGTCGACGGCGAGCACGTCGCCGAAGCGCTTGGCCAGCGCCTCGAGGGCGACGGCGGGCGGGAGCTGCTGCTGCAAGGCCGGGATCTCCAGGGCGCACGGCGGCGACCCGCCAGGCGTGCCGCAGAGGATAGTCGACGTGCGGATGCCTGGCGGCCTAGGCTGGCACCATCACGCTGCGCTGCCAGCTGGCGCCCCCGTCGTCGCAGTGCCAGGCAACCGGCGCGCTGTCCTCCTGCGTCTGCAGGGTGAGCACCCGGCCGTCGGGGAGCACGGCCACGGGGCCGATGCCGTACATGCCGGTCATCACCGGCCCGGCGAGCGGCGTGAAGCGCGAGCTGCCGGCCGCGCCACGGCCACCCGGCTCACCACTCCGGGCGAGCCGGGCGCGAGGTCGTCGTAGCTGATCGCCAGGGCCGGCTGGGTGCTCCCCGAGCGAGCGACCGCCAGCGCGTGGTGGCCGCCGGTGTCCACGGCGCTGAGCGTCGTGGCCCGACCGCGACGTCACCGCGGACGAGAGGCATCGCCGCGATTCCGGGCGCCATCGTCGACGGGGTGCGCTTCCTGCTGCAGCACCCCGCGGCCATCCCGCCGCTGCTGGCGGTCTGGGTGCTCTTCACCGGTCCGGCATACCTGCTGGCCCGCCGCCGAAACCTGCGCGTGGCGGTCGAGATGTGAGACGCCGGTCGGTGCCGGTGGCGTAGCAAACCCCCGTCCCAGGCGTCGTTACGTGGTGCAGGCGGACGACGGCGCTGTCGGGCACGAGCAAGGAAGAGTAGGGAATGACGAGAGAACCGCGGGCAGACGAGGTCGCCGTGCACGGCGCTGTGCGCATCGTGCTGGTGGCCGTCGGCGTCGCCCTTGCCATGTCCAGCTTCTACGTGGCGCCGCGCCTGGTGTCGAGCCAGGGTGGGGCGGCCGCTGCGATCGCCGGCGCCGGCGACGGCGGGACGTCGGCGGATGGAGCCGCAGGTGGACCCGCGGGTGCACAGGGCGGGGCCGCCGCGGGTGGAGCGGCGCAGGGGGCGTCGGCGGGCGGTGGGGCGTCGGCGGGCGGCGCGGCAGCGGCGCGGCAGCGGGCAACCGCGTGCAACAGCGCCGGCAACGGCGGCAAGACCGACGTCGGCGTCGACGCCAAGCACATCTATCTAGCCGCCACCGAGGTCGAGTCGGGCATCGGCCAGAGCTTCCTGGGGCCGGTGCGCTACGGCATGCAGGCGGTCAAGGACAAGGTCAACCGCGAGGGCGGCGTGTGCGGCCGCCAGCTCGTCCTGACGCTCAAGGACGACGGTTGGGATGCGCAGCGCGGCCAGCAATTCCTCGACGACTTCATCCAGGGCAACCAGTACTTCGCACTGGCGGTGGTGCCCTCGTCGGAAGGCCTCAACGCGGCCTCGCGCGCCCACGACCTCGACAACGCGCCCGACTCCGTCACCGGCAGCACCGGCATCCCCGTGGTCGGCTCAGACGGCATGCTCAACAGCCAGTACACCGATCCCTGGATCTGGCCGGTGGCGGCCTCGACGGCGACGACGATGCGGATCATGGCCCACGACGCCTACCAGCGCGGCGCGCGCACCTTCGCCATCGTCTACAACGGCGCCTACAAGTTCGGCGTCGAGGGCGCCGGCGCATTCAAGGCCCAGGTGCTGCGCGACCATGGCACGCTCTCCGGCGACTGCATCGTCAAGCTCGATCCCAGCCAGAACGACTACAACACCCAGGTCAGCAACTTCAACCAGAAGTGCGGCAACGACTCCGCCAAGCCGGTCGACTTCGTGGCCCTGCTGCTGGAGCCGCAGACCGCGGAGACGTGGCTGGGCGACAGCCCCTACCTCGGCCATCCCAAGAACGGCGGCGGCAACGGCGCGGGCGGTCCGCAGCCTCTGTTCGACCAGAACTTCGCCAACAAGTGCGGGCCCACCTGCTCGGGCATGGAGGTGTGGACCTCGTTCCTGCCGCCGGTGTACCCGTACAACCAGCAGGCGCCGGTGCAGACCTTCGCGCAGGACCTCTGCTCTGTCGACAGCAACTGCCAGACCGACCAAGACAGCGCCTTCACCGAGGGCGGCTACGTCGGCATGGAGCTGCTGGTGCAGGCGCTCAAGCAGACCGGCCCGGCGCTGACCCGCTCGGCGCTGCGCGCCACGCTGGATTCGATGACATTCACCAGCGGCCTGGCGCAGAGCCTCGCCTACCGGCAGGGCAACCACTACGCCAACCAGTCGATGGTCGCCTTCATGGACCAGTACGGCCAGAGCGCCAGCTTCCAGGTGGTCTCGCCCACTCCGCAGACCGACCCGTGTCGCGGCTGCTCGGACCCCAACCTCAGCTAGGCGTGACGCACTGATGCTCTCCTTCCTCCACGACGCGATCAGCGACGTCCTGCTGTCGATCCCACTGATCGGCGCCTACGTCATCTTCGCTCTCGGCATCGTGGTCATCTTCCGTGCCTCGCGTGTGCTCAACCTGGCCCACGGTGCCATGGCCATGGCGCCGGCATACGTCTACTACCAGCTCAGTGCGGAGTGGCACCTGCCGGTGCTGGTCGCGCTGGTGGTCGGCGTGCTCTCCGGCGGTGCGCTCGGGTACGTCATCGAACGCGTCTTCGTGCGTCCCCTGCGCAAGGTGTCGCCGACGGCCCAGACGGTGGGCACGGTGGCCGCCTTCGGACTCGTCGTCGCCATCGTCGCCAAGATGTTCGGCACGCTGGCGTTGCGGCCGCCGCGCATCTTCCCCTCCGGCGGTCCCAGTGTCGGCGGCGCGATTCTCGGCTACGGGCAGATCGGGTTGTTCGTCGTCGCCCTCGCCGTCGCCGTCGGGCTCTACGCGCTGTTCGCCTTCACCGACATCGGGCTGGCCATGCGCGCCGCCGCCGACAACCGGCGGGCCGCGTCCCTGATGGGCGTCGACCCGCAGCGCACCACCTCCGCGGCGTGGGTGATCGGCGGCTCCACCGCGGCGCTGGCGGGCATCCTGCTCGGCGCCGCCACCACCATCGAGCCGTACACGCTGTCCCTGCAGGCGCTCCCGGCGTTCGTCACGGTGCTGATCGGTGGCCTGGAGAGCATGCTCGGCGCCATTGCCGGCGGCGGCATCGTCGGCATCACCATCGGCCTGGTGCCGCTGCTGCCGCTGATCGGCCGCTCGCAGGGCGCGCCGCAGCTGATGCTCATGGTGCTGGCGTTCGTGGTCATGGCGCTGCGCGGGCAGCGGTTCTCCGCCGGCGACGTGCGCGCCGAGGGCATCGGCAACGACGCCCCGCTGCAGAACCCGTCGCGCCGTATCTCGCGCCGCGCCCGCCTGTGGCGCGGCGACACGGTGGCGGTGGCGACCACGCTCCTGCTCGCCTTCCCGCTGTTCGCCGGCAGCAATCTGCTCGGCGACGCCAACCTGGCCATGGAATACGCCATGGTGGGCATCTCGCTGGTGCTGCTGATCGGCATGGTCGGCCAGATCTCGCTGGCCCAGGCGAGCTTCGTCGGGCTGGGCGCGTTCGTCACCGGCATCGTCATCGACACCCTGCACGTGCCCTTCCCCGCCAACATGCCCATCGCCGCGGCGGCCACGGGCGCCTGCGCCGCACTACTCGGTGTCGTCGCCCTGCGCGTGCGCGGCCTGTACCTCGCCGTGGCCACGCTGATCTTCGCCTGGATGTGCGACGCCTATCTCTTCCAGCAGACCTGGCTGGTCGGCGAGGGCGGGTCGCGCGCCTTCGTCGTGCCGCGACTCGGTCCCGACACGGGCTTCCCCCGCTTCGACTTCACCGACCGGCGCACCTTCTACTACGCCGCCCTCGCCATCCTGGTGATGGTCGGCGCCGGCGTCGGCCTGCTGCGACGCAGCAAGACCGGTCGCGCCTTCTTCGCGGTGCGCGGCTCGGAGGTCGCCGCCGCGTCGCTGGGCATCGACGTGGTGCGCTACAAGCTGCTCGCCTTCGGCCTCTCCGGTGTTGTTGCCGGGATTGCCGGAAACCTGTTCGCCGCCAGCTCCGGCGCGGTGACCACCAGCGAGTTCACCGTGACGGTGTCGCTGTTCTTCCTCAGCATCGCCGTGGTGGGGGGCCTGACCAGCGTCGGCGGCGTGGTCGCCGCCGGTGTGCTCTTCGCGCTGCTCAACGAGCTGTTCTTCCAGGTCGACGCGCTGGCGGGATACCTCGACATCGTCTCCGCCGGCCTGCTCATCGTGGTGCTGCTCGCCTACCCGGGGGGCATGGCCGCCATCCCGGGGACGGTGCTGCGCCTGTGGTGGCGCGTCGCCCCCACGGTGCAGCGCCTGCTCGCCCGCACCGAGCGGCCGCGCACGGTGGTGATCCAGGTGGTCGGCGGCGTGGCGCAGCGCATGCTCTCGACGGTGCCGCTGCCGCGTGCCCAGCTGCAGCCGGACGCGGTCGGCGTCGCCGCCGCAGCCGCGGACGTCGACCCGGAGGCGCGCAGCGCACCGCATCAGCGCCTCGCCCAGCTCCTCGCCCTGGCGGGCGGTGAGCCCGCCGGCGCCGGCAGGCCGCACGTCGAGGTGCTCACCCCCGATGACGCGGTCGAGGAGGCGAAGGGGGACAGCGCGGGCGAGCCGGCCAGCACCTCGATGGGCCAGCGTCTCGCCGAGGCGGTGGCGCGCAGCTCGGCCGGAGTCGCCCTGCCGGCGCGGCGGGAGGACCGCCAGGTGCTGCTCGCCGCCGACGACGTGAGCATGCGCTTCGGCGGCCTGCTCGCCGTGGACGGTGTGACCATGTCGGTGCGCCAAGGCGAGATCGTCGGCCTGATCGGCCCCAATGGCGCCGGCAAGACCACCACCTTCAACTGCATCAGCGGCCTGCTGGTGCCGACGTCGGGCCGGGTGACCCTCTTCGGCGAGGACGTGACCGCGCTGCCGGTGCACCGTCGCGCCCGCATGGGACTGGGGCGCACCTTCCAGGTCATCCAGCTGTTCCCTCAGCTCAGCGTCTTCGACAACCTGCTTGTGGCCACACATGGCAGCAACGCGACAGGCGTGGTCGCCCACGTCGCGGTCACCCGCAGGGCGATCCTCGCCGAGCGCGCAGCGCGACGCCTGGCCACCCAGGTGGTCGACCTGCTCGATCTCGGCGACGTCGCCGAACGCCCCGCCGCTGGCCTGCCCTTCGGCGTGCTGCGCATGGTCGAGGTCGCCCGCGCCATCGTCACCGGTGCGCGGGTCATCATGCTCGACGAGCCCGCGTCGGGACTCGACAACACCGAGACGCAGCGTCTCGCCGACCTGTTGCTGACCCTGCGCGCCGGTCTCGGTCTCACCCTCCTGCTCATCGAGCACGACGTGAAGATGGTGACCTCGGTCTCCGACTACATGTACGTGCTCGACCGCGGCCGGTTGCTCGCCGAAGGGACGCCGCGCGAGGTGCAGAGCAACCGCGAGGTCATCGCAGCGTACCTCGGCGAGCCTCTCGCCGACGTGGTGGCGTGACCGCCGTGGCCGCGCAGATCATCGCCTTTCCCGGCACGGGGGCGCAGTGGCGGCACGCCGCCGGTCAGATATGGCCGGCGTGGCGCGCGCTCTGTCGCTGGGAGGAGACCAGTGCCACCGAGCTGGGCCTGCCCTTCGGCGAGCTCGTCGTGCTGCTCTGGGCGCTGCACCGCTTCGGCGACAGCGATGCCGGCGTGGTCGTCGCCGCCGATCTGCTCGACGACCTGTCGGGCGGCGGCTGGAGCGACCCGCTGCTGGCCGACGTGGCCGAGTGTGCCTTCGCCCTCGGCGCCGGGTGGGCGGAGTCGCGCCGGACCGCCGAGCACTGAGGACACCGTCATGCACCTGCTCGAAGTCGAGCGGATCGACGTCTACTACGGACAGATTCAAGCGCTGCGCGGCGTGTCGCTGCACGTCGCCGCGGGGGAGATGGTGGCGCTGGTCGGCGCCAACGGTGCGGGCAAGACGACGACACTGCGCACCATCTCCGGAATGCTCGCCCCGAGGGGAGGGGCGATCCACTTCGAGGGCCATCGCGTCGACGGAGTGGCTGCACAGGAGGTCGTCCGACGGGGCCTCACTCACCTGCCCGAGGGACGGGAGCTGTTCCCGTCCCTCACTGTGGCCGAGAACCTGCGGATGGGCTACTGGACCAAGCGCGGAGAACGGGCGGGCCTGCGGCCGGCGATGGACCACGTCATGGACCTCTTTCCCCGTCTGCGCGAACGCGCCGGGCAGGCGGCGGGAACGCTCAGCGGCGGCGAGCAGCAGATGCTCGGCGTGGCCCGCGCGCTGATGTCGTCGCCGCGCCTGCTCATCGTCGACGAGCTGTCGCTGGGCCTGGCGCCGATGGTCGTCGCCCAGCTCTTCGACGTGCTGCGCGCGGTCAACCGCGAGGGCACGGCCATCCTGCTCGTCGAGCAGTTCGTGCACATGGCGCTGCAGAACACGCACCGTGCGTACGTGCTCGCCAAGGGCGAGGTGGTGACGTCGGGGCCGAGCGCGCGACTGCTCGACGACCCGGCGCTCGTCGAGTCGTATCTCGGCGGCGGTGAGACGGTCTCCACGTCCGCCGGATCGCAGCTGTCCACGGGCCGCGCCGAGCTGGGCTGAACCAGCGAGGGGGAGAGATGGCTGTCGCGCTTCGCGATGTCGAGCGCCTCGAGGCCGAGCGACTGCTGATCGGCGCCTGCGCCTGGCTGCGCCTGCGCATCCCCCATCTGGTCGAGGCGACGCACCGGGCCATCGCCCGCGAGCTGCCCGAATACCGTCAGCTTCCCGCGCCGGTTCTGGCGCGGGTGCGTGCCGACTCGGCGGCGCTGTACGCGCAGGTGATCACGGCGCTGGAGAACGGTCGCCTGCCGGCATCGGATCGCCTGGAGACGCTGGGCATGCACCGCGCCGAGCAGCTGATCTCGCTCGACGCAGTGTTGCGCAGCCTGCAGATCGGGCACGAGCTGGGATGGCGCGCGCTCGCCGAACGGCTCGAGCGTGAAGCCTCGTCACCGGCGCTGGGCATCGCCTTCGCGCTGGCAGGCAGCCGGCTGATCGCCGCCATCCACGAGCTGACCAGACGCGTCGAGGTCGGTCACCGCGCCGGCCGCGAGCGTGTCGAGTCGCCGGCGGCGCGGCGCCGGCGCGATCTGTTGCGCGACGTGCTCACCGGCGCACTCGGCGACGACGTCGAGGTGCGCCGCCGCGCCATGGCGGTCGGCATCGACCTGCGCGTGCGCCACGCCGTCGTCGTGCTCGTCGCCCCCCGCACGCCGCGCGATCCAACCGAGCTGCGCGCCGCCGCCACCGCGATGGGGCGTGCCCTGACCGCAGTCCACGAGGTCTCGTTCCTCGACACCGACTGTCCCCACGTCGTCTTCGCCGTCCCCGTGGACGCCGGTGACGACGGAGCGTGGCGGTGCGCCATGGCCACCATGCGCAGCGTGCTGCAGCGGCATGGTGGCGTCACCGCAGTTGTCGCGCTGGCGCCGTCGCCGTGGTGTCCCAGTGCTTTCCACGCCGCGTATGCGCGCGCTCGCGATGTGGGACCGTTGGCCGCCGCCATGCATCCCGGCGCGGTGATCAGCGACGCCGACACCGACGTGCTGTCGGTGATCACCAGCGACGCGGCGCGCATCCGCGCCTTCGTGGTGCGCGTCTGCGCTCGGCTGCTCACCGAGCCGGGCGCGCGGCGCGACGAGCTGGTGGCCACGGTCCGCGCCTACCTCGCCTGCGGGCAGTCGATCCGTGCCACGGCGCAGCGGCGCCGGTTGTCGGAGCGGACGGTGAGCAACCACGTGGCGCGGCTGGCTGAGCTGACCGGCCGTGACGTTGCCGCCGACCACCTGCCGTTGTCGCTGGCCCTCGCGCTGCTGCCTGCGCTGGACAGCGCAGCAGGCTGAGCCGGCGACCGGGGCCCGCCACCCGGTTCGCCGGCGACGACGAGAACTACGGAGCGCCGTCGTAGGCGTACCCGCCGCCTTCGACGCCCGCCCCCTCGTAGATGTTGGTGATGCACGGCGCTGGATACGCGGCGAGAACATCGACCTCGGTCCATGCGCCGGCGTCGTTGGTGCCGCTGGAGATGGTGTTGGGATAGCCGATGTAGACGCTGCCGCCGATCAGGTAGCCGACCTGCGACGGCTGGTTGAACTGGTGCCACACCGTGGCCTCGGCGCAGGTGCCGCTGTACGGACCGGAGGTCGCCTGCCCGTCTCCCTGCTGCTGCGTGACCCGCCCGTTCTGGTCGACGGGCACGGGAACCGGCACCTGTCCGACGCTGTACCAGGCGTCCGCTCCGCTGGTTTCGCACACCGGATCGTGGCTGCCGTCGACGGTGTCGATCTCCCAGGCCACGTCGGGAAGGTCGTACCACTGGCTGACGGTGCCCGAGGTCGCCGACACGCCGAGGACGCCGGAGAACTGCCAGTAGGCGGCCCCCTCGCACACCGCGGAGGAGGCGCCGCCGTAGGCCGCATGCGCCGTCGCGGGCGCGACGACGCCCGTGGCGAGCGCGCAGCCCGCCAGGGGAAGCACGAGCGTGAGTCGGGTGATGCGCATGCTGGACCTCACAGGGTGAGCTGGATGAAGCTGCCGGTCTCGACGGTGAGGCCGCTGGACGACGCCACGGAGCAGAAGGGGCTCGCCGGTGCGGGCGGAATCAGTGCACCGGACTCCGCGATGGTGTAGGTGGGACCGCTGTCGAGAAGGTCGATCACCGAGCCCTCGGTGAGCGTGCCGCTGCCGAAGCCGTTGTCGTAGGAGAGGGAGGCGCTCTGACAGTTGCCCTGGTAGCTGTAGACGACGGTGTAGACCGGGACATAGGCGCCCTCGTTCACCGAGCCGCCCTGATAGAGGCTGGGAACGGGAGCGTTGTTGAGCGTGGCGCCCGCGGTGCCGCAGTTGCCGGTGTAGCTGGCGGTCACGGTGCCCGACTGGAATGCCGAGGACAGCGGCGGGCTGAAGCTCCAGGTGGTGGCGGTGACGCAGCTCACCGGCTGCACTGTGTCGGCGTGCGCCACGATGGCGCCTCGTGCGCAGACCACCGACGTGGCCAGTGCGGCCAGCGCCAGCGCGGTCACGGCGCGTCTGGTCAAGAGCATGAGCCTCCTCCCTGTGTGCCGGAATGACGACATCGCCCAGGCTACGAATCGGCAGTCTCGATCCACAATGCCGAATGTCGGAAAGCTGACGGCGACGTTGTGCGCATTGTCGGAACCGCTTTGACGGGAATCGCCGGCATGGCTACTGTCGTCACTCGATGCGCACCACATCGCACCGTCGCGCCCGCGTCTGTCTCGCCGCATTGGGCGGCTGGTTGCTGCTGGCCGCCGACTGCACGCCGGCCGGCGCGGCGGCGCCGTCGCCGGTCAGCTACACCAGCCTGGTCAGCGATCGCACGGCTCCCAACAGCGGGCCGGTTTACGCCACCGGCGGCCGCAGCTGCGCGCAGCCGGGATCGGCGTGCCTGGTGCTGCAGCGCAGCAGCGACGGTGGCCACACCTGGTCGACCATGGCGGCGGCGGGATGGAGCGGTGCGGCGCTGTCGGCGATCACCGTGCATGGACAGCAGCTGCTCGCCGCCGCCGGTCCGCACGGCGGTGTCGAGGTGAGCCGCGACGGCGGCGCCAGCTTCACCCATGTCGGCAGCACGACGCTGAGCGCCGTCGACCTCGGCATCGCCGGCGACGGCGGCGCGGTGGCGATCGGCGCCACGACGTCGGGGGCGGCGGTGCTGGTGTCGCTGCCCACCGGCGTGGAGTCGACAGCAGCGGGCACCGCGCTGGCGCACCCGACACTGTGGTTCACCGGCGCGGCGCCATGGTCTGGCGCGACACCCGCGCTCGCCGCGGGCAACGACCCGACATCCAACCTACCCTTCGTCGACCGCTGCACCCGCGCACTCGCCTGCACCCAGGTCTCCACACCGCTCGCGCCGCAACCCGACGCGGCACGGCTCTACGTCTCGCCGCACTTCGCCAGCGACCACCTGGTCATGGCCACCACCAGCCGGCTCCTGCTGCGCTCCACTGACGGCGGCGCCAGCTTCACCCCGGTGACCGTGGTGTCGCCGCCGCCGCCCGACGCGCTGGTCACCGCCTATCCGCAGATCGCCTTCACGCCCGACTTCGACGCCCTGCGCCACAGCGGTCGAATGTACGTCGCCGTCATCGGCGTCAGCGGCCACAGCGGCGCGGCCGGCACCACCTTCGGCGGCGTCTACGGCAGCGGCGACGGCGCCTCCTGGACGCGCACGGCGGCGAGCCCGCTCGACCACGGTGCCACCGCCGTTGCTGTCGTATCTGGCGGAAACGTGGTGGCCACGTACTCCTATCTGCCGCCCCGGCCGCCGATGCAGAGTGGCATCCTGTGCAGCGCCGACGGCGGCGCCAGCTGGGCACCCTCCTGCCCGGCGCACGACACCGGCCCCGGCGCCCGGGCGGCGGGCACAGGGGCCGCAGGTGGCGGCACCGGCGTCGCGAGCGGTCCCGCCGCCCCCGCGGCGGGCGGCTCGGGGGCGACCTCCGCGCCGGCAGCTGCGGCC
>CAZCJX010000086.1:0-11552 GCA_964499205.1 uncultured Actinomycetes bacterium | reverse complement strand
TCCTCACCGTCCGCCGAGGGACAGCACGGAGATGGCCGTGCGCGCCATGATCAGCAGGTCGAGCGCGGCCGACTGGCGCTTGATGTAGTACAGGTCGAAGGACAGCTTGGCGCGCGCCCCGTCGATGCCCGCGCCGTAGCCGAAGTTGACCTGGGCCCACCCGGTGAGACCGGGCCGCACGGTGAGCCGGGTGCGGTAGAAGTCGATCTCCCGCTCCAGCTTGGAGACGTACTGCGGCTGCTCCGGCCGCGGGCCGATCAGGCTCATGTCACCGCGCAGGATGGACCATGCCTGGGGGAGCTCGTCGAGGTGGGTGGCGCGCAGGAAGCGGCCGACGCGGGTGATCCGCGCATCGCCGTTCTCCGTCCAGTGCGTGTCTGCCGCCGGGCTGACCCGCATCGAGCGCAGCTTGGCCAGCTCGAAGGTGCTTCCGTACTTGCCCACGCGCGTCTGCCGGTGGAACACCGGCCCGCCGTCGTCGAGCTTGATCAGCAGCGCCAGCGGCGGCAGCACCACGGCGAGCACCGCGCAGGCGACCAGGCCGGTGGCGACGTCGATGGCCCGCTTGCAGAACCCGTACACGCGCGACGTCTCGCTGCGCATCGGCAGGGAAAGCAGCCAGGAGTGCCCGAGCTGGTCGAGCAGCAGCCGCCCGGTGAGCTCCTCGTAGAGGTCGGCCAGCGACCGCACCCGCAGCCCGCTGTCATAGCAGCGCAGCAGCGAGGCGAAAAGCTCGCGTGACGCGTCGTCGCGCACACCGACGATCACCTCGCTGACCCGCCCCAGCTCGCAGACCTGGGCGAGCCGCTCGGCGGCGCCGGGCTTGTTGGGATCGATGACGTGGCACACGTGGTACAGCGCGTTGGCCTGGGCGCGGACGTCGGGCCACAGCTTCTCGAGCACGTCGGCGCCGGCCACCAGCGCGATCGGCTGGGCGAGGCGGGCGCTGGTCAGGGTGTTCCGGTAGACCAGCCGCGACGAGGTGACCAGCACCGCGGCGATGGGCATCCAGAGCAGGATGGTCGGCCGGGTCAGCCAGAAGGGAACGGCGAAGAAGATGAGGAGCAGGCCGCCGGCGGTGATGCCGAGCGTCCCGCCCACGGCGCGCAGCGTGCCGCGCACCGTGGCCGCGCTGCGGAGGTTGTACGCGTCCATGAACTGCGCCGCGATCAGCCACATTCCCGCGGCGATCGCGGTGCCGGTGCGGGGAACGTAGAAGCCCGCGTGGCGCACCTCGGCGGTGCGGACGTTGAAGGCGAGCACGTACGCGACGGCGACGGCGACCACGTCGAGGGCGGCGAGGAACAGCCGCCGCTCGCTGAGCAGCAGGCCGCGATGCCGCTGGCGCGGGATGGAGCGCGCCGGTGCCGCAGGTGGCGCTTCGATCACGCGTGGACATTAACAATGGCCGGGGCACAGTGGGATCACTGTTTCGCATCCGTCGTGTGAAAGCCGGTGAATCCGCTCGGCGCTGTCGCAGGGCGGAAAAGGCCGGCTCGGGCGGCTGGGCGTCTGGTAGGGTCCTCCCGCGCCGGCGCCCTCGCCACCGTCGCACCTCCTGATGGACCTCATCGACCTCTTCCGCGCCCTCCCCGGCCTGCTCGTCGTCGGCCTGCTGCCCGGCGTGGCGCTCGCCTCGCTGATCCGCCCGTCGATGCCCGGCTGGTGGCGGCTGGCCATGGCGCCCGGCCTGTCGTGCGGCGTGGTCGGGGTGATCGGGCTGCTCTACCACGACGTCCACGTCGCCTTCGAGCTGCGCACCGTCCTGCCGCCGCTGGCCGTGCTCGGCGTTGCGGCGCTCGCCCGGGCCTGGCTGCGCCGCGCCGAACCGCCCGACCCCGACCTGCCCCTGCGGTCACGCGCCGGCCTGCTCGTCCTCGCCGGCGGTCTCGCCGCCGGGCTCATCTCCGCCGGCATCATGGTCTCGGCGATGCGCGTCGCGCCGCTGCCGGTGGCCGGCGACGCGCCGATCCACGGCTTCATCGTCCAGTCGGTCGCCCAGCATCACGACGTCATGGCGGCGCAGCCGGAGCCGGTGGCGCAGACCGCCGTGGTGCGCGCCCGGCCGGCGATGGAGGCCACCGCCGCGCTGGTCGCCGGGATGGGCGGCATGAAGCCGGTTGCGGCGATGTTGCCCCTCACCCTGCTGGCGGTGCTGCTGCTGCCGCTCTCGCTCGGCGTGCTGATGTACGAGGCGACGCGGAACTGGCGCATGGCGGCGGTCGTCCCCCTGCTCGGCGTCGGTTTCACCCTGATGACCTTCGCGGTGCGCTTCGGCGAGTACCCCTATGTCGTCGACCTCACCCTGGTGGTGCCGATGATCGTGTCGGCGCGGCGTGCGCTGATGGGCGTCGACGTCCGCCGCGAGGTGGCCATGGCGGCCGTGCTGGTCGGCGCGGTGTGGGCGATCCACGGACTCGAGATCGTCACCGCGGTGGTGATCGGGGTGCCCTTCGCCGTCGCGTCGGTGCGCCACCTGCCCTGGCGCGAGGTCGCCGAGCGCGCGGTGCTGGTGGCGATCGCCGTGGCCGTCGCTGCGCTGGTGATCACCGTGATCACCAGAATCCCAACGCAGCCAACGGCCGTATACCCCCCCGGGATCGGCCCGTCGAACCAGGCCGCCAACTTCCTCGGCGTCTGGGGCCCGCCGCGCAAGGCGCCCGCCGCCTTCACCGACTTCCTCAGCACCGAGATGGCCGGCGCTGTCGCCGCCATCCCCTATCTGCTCGGCCTGCTCGCCGCGATCCGCGTCAAAGGCATGCGCTGGGCGCTGGTGGCCCACGTGGTGCTGCTGCTGATCCTCGCCGACGTCGCCTACAGCGTGGTGCTGCGCAAGCTCTGGACGCCGCTCTTCCCCTGGTCGGTGATCGACCGCGTCGTCTCCATCCAGTGGTTCGTCGTGCCGCTGCTCTCGACCTGGGGCCTCTTCCACATCAGCCAGGCGCTCGACCTGCGCGGCGAGAAGGCGCGCCGCCCCGTGGCCAGGGCGCTCGCCGCGCTCTTCGTCGGCGGTGCGGTGCTCAGCCCCATCGTCGGCGGCTACCACGAGGCCTCGCGCATCCGCGACGCCGTCGCCGCCGAGGACGTCACCGGCGACGCCGACATCGCCGCCCTCACCGCCATGGACCGCGTGCTGCCGCCCGGCACCGTGGTGCTCACCCAGGGCCGTTTCGACTCCGGGCAGTGGCTCGACGCGGTGACCCGCGACGTCGAGTGGGCGCCCCTGGCCTACTCGCGCGGCGTGCTGAAGGGCGGCAGCATCCCGCTGCTCGACGACCGCGCCCTCGCCCTCGGGGCCGCGTGCACCGACCCGGCTCGGGCCCGTGCCGCGCTCGACGGCATCGGCGCCGTCTACGTCGGTGCCGTGGTGACGCACGGCTCGGCGAAGTCGCCGGCGCCGTGGAAGGCGTCGTGCATCGCGGCGCTGCCGGGGGTGACCCAGGTGGTCAGCGTGACCGCCGGGGGCCGGACCGCGCGGGTCTTCAGGGTCGAGCCGGCGGGCTGACCCAGGGCCTGCCCCAATCAGCCGGCCGAGCTCGGCCCCGACGCGGTCGCCGTCTCGACGTGGAGCAGCCAGGGCCCGTCCGGGGTCGCGCCGCCCAGCGGCACCGGTCGCAGCTCGCTGGTTCCCGTCGCCGCGCAGCTGCGGTCGGCCAGGCCGGCGCTGGCGGCGGGATCGGGCCCGAGGTAGACCCAGGCGACGCCGAGCGCCTGCAGGCGGGCCGCTTCTCCCGGCGCGCACAGCTCTCTGAGCGCGTCGCTCACCTCGGCGGCGGCCGAGTTGTGGTTCCACTCCTTGCGCAGCAGGGTGTCCCTGAGACCGAGGATGGGCAGCCAGGCGCCGCCGTCGGCGATGCCGTCGGTGAGCACCAGTGATCCCACCGGCACGTGCTGGCGCACCTGGGGGAAGGCGGTGAGGTCGGCCTGGGTGATGGCGGTCTGTGCGGTGTGGGCGCGTTGCAGCATCCCCGGCGAGAAGGTCAGCGCCGGCAGGGCAGCGGCCAGCACCGCGGCACCGCCGAGCAGCCAGGGGAGACGGCGCTGCGCCTCGGGCACCCGGGCGCGCAGCCGGCCGGCCAGCTCCGCCACGGCCAGCGCGGCCAGCGGGGGAATCACGAACCAGTCGAGCCCGATGAGCCGGTCCGGCGACGGCCAGGGATAGGCGCGGGCGAGCAGGGGCGCGGGGACCTGCCAGCCCCATGCGTCGGCCTGGCAGACGAGGAGGAGGATGCCGAGGGCGAGCAGGATGCGGGTCTCGCGGCGCCGCCAGGCGAGCACCACGCCGGCGACCGCCAGGGCCGGGAGGATCCAGTCGTGGGGGAAGGAGATGAGGTCGCCGGAGACGGCGCTCCAGAACCCGCTGAGGTGGCGCGGCGTGAAGAAGGCGTCGGACTGGATGGCGGTGTCGACGGTGGTGCCGTGGACCGGGCCGGCCAGCGCGTGGGGGGCGTACTGCGTGGAGATGCGCAGCAGCCCGAGGACGGCGAGCCCGGCGGCCGCGGCCCAGGCGGCCTGCCGCCACGTCGGCCGCACCAGGGGCCGCAGCGCAACGG
Organism: uncultured Actinomycetes bacterium; assembly: GCA_964499205.1. Classification (GTDB taxonomy): domain Bacteria; phylum Chloroflexota; class Dormibacteria; order Aeolococcales; family Aeolococcaceae; genus DASRDZ01. The sequence goes on along the minus strand of CAZCJX010000086.1, from coordinate 6,999 downwards.
GCAGGAGCACCAGGGCCATCAGCGCCAGGGTGGGCAGGTCGCTGGGGTGGACGAAGATCAGGCCGCCCGCGAGCACCGCAGCCACCAGCGCCGTCCCCGGGCGACGCACCCGGATGACGTCGCACCAGGCGACCGCGGCGGCGGGGGCGACCACGTAGGCGCCGGTGAGCAGCGGGGCGTTGCCCAGGGCGAGGAACTGGAAGGGGACGATCCCGATGCCGAGCGCGGCGACGCCGGCGAGCAGCGCCGTGCCCCAGCCGGCGCCGGCGCGGCGGACCAGCAGCATGAGGCTGCCGGGCATGAGCAGCAGCACCGGCCAGGTGGCGGCGGTGACCGCCTTGCCGGCGTCGAGGCCGGTGCCGCGGACCAGGGCGGCGGCAAAGGCATGGAAGCCGAAGCGCACCTCGGGCGTGGCGACGGCGGCGAGGTGGTCGGGTTGGTAGGGAGGCGCGGGCAGCCCGGAGAGGAACCAGCGCACCGCGTCGGCGTGGACCAGCGAGTCCTCCGAGGGCGGGTAGACCAGGCCGCCGACCGCGGCCACGGCCAGGCCGGCGAGCAGCAGGCCAGGCAGGGCGGCAACGGCGTACCAGCGCAGGGGGAGACGTTCCTCTTCGTCCCGGGGTCGCAGCCGCTGCGTCCACCAGCGCACCAGCGCCACCGCCCCCAGCGCCGCGTCGACGGCGACCAGACCGCCGGTGTGCAGCGGGTGCCCCCCGAAGCGACCGAGCAGCGCCGTGAGCACCGCGATCAGGGCGATGGATGCCGGTCCGGCCATCAGCAGCCGTTCGGGCTGAGAACGCGGCCACCCGGCGGCGCGCAGCAGCAGCCACCCGGGAAGCAGGAGCGCGACGACTACGTCGAGGATGGCCCGAAGCGCGATCACGGTGCCAGGAAGGCTTCGGGCCGCTCCACCGGCAGGTCCCGCCGGGCACGAGGAGACCGTTCGCCGCTCGGCAGCAGCATCGCCGCTCCCGCCGCGCAGGCCACGCCCAGCGCCGCAATCGCGGTGACGTGGGCCAGCGACGACGGCAGCCACCCATCCACCTGGTACGCCACGCTCAGCGCCAGCATCCCCGCCACCGCCGCCCGCGGCGCCAGCGGCGCCCAGACCACCGCGGTGACCGCCAGCAGCATGAGGTCATCGGGGAACACGTGCGGCGCGCACACCATCGAGGCGGCCACGCCCAGTCCGACCGCCAGTTCCGCACGCCCGCGCAGCCGCCGCCAGCCGGCGCCCATGGCCACCACCACCAGCGCCGCCCCCACCATCGAGGCGACGAACGCCCCGCGGCCGCTGCCGGTCACCGCCGTGACGATCCCCGGCAGTCCCGCGGTGCGGTAGGCCTCGTCGACCTGCCGGTCCATGATCAGCCGCGGCCAGGCGAGCATCTGGTCCCACCCCACCAGCAGCAGGCCGGTCACAGCCCACCCCGCCGCCCCCAGGGCAAACCCGCCGAGCGCCCGCCATGCTCCCGCGGCGGCGAGCGCCGGGAGCACCAGCCACACCGTCTGCGGCTTGACCAGCAGCAGCGACAGCAGCAACCCCGCGAGCACCGGCCGCCCGCCGCGCAGCGCCGCCACGGCGCCGAGCGCCGCCAGCAGCAGCAGCGGCGCCCACTGGGCGAGGCCGAGCGCCGTCGCCGCCGGCAGCGACACCACCGCCGCCGTGGCCAGCAGCAGCCGCATCGGCCGCGGCCAGGTGCGGGGCAGCAGGTCGTCGAAGAGGTGTCCGGCGAGCGCCAGCGCGCCGAGCAGGATGAGCACCAGCACGGTCAACCCGGTGCGCAGCGACAGGCCGCTGAGCGGCTGGAGCAGCCAGGCCACCAGCGGCGGGTTGACGTACGGCTTGGGGAATCCCGCGGTGGGCACGTAGCCGAGGATCGACGCCTGGGTGCCCGTCTGCACCGTGTCGCAGTAGAGGCAGGTGGGCTGCTCGTGCAGCACGCGCGCCCCGGTGGCGAAGGCGAGGTAGTCGGTCTTGGGCGGCGCGTCGAGGCCCCAGAGCACCTGCACCAGCAGGTTGGCCAGGGCGAGCATCCCCACCAGGACCACGGCCAGCCGCGCCGCGCTCGGCCAGGGCCGGCCGGCAGCGAGCACCTGGGCGCGCCGACCTGACGATGGCGCGCCAGCGCGCCGCACGAACCTGCTCATCGCGTGCCGCAGTCTGCCATCGCGCCGGCGCGCCCACCCCCGCCTTTGTCCCCCTGTCACCGAACCGAGACCCGCGCCGGGGAGTTCGGGTTCTCGCGGTCCACCGACGAAGGCGTCCGCTTTCTGTCAACAATCGCCGACGGCCATCGGGCCGCGCCGACAGGGGCCCTACAGTGCGGCCATGGATTGCACACCGCAGCCGGCCGAGGACATCGACGGGCAGGCCGATCGGCGCTCGCGGGAAGACGAACGCGGCCAGGGCATGGTCGAGTACGCCTTCATCCTCATCCTCGTCGCCATCGTCGTGCTGGTCGCCCTGCAGGTGCTGGGCAACACCACCCAGAACCTCTACAGCAACATCTCGAACGGCCTCAACCAGTAGGCCGCGCGGCCGGCTCACCGGCGCACGCCTAGAATGGGTCCCCTGGCAACCCGCGCCTCCGTTCTTCAGTCGGAGGGCGGTGCCTCGAGGTTCCTGCCATGGCCGAGAACGGCGCGAGCGCGTCCCAGAACGGACACGCGACCGGAGGCACGCGCGTCAAGCGCGGCCTGGCCGAGATGCTCAAGGGCGGCGTCATCATGGACGTCGTCACCCCCGACCAGGCCAAGGTCGCCGAGGATGCTGGGGCGGTGGCGGTGATGGCGCTGGAGCGCGTCCCCGCCGACATCCGCCGCGACGGTGGGGTGGCCCGCATGAGCGACGTCGGCCTGATCAAGGAGATCATGGCCGCGGTCACCATCCCGGTCATGGCCAAGGCGCGCATCGGCCACTTCGTCGAGGCCCAGGTGCTGCAGGCGCTGGGCATCGACTACGTCGACGAGTCCGAGGTTCTCACCCCCGCCGACGAGGAGAACCACATCGACAAGTGGCAGTTCACCGTGCCCTTCGTCTGCGGTGCGCGCGACCTCGGCGAGGCGCTGCGCCGCATCGGCGAGGGCGCCGCGATGATCCGCACCAAGGGCGAGGCCGGCACCGGCAACGTGGTCGAGGCGGTGCGCCACATGCGGGCCATGCAGGGCGGCATCCGCGCCCTGCAGGCGATGCGTCCCGACGAGCTCTACGCCGAGGCCAAGCGGCTGGGCGCTCCCGTCGACCTCGTCGTCGAGGTGGCGCAGACCGGCAAGCTGCCGGTGGTCAACTTCTCCGCCGGTGGCATCGCCACGCCCGCCGACGCCGCGCTGATGATGCAGCTCGGCGCCGAGGGCAACTTCGTCGGCAGCGGCATCTTCAAGAGCAGCGACCCGCTGAACTACGCCAAGGCCATCGTCGCCGCCACCACCTACTTCGACAAGCCCGACCTGGTCGCCGAGGCCAGCGCCGGACTGGGCAAGGCCATGCCCGGCCTGGACATCCCCTCGCTGCCCAAGGAGGAGCTGCTCGCCGCCCGCGGTTGGTGAGGCTCGACGCGAAGGCGGGGCGCCACGGCTCGGTGCCGCGACGCCCCGCGCGTTCACATGTGGATCAGGGCAAGTTGTACGGCGGCGCCGGGCAGGCGCTGTTGATCTCGAAGCACTCGGGGTTGGGAGCGCCGACCGGGTTGACCGGCACCGTGCCGACCACCGGCAGCACCAGCCAAGCCAACGGCGCGCCCGACGTGGCCGCCCAGGCGCCGGGGCAACCCAGCGGACCCAGGCAGATCGCGGTGTTGGCGCCGTTGGTGGTCCCCGCTCCCACGGTGCCCAGGCCGACGCCCGCGCCGGCGGTCAGCGGCTCTGAGATCCCGTCGACGTAGAGGGTCGTGGTCGGGCTGGTGGCGCCCAGCGTGCCATTGGGCCCCGGGTTGAGGGTCAGGCTGGAGACGATCAGCCCGGTGGCGCCCACGCCCACGGTGTCCTGGAGCGTCGGCGTGCCGCTGCAGGTCGTCCCCACCTGGTGGGCGCCGACGATCACGCCGCCGATGCAGATGGCCACCGGGACGCTCACCGCGACGGTGGCACCGCAGGCGGTGCACGGCCCGGACCCGGGAGTGATCGTGGCGGAGAGGTTGAAGCCGCACTGCGGCTGGATCACCGTGTTGGAGTCGTTGATGCAGGCGTAGCCGAGAATGGGATTGGTCGGTTGCCCGTTGCCGACCTGCGGTCCGACCACGGTGACGAACCCGCCCGCGAGGCTGGACGGCTGGGTCCCCGGGGTGTCCGAGTAGCAGACCGCGACGTGCAGGTTCTCCACCGAGGGGAACGGCTGTCCCTGGGTGCCGCCGTCACCGACCTCGAAGGCGAGAAAGACCGGGTTGCTGATGATCGTCTGCTCGATCCACTCGCCACCCGTGTTGTCGCTGCACGCGTTCGACGGCTGTCCGGGGATCGATCCCGCCGCCAGCGTGCCCGGCGAGGTCACCGCCATCCCGAGCACCGCGAGCCCGGCGGCGACCCCCGTCGCGGCGACGCGCCTGATCCTTCCTGTCGTCGGCTTCATGCGCCAACCCTCCTCGAACCGGGAGGCCCCTCCGGCGTGCCGGGCAGCCCGCCCGCGACGGCATGATCGATCGCCGTCGCAGTCGCGCAGCGTCCCTCTCTGCCTTCTCGGCTCCCTTCCTCTTCCTCGCGCGCCGCGTTCCCGGCGGCGCGCCGCTCCCGCATGGCGCGGCGCCGGCCAGTCTGACTGCCACCGCTTCGCCACGTCAAATCGAACGAATGCCACGAAACCACAGGCCGCCACGGCGGCGGACCCGCGGTACACTTGGACCCAATGACCCATGCGCCCAGCAGCTCCCCCCGAGGTCGAGCCTGCCGCGCCCTGCTGGATTCGTGACGAACCCCACGGTCGGAGTGCTCGCCCTCCAGGGCGACGTGCGTGAGCATCGCCAGGCGTTCGAGCGGTGCGGTGTGCCGACGCGCGAGGTGCGCCTCCCCGGCGACTTCGAGCGCATCGACGCGCTGAGCATGCCGGGGGGCGAGTCGACGACGATGAGCCGCCTGCTGCGCGTCTTCGGCCTGGAGGCGCCGCTGCGCGCCCGTCTCGACGAGGGCATGGGCTGCTTCGCCACCTGCGCGGGGATGATCCTGCTCAGCCGCCGCATCCTCGACGGCCGCCCCGACCAGCTCGCCCTCGGCGCGCTCGACATCGACGTGCGCCGCAACGGCTGGGGTCGCCAGGTCGATTCCTTCGAAACCGACATCGACATCCCCGCGTTGCGCGACGCACCGCAGGATCCGTACCACGCCGTCTTCATCCGGGCCCCCAAGGTGGAGCGCACCGGCGGGGACGTCGAGGTTCTGGCCACGATCGACAACAACCCCGTGGTCGTTGCCCAGGGCCCGCATCTCGCCCTCAGCTTCCACCCCGAGATGACCCACGACGACCGCCTGCACCGCCTCTTCCTGCAACGGCTCACCAACCGGGTGGCATCGGCGGCCTGAGACTGTATGCAAGTTCGCAGCGCCAGCTTCCGTGACCTGGGCCGCATCGAGCAGCTCTACCGGGAGACGGTGGCGCGCGAGGAGGGTGAGGGCGTCATCCCCGGACTGAGCGCCGACCGCCCCGTGCCCCAGGCCACCCTGGTCCGCCTCTGGTACGCGTTGAGCAAGACGCTGACCAGCCTGGTTCCGCTGAGCGAGGTCGGCGACGCGCTGTATGTCGCCGAGGATCCCGAGCAGGGCATCGTCGGCTTCATCCAGGCGCAGGGCGCGCCGGGACAGACGCGCGCCTGGCAGATCACCAACCTGTGCGTCGCGCCCAGCGGGCGCGGCCACTTCGCCGGCGACCCGCTGCTCACCCATCTCTGCAACCACGGCGTGGAACACGGCGTCAGCCGTTTCTACGTGCGCATCCCCGTCGACCATCCGCTGGTGGCGCTGTTCCTCGAACAGGGCTTCACCCAGTACGCCACCGAGCAGATCCTCTTCCGCGACGACTCCCACGCCGTGCCGCGCGTCGTGCCGCACGAGCAGGGCGTGCTGCGGCCGGCGCGCCGCGACGACGCCGCCGGCATCTACCTGCTCTACCTGCGCACCACGCCATCGCACGTGGCCAACCTCGAAGGCCCGTCGCAGAAGGCGTGGCAGGCGGGCTTCCAGCAGGGCTGGCCGGCGCGGCTCGGCCGCGACGACGTGCGCCAGTTCGTCGCCGAGGTAAGCGGCATCCAGGCGTGGGTGGCGGTGCGCCCGCCGTCGCCGGCGCGACCGACGTTGCTGGCCATCATGTGCGAGGGCCAGGACGCCGAGCTGCGCGAGGAGGTGATCGACAGCGCGCTCGCCCAGGCGCCGCCCGGCCCGGTCAGCTGCGTGCTGCGCCACTACGACAGCGAGCTGATCCGCTCGCTGCAGCAACGCGGTTTCGAGATCTACGGCTCCCAGCTGCTGCTGGTGCGCGACCTCGCCCTCAAGGTGCGCCTGCGCGCCGACACCGAGCGGGCGAAGAAGAAGGGCGTGCTGGTGCACGCCGGCCTGGCCCGATCCGTCCCGGCGCATGCGCCGGTGCCGTCCACATTACGGAGGGGAACTCCATCGTCGCCCAGATGACTACCCCATACGGCCCCGCGTGGGAGGAGGAGCTGCACCTCCTCTTCGACGCTCTCCCGCCCCGCATCGCCGACGCCGCCGCGCGCATCTCGCACACGCGCGGTGAGCTGCTGGAGATCGTGCTCGACCTGGGTCGCCGGCCCGAGGCGCGCTTCACCGATGGTGACGCGGTCCTCGACCACGCCCAGATCTCGCACGCCGATCTCGAGTACGTGGCGTCACGAGTGGGAGCATTCGGAGACGACAATCGCGCGGGAATCGAGCGCACGCTGCATCGCATCTCGGCGATCCGCAACCGCGCCGGCCGCATCGTGGGGCTGACCTGCCGCGTGGGGCGGGCGGTCACCGGGACCATCGACATCATCAAGGACATCGTGGTGCAGGGTC
>CAZCJX010000085.1:1840-11787 GCA_964499205.1 uncultured Actinomycetes bacterium | reverse complement strand
CTTCGCCGGCGTGATCAAGAGCGGCGGCACGACGCGCCGCGCCGCCAAGATGGTGATCCTCAACGCCGACCACCCCGACATCGAGGAGTTCATCACCTGCAAGGTGACCGAGGAGCGCAAGGCGTGGGCGCTGATCGACGCCGGCTACGACGGCTCCTTCACCGGCGAGGCCTACTCCTCGATCTTCTTCCAGAACGCCAACAACTCGGTGCGCGTCACCGACGACTTCATGCGCGCGGTGCTCGAGGACAAGGAGTGGCACCTGCACGCCGTCACCGATCCCAACCGGATCACCAAGACGGTGCGGGCGCGTGAGCTGATGCGCTCCATGGCCGAGTCGGCCTGGCAGTGCGGCGACCCGGGCATCCAGTACGACACCACCGTCAACGACTGGCACACCTCGGCCAACAGCGGCCGCATCAACGCGTCGAATCCCTGCAGCGAGTACATGTACCTCGACGACTCGGCGTGCAACCTGGCCTCGCTGAACCTCATGAAGTTCCTCGGCGAGGACGGCAGCTTCGCCGTCGACGCCTTCCGCCACGCGGTGCACATGACCATCACCGCGCAGGAGATCCTGGTCGGCAACGCGTCGTACCCGACCCCGAGGATCGCCGAGAACAGCGAGAAGTTCCGCCCGCTCGGCCTCGGCTACGCCAACCTCGGCGCCCTGCTGATGGCGCGCGGCGCGCCGTACGACTCGCCGCTGGGACGCGACATCGCCGCCTGCGTCACCGCGATCATGACCGGCGAGGCGTACGCGCAGTCGGCGCGCATCGCCCGGGAGATCGGGCCCTTCGAGGGCTACGCGGTCAACCGGCAGCCGATGCTGCGGGTGATCGGCAAGCACCGCGAGGCGGCGTACCGCATTCCCAACGAGTACGTCGAGCAGCCGCTGATCCAGGCGGCGCGGCGCGCCTGGGACGAGGCGCACGAGCTGGGTGCGGTGCACGGCTACCGCAACGGCCAGGCCACCGTGCTGGCGCCGACCGGAACCATCGGCTTCATGATGGACTGCGACACCACCGGGGTCGAGCCCGACATCGCGCTGGTCAAGTACAAGAAGCTGGTCGGCGGCGGCATGCTGAAGATCGTGAACGGCACCGTGCCGCTGGCCTTGAAGCGGCTGGGCTACGGCGAGGCGGCTGTCGCCGACATCGTCGCCTACATCGACGCCAACGACACCATCGAGGGCGCGCCGCATCTGCGCGAGGAGGACCTCGCCGTCTTCGACTGCGCCTTCCAGCCGGCCAAGGGCAAGCGCTCGATCGCCTGGCAGGGCCACGTGCGCATGATGGGAGCGGTGCAGCCGTTCCTCAGCGGCGCCATCTCCAAGACGGTCAACATGCCCAGCGACTCCACCGTCGACGACGTCGAGCAGGCGTACATCGACGGCTGGAAGATGGGCCTCAAGGCACTCGCCATCTACCGCGATGGATCGAAGCGCTCGCAGCCGATGGCGACCACCATGGACAAGACCACCGGCGCCAAGGTGGCGGCGACGACGGTGGTCGTCGAGCGGCCGCTGCGCAAGCGGCTGCCCGAGGAACGCCAGGCACTCACCCACAAGTTCGCCATCCAGGGCCACGAGGGCTACATCACCGTCGGCCTCTACGAGGACGGCTCGCCCGGCGAGATCTTCCTCAAGATGGCCAAGGAAGGCTCAACGGTCAGCGGCCTGATGGACTCCTTCGCCACCGTGGTGTCGATGTCGCTGCAGTACGGCGTGCCGCTGCAGGCGCTGGTCGACAAGTTCGCCCACTCCCGCTTCGAGCCCTCGGGCTTCACCGGCAACCCGGAGATCCCGATCGCCAAGTCGATCATGGACTACATCTTCCGGTGGCTCGCCTCGCGCTTCCTCCCCTGGGAGGAGCGCGACCGCCTCGGCATCATCCGCCGCGACGGCACCGAGGCCGGCGAGGAACCCGTGGTCGACACCCGCGTCGCGGTCGCCGCGCCCCGCGGTGCTGCTGCTGCTCCTGCTGCAGGGACGGTCGCTGCTGCCCCACAGCTCACTCCCGTCCCCGTCGTGCAGCGCGCCGCACCGACTGCATTCCTCAACCAGGAGGACGCCCCTTCGTGCAGCGACTGCGGGTCGCTGATGGTGCGCAGCGGCGCCTGCTACAAGTGCCTCAACTGCGGCGCCACCAGCGGCTGCAGCTGATCCCTCCCCTTCCGTAGCACATCAACCTCTGGCCGGGGGCTTGGTCACATCGGTGGCCGGGCCCCCGGTCCTTTTTTGCCCGCTCGCCACGGCGCCTGGTGCGCCTTGCTATGGGCCGTCCACCCAGTGTCCCGAGCGCCACCGATACGTGTGCGCGAATGCGCCCAGGCTGTTGGGACCTCCGAAGAGAAGTGTTCCCGCGACGGGCGAGGAGACCATCCCGCCCGCCCACGGGTCGGGTGCATCGGCTCCGCGTGTCCATGAGCCGCCCGGCACCCACGTCCACGTCTGCGGGTGCAGTGCGTCGCCTCCCTGGCCGACGAGGACGAGCACCCCACTGCGATCGGCGGCGAGGAAGACGGGGCTCGCGATCCCGTTCGTGGCAAAGAGCTGTGGCGCGTCTGCCACGCGCCTCCATGCAGCGCCACGCAACGTCCACGTCCCCGCAGCAGAGTGGTCCGATGCCGCGGTGACCAGCACCGGCCCTCCCGCCGCCGCGTCCCACGCCATGACGAAGCCATCCGCCGGCGCGCCACCGAGGCGATGCCACGTGGCGCCGTCCCACGTCCAGGTGCTCGACGACACGCCGTCGGGATCGGAGGCGACGAGCACGACGCGGTCGGCACTGGCGTCCCAGCACATCAGCGCGGGACCGGGTCCAGGGCCGGTGGCGGGCAGCTGCTGCCACTGCGCACCGTCCCACCGCCAGGTGTCGGAGCGGCTGGCGCCGGCGTAGGTGCCGCCGTAGAGGAGCGCGACACCGGCGTCGGGATCGTAGGCCATGCCCGCCTGGATGCGCGGCGGCGGCGCCGACGCTGCGCCGGGGCGCTGCCAGCCCGCGGTTGCCGACCAGGTCCACGTCGCTCCCGTCCGGCTGGCGGCGGCCGGCTGCCCGCCCTGTGGGCTCATCGCGCCGACGATGAACAGCGTGGCCACGCCTCGCTGCGCGTCCCAGGTGAGCGACGCGCCGCTGAGACCGAGCGGAAAGTCGCCCGCGGGGCGTACCGGACCGGCACCACCGCTGCGTCCGTCCTCGGCGCCGCCGCCGCGGTGCGCCGGCGCCAGGGGCCGCGCGATGGCGACGCCGACCACCGCCGCCGCAACGGCGACGAGCGCGGCGCCGCCCAGCGGCGAGAGGCGGTACCGGGGGCGCACACGGGCGCCCCGTTCCGGGGCACGCCATCCTGCGGTGGCATCCTGGATGTCACGGCGGACCACCGCGTCGAGCTGCTCGTCGCTCAGTCGCACAGCGGCTGCACCTCCGCGGCGTCCTCACCCAGCGACGAACGGAGCCGGGCGCGGGCATGATGGAGGCGGGACGCAACCGTCCCCTTGGGGATGCCGAGCAGCCGGCCGATCTCCTCGGTCGAATAGCCGTGCAGGTAATAGAGGCCGACCACGGCACGATGGCCGGCGGGAAGGCGCATCACAGCTGCCCACACGTGGCCGCCTGGGCGCTCCCACGCCTCCATGCCGTCGCCGAGCGGCGCGTGCCGTCGCAGCCGCAGGCGGCGGCGGACGTGCAGGCTCTCCCGTGCCGCGATCCCCAGCAGCCATGGACGGAGCGGTCGGTCCGGATCGTAGGCGGCCCGGCGGAGCAGGGCGCGCTCGAAGACCACCTGGGTGACGTCCTCCGCCTCGGCGGCGTCGCCAAGGACGATGCGGGCGAGCCGGTACACCGCGTCCGCGTGGGCGCGGTACGCGGCCGTGATCCACTCGGCGGCGTCGGCGTCCATCGCCGCCATGATCCACCACCCCGGCGGACACCGCCACCGCGCTGTCGAGACGGCCACGCTCATCGCCGCCTCCGCGCCTCGAGCAGCCGCCGCGCCAGCTCCTCCGATGCCGGCTCACCTGAACCCCCTCGGGCTGCGCCGGCGTCCCGTCCGCCGGTTCCCGAGCGCTCGCCGGCCGGACGCACCACCGAAGCTCGCGCTGCGCCGGTGCCCGGGCCCACCGCGCGTCGGACACCCACGCGCGAGCGCAGCGTGGCAACGCCCGCCGCCGCTGCGGCACCCTGCCCGTCCTCTCCCACCACGGTGGCGCGCCACACCGCGAGGTCACCGCGGCGCAGGCGCAAGCGCCGCACTGCGACGTCGACCAGCAGGAGTGCCAGGGCGAGCACCAGCAGTGCCGAGGTCAGCTCCTGCCGCGTGGTGGCCACGGGAAGCGGCGCACCCAACACCGGCGCGGCGCCGGACAGCACGGCGCCGCCGCCGGCACGGGCGATCGCCGCCAGCGTGCCCCCGTCGGTGCCGGTGAAGCGGTACTCCGGCGCGTAGGCGATGGCCAGCCCCGCGGTGGACGTGTGCAGGACGCGGCCTGCGGCGCTGAGGGTGACGCGCACCACGTAGATGCCGGTGGCGGCGGCGGGGAAGTCCGCCTCGAAGCGGCCCGAGCCGGTGCGGCTGAGGGCCACGTCGAGGTGCGACCCGTCGGGCGCGACAACGCTGGCGACAGCGGTGGCATCCGCCGCCGCCCCGCCCGAGAGCTGGGCGACGACGTGGCCGGTGGCGCCCTGTACCGCCGTGGTCACCGCCAGCTCCGGGTCGGCGGCGAGGGGCAGCACGTTGTTGACGAGGTTGGCCAGAAGAATGCCGCCGTCGCGCCAGCGCAGCAGGTCCGCGCTCCAGGTGCCGCCGACGTCGCTGGTCCAGACCACCGCGCGTCCCAGGCCGTACTGTCCCTCGACGAGGATGGGATCGCGGTGCGGGCCGGTCAGCGCCAGCGTCGCCCCCGATTTCGCGGTGGTGGTGACGTATCCCTGCAGATCGGGAAGCGCTGCCAGGTCGACGCCGGCGAGCACGTCGGCGGGCGACGCTGTCGTGGGCTGGAATGCCTGCTGCACGATCCACGGCCGCAGCTCGCGCGAGGTCTGGTCGAGCAGCACGTCGGGAACCTGCGAGGCATCCTCCGACTGGTAGAAGCGCCCGTGCCCCGCCTCGGCGACGTCGCGCATCTCCCCCATCTGCTCCGGGTTGCGGTCGATGTCGACACCAACTGCCGACACCGTGACGCCCTGGGCGACCACGCTCGACAGCAGCGACGGCGACACCGCGTCGGCGTCGCCGTCGCCGAGCACCACGATGTGCCGGTTGGCCTCGGGATGGGCGTGCAGCGCCGCCACCGCGGCGCTGATGTACGGGTCGTAAGAGGGAGGGTCGCCGAACTGGGTGATGGCGTCGACCTGCGCGGCGACGGCGCGGCCGTCGCCGACCTGGGTGAGCGGCACCGCGAACCCGTGCAGCGCATCGGTGACGCCGACGAAGTCCTGCGGCTGCAGGTGCTGCACCACCGATCGCGCCGCGGCACGCAGCACGCCGTCGCCCTCACTGGTCTCCACCGACTCGAGCACCAGCACCACCGCGACCGGCTGCTTGTCCTTGGGATCGCTGACGTCCATCGACACCGGCAGGGTCTGCTCCAGCGGCGTTCCCGCGAAGCCGCCCGGACCGAGCGTGTGCGCGCCGCCGGTCACCGTCAGTCCCATGCCGAGGTCGCGCACCGCGGTCTGCACTGCGGCCATGCGCGAGGTCCCGAGCTGGTCGGCGGACACGTCGACCAGCGCGACCGCCTGCCAGGTGGCCAGATGCGCCGCGTCGGCGGGCAGTTGCGCGGGCGACAGCACGTCGACCTGCAGTCCCGCAGCGCGCGCGGCGGAGGCCAGGTTGGCGCCGTCGCCGGCCGTGCCCTCGACCACCGCGAGGCGCTGCGGCCCCAGCACCTGCACCACCGCGTCGCCGACGTTGTTCTGCAGCACCGTGTCCTGCGGTGCGTCGATCGCGGCGTGGACGTGGTGCAGGCCGGCGGCGAGCTGCGGCAGCTCGACGTCGATCGACGTCGCCCCGGCACCGAGGCCCAGGTCGCGCTGGGTCACGGCGCTGCCGTCGACGTCGACGCGAAGCACCGCGTGGGTCGCCGCCGACGAAGCAAGGTCGACAGCCGCGTGCGCGCGCGCCTGCGCGGTGATCGGCGAGGGGACGCGCAGTGCGTCGACGCGCACGTCGAGACCGGAGGCGATGCGCAGCGGCACGACGTCGACGCGCGTCCCCGCCGCCTGCAGGGCGCCCGCCTCGGCGATGGCGTCGCCGCTGGTCTGCCTGCCGTCGCTGACCAGCACCACGTGGCCACGCGTCCCCTCCGCCACCAGCGAGCCGGCGAGTCGCAGGCCGGCCGCCAGGTCGGTCGCCGACGGGTCGACGGCGACGGGCAGGCCGTCACTGCCCTGCGGGTGCAGGTCGGGGGGATGCTCCACCGTCGCCTGTGCGCCGGTGGCGACGACACCGAGCCGGTCCCCGCCCGGCAGGCCCCGCTGCAGCGCGGCGATCAGCGCCGTCTCCGCGGTGCCGGCGGAGGCGGTGGAGGCGCTGCGATCGGCGACCACCACCAGTGTCTGCGCCGGTGTGCTCGCCTGCACCTGCAGCGCCGCGATGCAGAGCACCAGCGCGCAGAGCAGCGCAACCCGGACGCCGACCGCGACACCGCGACGCCGCCGCGGCAGCGCGGCGAAGGCGGACGCGCGCACCCGCCGCCGCCGCAAGGCGACCACGGCGAACGCCAGCGGCACGATCAACAGCAGCAGGGCGAGCGGCGTGCCGAGGGCCAGCGGGGTGCTCATCGACCGCGCTCCCACACCAGCCATTCGGCAAGCAGCGCCACCACCGCCAGCGCCGCGAGCAGCGGCCACAGCGCGAAGGACGACGGTGCGGCGGACGCGGCGGCGGCCGTCGCCCGCGGCGCGACCAAGGGCGGCGCGGCGCGCGGGGCGACCGAGCCGTTGCCCGGGTCGAGCGCGTCCACGGCGAAGGCCAGCCGCTGAGCCGGCGCGCCGCGTCCCACGGTGGCGACGTAGACGCCGACCTGGTCGGCGTCCGCACCGGGGAGGATGCCGCCGCCATCCGGAAGGTGCACCACCGAACCGTCGGGACGCGCCACCGTCACCGGCGTCGACGCCGAGGGCGCGGTGATCTCGACGGGCTCGCCGGGCAGGTGGGGCCTGGTCGGCGCCGCCGCGGGCAGGAGGAAGTGGCTGAGCCGGTCCACCAGCACCGGGAAGGCGGGACGCAGCGGCAGGTCGGACTCGTGCAGGTCGAACCCCACCAGCACGCCGCGCGGGGTGGCGTCGCGCAGCAGGACCACCGGCCCGTTGTCGCCGTCGAGCAGCGCTCGGCCGAAGGTCGAGCGCGCCAGCGAGCGGGTGCGCGCGATCCGCACCGTGGCCAGGTCGACGCCGTCGAGCAGCGGGTCGACGGCGGCCGGCCGCAGCGAGCCGGCGCCCACCTCGGCGCCGACCCCGAGCCGCGGGTCAGCCGGCGGTCCCCAGAGCAGCACCGGTCCCGGCGGCATGGTGGCGGGCAGCGTGGCGTCGAAGACGGTGAGGTCCCAGCCGTCCGACGGGCGGTAGGCCGACGGGTCGACCGCGGCGACGCTCACGTCGGAGCGCAGCCGCAGCGCGTCGAGGAGGAAAGTGTCGCCGCGGGTCACCAGGGCGACGCGAAAGGCCGCCGGCGGGCGGACCGCCACCCAGGCGCTGTCGTCGACGGCCAGGATGTCGGTGGCATCGAGGTGGACCTCGGCGATGGTGCCCTGGTGGGGCAGGTCGAAGCGGACGTCGCCGGTCCGGCCGCCGTCGAGGCCGAGCGGGCGGCGGTCGAGGAGGTGACCGTCGAGCAGGCACTCGACGGCAAGGTCGCGATGGGTGCGGCCCTGGTTGGCGACGTGGGCAACCACCGCCGGACCCGGCGCGCCAGGGCTGACGTCGACGCCGGTGACCGCCACGTTCTCCCCGCTGTGGCCGACGCCGTGCCACTCGACGGGCGCGGGCAGGCGCAGCGGTGCCCGCAGCGGCGCGGTGACGCCGTCGGTGTAGACCTCGATCCGCCCGCCAGCGGCGCCCAGCGAGGCGGCGGCCAGGGCGAGCGCGCCCTCGAGGTCGGCGCCGCCGTTCTCGACGTGCAGGCTGTCGAGGGCTCGGCGGGCGGTTGCGGCGTCCCCGCTCCCGTCGCCGACCACGCGCGGAGTCGCGCCCAGGGCCACCAGGGTCACCCGCGCCTCGGCGGCGAGCCCGTCGAGCAGCGAGCGAGCCTGGGACCGCGCCGCCTCGAAGCGGCTGGGCGCCACGTCGGTGGCCTGCATGGTCGCCGACACGTCGAGGACCACCGCCACGCGCCCGGCGAGCCGGGTGCCGGCGGCGACGGCAGGACCGGTCAGCGCCAGGACGATGGCCGACCCGGCGAGGAGTTGGAGCAGCAGCGACCAGGAGCGGCGCAGCCGGCGCCAGGGCACGCTGCCGGCGACGTCCTGCACCGCCTCCTGCCAGAGCAGGGTGGCCGGGACGACGTGGTCGGGGCGCTGCGGGCGCAGCACGTGGAGCAGCACCACCCCGGCGAGGGCGAGACCGAGCAGCCCGGCCAGCGGCGTGGCGAAGCTCACCGCAGCACCCCGGCGCGGCGCAGGTCGCCGAGCAGCACGGCGGCCGGCGACGACGAGGTGAGCACCCGCAGATGGGTGCCGCCGTGGGCGCGGACCAGCGCCCCGAGCCGCGCGGTGTGCAGCTCCAGGGCGCGGCGGTAGGACTGCAGCGCCGCCGGCGTGACGCTCACCTCGACGGCGGCGCCGCTCTCCGAGTCGCGCAGCCGCAGGTCGCCTGAGAGCTCGGGGTCGACCTCGGCGGGTGAGAGCACCTGGAGCGCGACCACCTCCTGGCCGGCGGCGCGCAGCGCCGCCAGCGCGCCGCCCCACTCGTCGGCGGTCATGAAGTCGGAGAGCAGCACACACAGGCCCGGGGTGAGGCGTCGGGCGAGGGCGACGGCGGCCGCCGGGCCGCCCTGGGTCGCCGGCGGGAGCGCACCCAGGCTGGCCCAGGCGCGGTGCGCCCCGACCCGCCCGCGCAGGGGCCGGGTCACTGCCAGAACGGCGCGCCCCAGCCCCGCGACAGCCACCCGGTCGCCTCCCTGCACCGCCACCCAGGCCAGGGCGGCGGCCAGCGACCGGGCCATCCCGGCCTTGGTGACCGGCTCGCCGAAGTCCATCGAGCGGCTGCGGTCGAGCACCAGGTTGACGGTCGCCTCCCGCTCGGCGACGCCCAGGCGCACGCTGAGCCGGTCGCTGCGGCCGTATGCCGCCCAGTCGACGCGGCGCAGGTCGTCGCCGGGAGCGTAGGGCCGGTGGTCGGCGACCTCGACGGACTCCCCCGCTCCCCGAGCCCGCCGCATCCCCGGCAGCTCCGCGAGGGGTAGCGTGCGCCGCAGCCGCAGGGCTCGGCGGTCGAGGGCGCGGAGCAGGTCGGCGTCGAGACCGAGCGCGTCGAGAACGGGCATGGGGGATGCCTCAGCGCACCGCGGGGTCGCGGGGAACTTCGTCGACCAGGCGGCCGAGCAGCGCGTCGACGTCGAGGCCTTCCGCCTCGGCCTCGTAGCGGAGCAGGACGCGGTGGCGCAGCGCGGGGAGCGCCTCGGCCGCGACGTCCTCGAAGGCGACGTTGGGCCGCCCGTCGAGCAGCGCCCGCACCTTGGCCATGGCGACCATCGCCTGCGCTCCGCGCGGGCTGGCCCCGAAGCGCACCCCGCGGCGCACCTCGTCGAGCGGGCTGCGCTCCGGATGGGTGGCGGCGACCAGCCGGACGGCGTAGTCGAGGACGTGGTCGGCCACCGGCACCCGGCGGGCCAGCGACTGCATGGCCAGCAGCTCGGCGGCGCCGGCGACCGCTTCGAGCGGCTCCAGCGGTTCGCCGGTGGTGCGGCGGAGGATCTGCACCAGCTCGTCGTCGCCGGGCATGCCGACG